>JBBSMS010000005.1:0-49187 GCA_038233055.1 Nitriliruptorales bacterium
CGCCCGCCTCCAGTTCGGCGATGGCCGCGGCCTGGGCCAGGGCCCGCCGGGCCTGGTCGACGTGGAGGTTCTCCACCATCCGGCCGTCCACGGTCACCACGCCGATGCCCCGCTCCTCGGCCTCGGTGAAGGCGTCGATCATGCGGCGTGCCCGGTCGAGCTCGTCGGGCGTCGGTCCGAACGCCGCGTTGGCGGCCGCCAGTTGCCGGGGATGGATCACGGTCTTTCCGTCGAACCCCAGGTCGCGGCCCTGTCGACACTCCGCGGCGAAGCCGTCGGCGTCGTCGAGGTCGTTGAAGACTCCGTCGAGCACCACCGTCCCGGTGGCCCGTGCGGCCAGGACGACCTGTGACAGCGCGGCCAGGACCGATGCCCGGCCGGGGACGTGGCGGGCACCCAGTTCCTTGACGAGGTCGTTGGTACCCAGCACGAACGCGGCGAGCCGGTCCGAGGCCATGGCGATCGTTCGCGCGTCGAGCACCCCGGCGGGGGTCTCGACCATGGCCCACAGCGACAGGTCGTCGGGTGCCCCGGCCGCGACCAGCGCGGCCTCGACCGCCTCGACCTGGGCCGCGGACTCGACCTTGGGCACCAGCACGGCGTCGGCGTCGGCGGTGGCCACTGCGGCCACGTCGTCGTCGTGCCACTCGGTGCCCACGGCGTTGACCCGGATCACCACCTCGCGGGGCGCGTGGATCCCGGACCGGGTGGCCTCGACGACGCGGGCGCGGCCGTCGGCCTTGGCGGCCGGCGCCACCGAGTCCTCGAGGTCGAGGATCAGCGCGTCCGCGGGCAGGGTGGCCGCCTTCGCGAGCGCGCGTTCGTTGGCACCAGGCATGTACAGGACGCTTCGGCGGGGGCGCGCGACGGCGCTCACAGGTCGTACGCCGCAGCGAGGTCGGGATCGCGTTCGGCCAGTTGCTCGGCCAGCGCGAGCATCACGCGGCACTGCTTGAAGGTGGCGTCGTCCTGCATCTTGCCGTCGATCATGACCGCCCCGGAGCCGTCGCCCATCGCCTCGACCACCTGTCGCGCCCAGGAGACCTCGGCCGGGTCGGGTGAGAAGACCCGCCGGGCGATGTCGATCTGGACCGGGTGCAGTGTCCAGGTGCCGACGCACCCGAGCAGGAACGCGTTGCGGAACTGGTCCTCGCACGCGACGGTGTCGCGGATGTCGCCGAAGGGGCCGTAGAACGGAAAGATCTCGGCGGTCACGCAGGCATCGACCATGCGGGCCACCGTGTGGTGCCACAGGTCCTGCTGCGCGGTGGTCCGCTCGGCCTCCATGTCGGCAGTGCCGTCACCATCGACCGGTGGGTCCGCGCGCACGAGGTAGCCGGGGTGGCCGCCACCGACCCTCGTGGTCTTCATGCGCCGGTCCGCGGCCAGGTCGGCGGGTCCGAGGCTCATCCCCTGCATGCGCGGGCTGGCCAGCGCGATCTCCTCCACGCCGGCCACGCCCCGGGCCGTCTCGAGCAGCGCGTGCACCAGGATCGGGCGGTCCAGCCCGGCCTTCGCCTCGAGTTGTGCCAGCAGGCGGTCGACGTAGTGGATGTCCTCGGGACCCTCGACCTTGGGCACCATCACGACGTCCAGGCGGTCGCCGATCTCGCCGACCAGCGTGGTGAGGTCGTCCACCAGCCACGGCGAGTCCAGCGCGTTCACGCGGGTCCACAACTGCGTGCCGGGGTGGTCGAAGGTGCGGCCCACCTCGACCAGGCCGGCGCGCGCCGCCTCCTTGGACTCGGTCGGGATCGCGTCCTCGAGGTTGCCGAGCAGGATGTCGACCTTGCCCGCCATGTCGTCCACCTTGGCGACCATCTTCGCGTTGGACGGGTCGAAGAAGTGGATCATCCGCGACGGCCGTGACGGGATCTCGCGCACCGGTTCCGGCGCACCCAGGGCCAGCGGGCGGAAGAAGTCCTTGGGTGGGCGCATGGCGGCTCCGGGAGCGGTTGGTCGGGTGGCGGCAGGATGCCACGATAGGCCGGACCGGGTCCGGGCCCACCCGGGTCGCGCGCCGCCGCGACGGCCGGACGTCCGCGATGCCGGTGGCGGAAACTAGGCTGTCGCCGTCGGCAGCAGGTCCGGGCCGGTGACCTCCGACCCGACCGACAGGAACCTCGATGGAGCAGCAGGAGGCCACCCAGGACGGCCGGCGTCGGGACCGAGACGAGGCCCCGGAACCACGCGGCGACCGCGAGTCCCGGGCGTCGCACCGCTCCGCGAGCGGGGCCCCGGCCGTCGGCGAGGCCGTCCACGACATCTTCAGTGCAGACGAGACCTTCCAGCGCCTGACCGCGACCGCGCTGCACGAGTTCGGTCGCACCCCACGGCAGTTGTGGTTCTCCGGGCTCGGTGCAGGCCTGGCACTCGGGGCGGTCTTCATGGGGCGCATCGCCGTGGCGGCCGGTGTCGGCGACCCCGAACTGCTGTCGGCCAACCTGCTCTACCCGATCGGGTTCATGATCGTGGTCGTGGGTCGCTACCAACTGTTCACCGAGAACACCCTGACCCCCCTGACCCTGGTCCTCACGCGGTTGGCCAGCATCCCGTCGTTGCTGCGCCTGTGGGGGGTCGTGCTGGTCGCGAACCTGGTCGGGGCCGGCGCGATCGGCGCCTTCCTGGCCCTGGGTGGCGTCCTGGAGGAACGGATCGTCGAGATGGGGGTCGAGGTTGCGACCCACGCGCTCGAGACCCCGGTGATGCACCTGTTCACCCGCGGGATCATCGCGGGTGCCCTGGTGGCGGCGCTGGTGTGGCTGACCCACAGCGTGCGCGAGGCCACCGCTCGCGTGCTGCTGATCTATGGGATCTTCCTGCTCATCCCGACGGCCGGCCTGTTCCACGTCGTGACCGGGTTCGTCGAGGTCGCCTTCGGAGTGGTCGAGGGCGTCGGGACGTGGGGCCAGGCAGCAGGCTTCGTGCTGGCCGTCGGGCTGGGCAACACCGTCGGCGGTGTGATGGTGGTGACGCTGTTGAACTTCGGCCAGACGCGCGAACGCCAACTGGAGACGCTGACCCACTGCGAACCGCTCTCGCTGCGGGACTGGCTCACCGGGCTCGAGGTCAACCCGGTCCTGACCGGCGAGGTGGCGCCGGAACTGGCCGGGACCCAGGAGGAGGCCCAGGACGCCCAGGCCGCCGACGAGGCCGCGGAGTCCGACGAGGCGTCGTCGTCCGAGGCCACCGTCTCCTGATGCCCTGGTGCCCGCGGCCGCGCGGTCCGATCAGGTGGCACCGACGTAGTCGGCGAGTTCCCGCCCGGTCGTGGTCGAACGATCGGCGACCAGGTCGGCCGGGGTGCCCTCGAACACGACCCGGCCGCCCTCGTGGCCGGCACCCGGGCCGAGGTCGATGATCCAGTCGCCGTGGGCCATGACGGCCTGGTGGTGCTCGATCACGATCACCGAGTTGCCCTCCTCGACCATGCGGTCCAGCAGGGCCAGCAGGTGCTCGACGTCGGCCAGGTGCAGGCCCGACGTGGGCTCGTCCAGCACGTAGGTCGACGGCTCCCCGGCCAGGTGGACGGCCAGCTTCAGGCGCTGCCGTTCCCCGCCGGACAGGGTCGTGAGCGGTTGGCCGAGTGTGAGGTAGCCCAGCCCGACATCGGACAGCCGTTGCAGGATCGTCACGACCCCGTCCAGGTCGGTCTCGGTGAAGAACGCCAGCGCGTCGTCCACGGCCAGGCCGTAGACCTCGGCGATGTCCGTGCCGTGGTAGTCGTACTGCAGGGCCTCGGCCGTGAAACGACGTCCCTCGCACAGCTCGCAGGTCGTGGCGACCTCGCCCATCATGCCCAGGTCGGTGTGGATCTCGCCCAGGCCGTTGCACTCCGGGCAGCCACCGTCGGAGTTGGCCGAGAACAACGACACCGAGACGCCGTTGGCGGCCGCGAACGCGTCGCGGATGCCGTCCAGCATCCCGGTGTATGTCGCCGCGTTGGACCGGCGCGAGCCCCGGATCGCGCCCTGGTCCACCACCACGACGTCCTTCCGGTCGGGCATGCACCCGTGGACCAGCGAGGTCTTGCCCGACCCCGCCACCCCCGTCACCACGCAGACCACCCCCAGCGGCAGGTCCACGGTGACGTCCTTCAGGTTGTGGAGCGTCGCGTCGGCGATGGTCAGGTGGTCGGTGGCCGTGCGCACCTCGTCCTTGAGCGTGACCCGGGTGGTCGAGGTGGTGGCGGGTGACGGTGTCGGACGCCCGCAGCCCGTCCACGTCGCCTTCGTAGGTGATCTCGCCCCCGGCCGACCCGGCCCCGGGTCCGAGGTCGACCACGTGGTCGGCGTGCACGATCACCTCGGGCTTGTGCTCGACCACCAGCACCGTGTTGCCCTTGTCGCGCAACTGCTGGAGCAGGTGCACCATCCGCCGGATGTCGTGCGGGTGCAGCCCCACGGTCGGCTCGTCGAACACGTAGGTGACGTCGGACAGCGCCGAGCCGAGGTGGCGCACCATCTTCACGCGTTGGGCCTCGCCGCCGGACAGGGTCCCGGCCTCCCGGTCCAGGCTGAGGTAGCCCAGGCCGATGTCGACCATCGCGTCGAGCAGGTCCGACAGGGTCTCGGCCAGCGGCCCGACGCCCGCGAGGTCGACCTCCGCCAGCCAGTCCTGCACGTCGCTGAGCTGCATCGCCCCCACCTCGGCGATGTTGCGCTCGGCGATCAGTGACGAGCGGGCGCCGGAGGTCAACCGGGTCCCGTCGCACTCGGGACAGGGCTGGTTGGCGACGGCGCGATCGATGAACGCCACGATGTTCTTCTGCTTGGGCGCGCGCTCACCCAGCCACACGCGATTGATTCGCACCGACAACCCCTCGTAGGTGGTGTTGGGGCCGTCGTCGCGCTCGAGCTTGGTGGCCTCACGGCTCCACAGGTCGTCCCACTCCTGCTCGGTGTAGTCCGCGACCTTCTTGTCGGGGTCGAAATACCCGGACTCGGCATACCCGCCGCCGTTGAACATCGGCGCGAGGATCGCCCCGTCGTCCAGCGACTTGCTGCGGTCGACAACCTCGTCCACGACCAGGTCCTTGACCTCGCCGCGGCCCTCGCAGCGCGGACACATCCCGCCGGTGCGGGTGAAGGTCACGTGCTCGCGCTTGGTGTCGCCGCGCTCGACCGTGATCGCCCCGCTGGCCCGGACCGTGGGGACGTTGGGGGAGAACGCGCTGGGCGGGCCGATGTGGGGTTCGCCCAGCCGGCTGAACAGGATCCGCAGCATCGCGTTCGCGTCGGTGGCCGTGCCGACCGTGGAGCGGCTGTCACCGCCCAGCCGGTCCTGGCTGACGGCGATCGCCGCGGTCAGCCCTCGGAGCAGGTCGACGTCGGGTCGTGCGAGCGTCGGCATGAAGCCCTGGGCGAAGGCGCTGTAGGTCTCGTTGATGAGGCGCTGCGACTCCGCGGCGATCGTCCCGAACACCAGCGACGACTTCCCGGACCCGGAGACGCCGGTGAAGACCACCAGTTCGTGCTTCGGGATGTCGACGTCGATCCCCGCGAGGTTGTTCTGGGTCGCGCCCCGTACCTCGATGTGGTCGAACGTGGGCATGTGCCCTCCTGGCGTCTGGTCGAACTCGTCGGGTGTGCGAATCGGCCCGGTATCCGGGGGTGATGCGCACACTCGATGTGGTTCGGGGTGTGGTTCGGGGGGTCGGGGTCAGCCCTGTTCGATGCGGACGAGGTTGCCGGCGGGGTCACGCACGGCGGCGTCGCGGACGCCCCAGAACTGCTCGGCGGGCTCCTGGATCACCTCGGCACCCGGTGCGCCGGCGACCTTGTCGAAGGTCGCGTCGAGGTCGTCGGTCTGGAAGTTGATGGTGCCCAGTTCGCCCTTGGCGAGCAGCGCGGCGATGGCCTCGCCGTCCGACTCCGAGCGACCGGCGCGGGGCTGGGACAGCACGATCTGGATCTCGGGCTGGTCCTCGGTGGCCACCGTGATCCAGCGGAGGCCCTCGTTCTCGACCTCGTTCTGGACTGTGAGCCCGAGGGTGTCCCGGTAAAACGTCAGCGCGGCGTCGGGGTCGTCGACCAGGACGTGGACGGTGCGGATGGAAACGGCCATGTGGGCAACCTCTGGGTGCGGGGATCGGTGTCGCCCGCGACCCTACGGAGGCGTGCCCACGGATGCTTCTCCGAAACTGCTCGACTGCCGGGCAGGCCGGCGTGGCCGGGTCAACACCATGACCTGGCAGACCGACATCGCCTCGACCCCGCCATGGTCGCGAACCCGGTAGGCACTCGGAGTCTCCCCGACGAGTTCCGTGAAACGCGCGGAGAACGACCCGAGGCTGGTGTAGCCGACCTCGAAACAGGCATCCGTGACGCTCACGTCTCCCCATCGCAGCAACGCCTTGGCGCGCTCGATGCGCCGCGTCATGAGGTACGACCAGGGCGTCTCGGCGTAGGCCTCGCGGAACTGCCGGCTGAAGTGCGCGGTGGACATCAGTGCGCCGTGTGCCAGGGCGGGCACGTCCAGCGGTTGGGCGTACTCGCGATCCATCCGGTCGCGGGCACGTCGCAGCAGGGTCAACTCGTCGAGGTCCATGGGCCCCATGCTCCCAGCCGGATCGACGCCTGTCCAACCCGCGCGGACCGGTCGTCAGCCACGCGCGGCGTCGAGGTGCTGCAGGAGGTCGTGGGCCGCCAGTTCGACGTCCTTGTGGGCCCACTGGGCCGCCCGGTAGCGGCAGGCGATGAGGCCCATCCGGTGGACGCGTCGGAAGTCGCCGTGGACGAACCCGTAGCGGGACTTGGTCTCGTCGGTGGCGCCCTCGGTCAGCGCGAGGTGCCACGCGCCGTAGGCGTCCCAGTCGTGTGACTCCAGGTAGGCGTTCTCGGCGTCGGCGTCGGGCTGGACGTCGCCCCACTCGCTGCGTACGACGTACTGGCGTGCATCGATCAGGTCGCGACAGCGCGCGACTCCGTCGTCGTTGACCGTGTAGGACGCCATCGGAACTCCCGCTCGGGTGCGATCGCCAGCGTGCCCCACACCGCCGCGCGCCACCCCGGCCGCTGGACGGTGGTCGGCCGGGCGGCCCGCTCCTGCTCCCGTGGCGACCCGTCGGGCGGTCGGGGCCCACTTCAAGTTCCCGTGCCACGTCATGTTCGTGGACGAGTTGCCGATGACGGTCACCGGCAAGGCCCAGAAGTACAAGATGCGCGACCGGACCATGGCGGAACTCGGCATCTCCGACGGACCGTTCGGGTGATGCGCTGACCGCACGGCCACCGTTGCCGGGTCCTCTCCGGGACTTACGGTGCGACACGGTCCCTCGTGGCGGGGTGGGATCGGACTGCCGCATGTTCCGATCCTTCGAAGGGGACACACGTGAGAACCAATCGCCTGACCATGGGCCTGGCGACCCTCGGACTGCTCGCGGCCGCCGCACCGGCGGCCACCGCGGCCCGGGAACCCGGGCCCGCTGCGACCGCCGACGGTGCCGTGGAGGTGGGGACCTCGATCGAGGACCACATCGCCGAGCGCCTGACCGGCGACCAGGCCGAGGCCTTCGCCGACCTGCAGGAACGCGCCGAGGCCAACGCCGCCGCAAAGGATGTCGAGACGCGCTCCAGTTCCTCGCGCAAGGCCAGGAAGGCCGACCGCGACGGGGAGCGAGGGTTCATCGACGACTCGCCGCCGGCCAACCCCGGCCCCGAGCCCGCCCAGGACGCCACCGCCGACCCGCTGGTGGGAACCGAGCGTGAGTGGCTGAGCCTCGACGACCTCGGCCAGACCCCCGGCAGTGGCGCCAACTTCGGCTACTACGAGAAGAACTACCGTCTGGCCGCGGTGGGGGACAACATCGAGGTGTGGGTCGCGATCGACGACAACGCCTCCTACGACGACGCGACCGGCATCTACACGCTGCCGTTCGACGCCGGCGACGACTGCCGCAACACCATCGAGTACGACGGCCAGACCCGGGTCGAGGTCACGCCCGAGCAGACCAACCAGCTGGTCGCCGACTTCGACCTCAACATCTACCCGCTGGAGACCGGCGCCCTGGCGACCCCGCCCGACCGCGACGGCAGCAACAACCTCTACGACGTCTACGACGACCAGGTCTTCGGTGACCGGCTGTCGGAACGCCCGGAGGGGTACTTCACCACCGGCGAGGACGGCGGCCAACGCACCGTGGCGTTGATCGACAACGTCCGCGACGACGCGTACTACACCTCGCCCGACCAGGAGCAGCTGACCTACATCGCGGGCTTCTTCTCGAGCTTCTTCAACGACGCGTTCGACCGCAACGTGATGACCATCGACGCCTACGACTGGCTCCACCGCACCAGCGCGAACCCGCCGGACGACTCGTCGCCGGACCCGTGCCAGGGCGCCGCGGCCCGGCCGTTTTTGTATGAGGGCGTCTTCGCCCACGAGTGGCAGCACCTGTTGCAGAGTTACGTCGGTGGCGAGGCCACCTGGGTCAACGAGGGCCTGTCGGACTGGGTCCAGACCCTGACCGGCTACGTCGAGCCGCAGCAGTCGATCGACGAGCCCGAGTACGACTCCCACATCCAGTGCTTCACCGGCTTCCTCGCCGAGGAGAGCCAGTACAACCAGACCCCGCGCGAGAACTCCGGACCGGAGAACTCGTTGACGTGGTGGCAGGACCAGGGCCCGGGCGAGATCCTGTGTGACTACGGCGCCGCGTACACCTTCATGGAGTACGTCTACGGCCAGTTCGGCCAGGCCGCGCTGCAGTACCTGTTCGCCGCACCCGAGGCCGGGCTCGACGGCGTCACCGGGATGTTGGCCGACCAGGGCGACGACCGCACCGCGCAGGAGTTCCTGCACGACTGGACCGTCGCCGTCGCACTCGACGGACCGCTCGCCGACAACGGCTACCGGCTTCGGGGCGGCACTGTGAACGACTACGTGGCCACGAACCTCGACAGTTTCATCAACTGGGACGAGGACGATGCGTACTCGACCCCGGGCGCACCGCCGAACGGGTCGGACTACGTCCGCCTGCGTGACGGCGACGGCGACTACGTCCGAGGCAACCGCCTCCGGTCGTTGTCCTTCACGGCGGGCGCGAGCACCTTCGTGGACCCGACCCCGTGGACCTCCGTCGACGACGGTGGCGACGCCGTGCTGTACTCCGGCATGGGTGACGGCCTCGACAACTCGATGGCCTTCGCCACGACCGTGCCCAGCGACGACCCGACGCTGAGCTTCGACACGAAGTTCTCGATCGAGTACGGCTGGGACTATGGGTTCGTGCAGGTGTCGACCGACGAGGGCCAGACCTGGACCTCGCTGGCCAACAACCTCACCAACTCCGACGCCCAGGTCGGTGACGGCTACTTCGACCAGATCGTGGAGCAGTTGCCCGGCATCGGCGGCAACAGCGTCGCGCCCAGCGACGTCGACCCGACCAACGCGGCGGGTCCGGACTGGATCCCGACCGAGTTCGACCTGTCGGCCTACGCCGGCCAGGACGTCCTGATCGGGTTCCGGTACATGACCGACGGGGCGTTCGCCCTGCCGGGCTGGTACGTCGACGACATCGCGGTCGGTGGCACCACCGTCAGCGACGGATCGACGGTCGAGGGCCTGTCGTCCTACGCGGAACTGAACCCGCCGTCGGTCGAGGGCTGGAACCTCAGCATCGTCGGTTACCGCTCCAACAGCCGTGGGGCCGCTGCGGCCGTGCACACGATGGAGGTCACCCCGGGTGAAACCGTCGACCTGTCCCGTCGTGAGCTCCGGGAGTTCCGCAACCTCGACGTGGTGTCGGCGATCGTGACGCTCGACGACTCCACCGAGCAGGTGTTCAAGTACGCGCCGTACGACCTGACGGTCAACGGCGTGCTGCAGCCCGGCGGCCGCTGAGCCCGGACACGGCCACGCAGGAAGCGGAGGGACGCCCGATTTGGGCGTCCCTCCGTCGTGTCCGGCGTGGGACGCGCTGGTCGGACGAGGGCCTCTACGGCCGAGTCGGGTCCGTGATGGCGGGTTCCGGCCGGGTCCCGAGGTCGATCGTGGGCGACGGGCTCGGGACCACCGATGCCGACCCGCTCGACGGGGGCGCGTTCGACGGCTCGGAGGTGACCAACGGGTCCCCGGCGGGGGAGGGGCCCACGGCCGGCGACGGATCGGGGGTCGTGGGTGCGTCGCTCGGCGTCCCGCAGGCGGCCACGACGGTGGCCATCGCCACCGCTGCCAACCCGTGCTTCATCATCGACGTCCGCATGGTGCCAGCATGCCGGGCCGGCGGTCCACGTGCTGCCCGGGGCTATCGTCCTCCCCGAGACCACCCCTCCGACCCCGGGAGCCCGGCATGCCGACGCAGGACCGCACCAGCCAATGGGGCCGATACCTCGACGACTTCGAGGTCGGCGACGTCTACCGCCACTGGCCCGGCAAGACCATCACCCAGGCCGAGGACATCCTGTTCTGCTCGATCACGATGAACCAGCATCCGCTGCACAGCGACGACAACTACGCGGCGGCGACGACCCCGCACGGACGGGCGATGGTGGTCGGCAACCTCGTCTACTCGATCGTGTTGGGACAGTCGGTGTCGGACGTGTCGGGCCGGGCGATCGCCAACCTGGAGGTCGAGTCGCTCACGCACGCCAACCCGACCTTCCACGGCGACACGATCTACTCCGAGACCGAGGTCCTGGAGGTGCGCGAGTCGCGGTCCAAGCCCGATCGGGGCATCGTGAGGGTCCGCACCATCGGCTACAACCAGGACGGCGTCGTGGTGTGCGAGTTCACCCGCGCCGTGCTGGTCCCCAAGCGCGGCCACGGCTTCGACGGCCACCCCGGCCGTCCCGAACCCCAACGGGACTGAGCCCCATCAGGCCGGGCGCCGGGTGGTCCGATCGGCCTCGGTCGGGTTGGCTGGTCGCACAGGTGGGCACGCGCACGTCGGACACGGGAAGGCACAGACATGGGATTCCTCGACAAGGCCAGGGAGGCGGCGCAACAGGCCGCCGACGAGGCGAAGAAGGCCGCTGACCGGGCGCAGGCGAAGTACCGGGAGCTCGAGGAGTCCGGCAAGCTCGACGAGTATCGCGACAAGGCCGAACAGGGTCTGCGCAAGGCCGAGGACGGCATCAGCCGCGCGTTCTCCAGCGGCGCGGCGTCGACGACGCCGACGCCGCCGGCCCCTGACTCACCGCCACCGCCCGCGCCCTCGGCATCCGCAGCGTCGGGCGCCGACCACCCAACGATGCCACCGCCGCCACCGCCGCCAGCGGCGACCCGCCCCGGACCGGCCTCCTCGCCGCCGTCCCCGCCCGGCCCCGCTGCGGACGGGACCGGCACGTCGTCGCCGTGACCGACGCTGCAGGCCGCGACCACGGCCCGGAGAAGAAGATTGGTCGCCGGGCCCCCGATGCGGTGGACCACCACGTCGACCAGATCGACGGCCGTCCCGGCTGATCACGGCGACCGACCGCCGTCGCCTCAGGTGGCGGGGGCCCGGTCCGCGATCACGGCGGCGCAGTCGCGGATCGTGGTCAGCAGGGTGTCGAGGTCGGCGTGGGTCGTGCGGAAGTTGACCAGGGTCACGCGCAGGCAGACCCGCCCGTCCAGGACGGCCGGGGCGAGGTAGGCGCGACCGTCGGCCACGACGGCGCGGGCCAGCGCGGCGTTGTGGAGGTCGAGGTCGACGTCGGCATCCGGTGGTCGGTGGCGCAGGCAGATGGTCGTCAACGGCGGGTCGTGCAGCACCTCGAAGTCGTCGGCCGCCCGCAGGCGTGCCACCAGGTCCTCGGCCAGCGCCACCGTGTGGTCGAGCCAGTCGCGGTACTGGCGAGCCCCGTGCGTACGCATCGCCAGCCACAGCTTCAACGCCCGGACGGGTCGCGAGTACTCCAGCGTGCGGTCGACGTGGTGCGAGGTGTCCTCCTCGTGGAGCATGTAGGACTCCTCGTGGCGGAACGCTGACGCCAGCGCACCGGTGCGCGACAGCAGCACCATCGAGCACGCCTTCTGGACCCCCATCCACTTGTGCGCGTCGATCGTCAGCGAGTCGGCCCGGGCCAGCCCGGTGAACAGGTGGCTTCGGACGCGTGATCCTGCCGCCGGGGCCCCGTAGGCCCCGTCGACGTGCAGCCACAGGCCGCGTGGCTCGCAGACGTCGGCGATCGCGTCGAGGTCGTCCACGGCACCGGTGAGCGTGGTCCCGGCCGTGGCCACCACCGCGATCGGGGTCGTGCCCGCCGCCACGTCCCGGTCGATCGCGGCGGCCAGCAGGTCGACCCGCATCCGACGCTGGTCGTCCAGCGGGATGCTTCGGATCGAGGCCCGGCCCAGTCCCGCCACCTCGACCGCGCGCACGACCGAGTGGTGGGCCTCGGCGGACACGTAGACGGCGCTGGTACCGGCGCGGACGCCGTCGACGCGGCTGCTCGGCAGGGCGTGTTCTCGGGCGGCCAGCACGGCCGTCAGGTTGGACGTCATGCCCCCGGAGGTGAACACGCCCTCGGCCAGTGGGAAGCCGACGAAAGTCGCCATCCAGCGCAGGGTCTGTTCGACGACGTGCTCGATCGCACCGGCGGAGGCCGCCATGTTGACGTCGTATGCCGCGCACAGCGACTCGGCCAGCACCCCGGCCTCCAGCCCGGTGGACGGGATGTAGCCCAGCATCAGCGGACGCGACGGCGACACCGAGGCGTCCAGTGCGCGGGCCGCGTCGGCCATGGCCTCGGCGATCCGGTCCCCGTCCTCGGGCAGGTCGGCGTCGAAGCGGTGGCGCAACTCCGCCGGGAGCACGGGCTCGGCCGGCCGAGCCGCGTCGAACGAGCGCCAGGCTCGCCGGAGTTCCGCGACCAGCACGTCCAGGGCTTCGCGCCGGTCGACCAGCGCGACGGCCGGATCGTCCGGGACGTCGGACCACGGCGGATCGCCCGGGTCCTCGGCGGCGTGGTCGGGTGATGGGGCAGTCATGCCATCGAGCCTACGCCGTGGTTCCACCGCGCACGGATGTTCGTTGTCCGCGCGGTTCGGGGCCAGGGTGTGTCTCCCGGATGGGTTGTGCACCGAGGTCGTGGAGACACGCCCTCGAACGCCGTCGATACCGTCGCCGACGTGCCGTGCGCCGTCGCCGACCGGGGAATCCCACCGTGCAGCCCAGTTTCAACGTCGCCGACCGCGTCGGTGGGGCCGAGGCGTTCGCCGAATTGGTCGACGACTTCTACGCCCGGGTGCAGGGCGACCCGCCACTGCGGTCGCTGTACCCGGACGAACTCGAGCCCGGCAAGACCCACCTCGCATTGTTCCTGGCGCAGTACTTCGGGGCCGGGAACGTCTACTCGGCCGAGCACGGCCATCCGCGCCTGCGCATGCGCCACGCCCCGTTCCGGGTCACCCGCGACGGTGCGCAACGGTGGGCGACCCACATGACCGCCGCGGTCCACGCCCGAAACTGGCCCGAGGACGCCACGACGGCCGTACTGGAGTACGTCGCCGTGGCCACGCCCATGATGATCAACACCCACGACCTGCCCACGGGGCCCACGCTCCCGACCGCCTGAAGTCGGCGCCTCCCCTCGCCGCCCGCCCGGCCGCCCCGCGGTCACCTCCTCCTCCTCCTCCACCACCACGACCAGACAGGCACTGCCGTGCGCATCCTCGTAGCCGACCAACTGTCCCAGGCCGGGATCGACGCCCTGGCCATCGACCACGAGGTCGACGTGAAGACCGGCCGGGCCAAGGACGAGATCCTGTCCGACGTCGCGGACTACGACGCCATCGTGGTGCGGTCCGCAACCATGATCGACGCCGACATCATCGCCGCGGCACCGCGCCTGAAGGTCATCGGGCGCGCCGGCGTCGGGCTGGACAACGTCGACGTCGAGGCCGCCACGGCGGCAGGCGTGATCGTGTGCAACGCGCCCCAGTCCAACGTGATCTCGGCCGCCGAGCACACGATGGCGCTGATCGCGGCACTGGCGCGCAACATCCCGCAGGCCCACAGGGCGCTGGTCGGCGGATCGTGGGAACGGTCCGCGTGGAAGGGGACCGAGCTCTACGGCAAGACCCTGGGGATCCTGGGGTTCGGGCGGATCGGCGCGTTGGTCGCCGAGCGAGCCGCGGGCTTCGGCATGGAGTTGGTGGCCTATGACCCGTTCATCGCCCCCGAGCGGGCCGCGCGGCAAGGCGTGTCGCTGCTGGCCACCGTGGAGGACGTGCTGGGCGTCGCGGACGTGGTGACGATCCACCTCCCGAAGAACGCCGACACCATCGGCCTGCTGGACCGCACCCGGCTGGCGATGATGAAGCCGACCGCGAGGCTGGTCAACGTCGCCCGCGGCGGCATCGTGGTCGAGGCCGACCTCGCCGAGGCGCTGGCCGACGGCACCATCGCGGGTGCGGCCGTCGACGTCTTCGCCACCGAGCCCACGACCGAGTCGCCGCTGTTCAAGCTCGACAACGTGGTCGTGACGCCCCACCTCGGGGCCTCCACCGCCGAGGCCCAGGACAAGGCCGGCACCCAAATGGCCGAAGCCGTGAACCTTGCGCTGGACGGCCAGTTCGTGCCGACCGCCGTCAACGTCCAGGGTGGTCCCGTGGAGCCCCGTTTCACCGGGTACCTCGAACTGGGGGAGGTGCTGGGACGCCTGTACTCAGGGCTGACCGGTGGCCTGGGCCGGGACATCACGATCGAGTACCTCGGGGCGCTGTCGACGATCGACACCAGCGTGATCGGGCTGAGCGTGCTGAAGGGCCTGCTGGGCGCCGGCACCTCGCAGCCCATCACCTTCGTCAACGCCCCGCACGTGGCGGCCGACCGCGGCGTGGCACTGCGCCACACGACCGGCTCGGAGTCCCCGACGTACAACTCGCTGTTGCGCGTGGTCGGCACCGATCGCGAGGGGCGCGAGGTCCGGGTGGCGGGCACCGTGCTGGAGCCCTCGGGGCGCCTGCGCTTCGTCGAGGTGTGGAACTCCAACCTCGACGTGGAACCGGCCGATCGCATGGCCTTCCTGCGCTACCGCGACCGGCCCGGGGTGATGGGCACCGTCGGCACCCTGCTGGGCGCGGCCGACGTCAACATCGCCTCGGCCCAGGTCGGCCGGCTGGACGCCGACCACGCCGTGATGGCGCTGTCGCTCGACCACGAGGTCGACGATCCGACGATGGCGGCCATCGCCGAGGAGATCGGCGCCGACGACCACCGGGTGGTCTCGTTGCGATAGCGCCCGTCGCCGGGCCCTCGTCCGGACCCATCGCGCCGGATCCGCGCGCTCCCCGCACCGCCGGGGGAGCGCGCGTTTTCCGTGTGAAGGTCCCACAAGACCGCGCCCGGTGGGCCGTGGACGGCTGGTGGTGGTCGTTCGACGGGTCTGCTTCCTTGCATCCTGTTGACATCAGTGTCAATATTGACACTGATGTCAACTTCAAGTTCGTTGGCAGTCACGACGAAACCCGACCCCGAGATCCGGCACCCGCCATGACCACGATCGCCTTCCTGTTCCCCGGCCAGGCCGCCCAGCGGCCCGACATGGCCGCGGTGTGGGGCGACGACCCGGCGGGCGCGGCGTTCGACGAGGTCGGGGCCGCGGGCATCGACGACCTGCGGGAGCGGGCCGACGACGCGAATGCCTGCGCCGCCTCGACCGCCCTGGCACAGCCGGCGATCATGGCGGCGTCGCTGGCGGCCTTCGACGCGCTCGCCACCGCCGGGGTCCACCCCGACGTCGTCGCCGGGCACAGCCTCGGCGAGGTGACGGCCGCGACTGCGGCCGGCGTGCTCGACCGCCCGTCCGGCGCCCGCCTGGTGACCGAGCGGGGTGCCAGCATGGGCGATGCCTGCGCGGCGTCGCCCGGGACGATGGCCGCCATCCTCAAGCTCGACCTCGACCGGGTCGAGGCGCTCGTGGACCAGGTCCCCGACGCCGCCGTGGCCAACAACAACGCCCCCGGGCAGGTCGTCGTGGCCGGTCCCCCCGACGCGGTCGACCAGGTCGTCGCTGCCGCCGGCGAGGCCGGCGGCCGCGCGAAGGTGCTGGACGTCGAGGGCGCCTTCCACTCCGCCGCCATGGCCCCGGCCGTGGACCGCGTCCGCGCGGTCCTCGATGACGTCGACCTGCACGACCCCGGTCCCACGTTCCTGTCCGGCATGGACGGACGGGAGCGCACCACCGGCCGCGCCGTCGCCGACAGCCTGGTCGAGGGAATCCTCTCCCCGGTCATGTGGGTCGATCTGCAGGAGGCGCTGGCCGACCACGGGGTCGACCTGCTGGTCGAGTGCGGCCCCGGCGGCATCCTTGCCGGCTGTGCCAAGCGCACCGTGCGCGACCTGACCTGCCTGACCGTTGCCGGTCCGGAGGACGTCGACGCCGTCGTCGCCCACCTGGCCCCCCAACCCGATCCCGCCCGCGCCTGACGGCGCCAGGACACGACCGATCCGCGAGCACCACCGCACGACCCCGGCACCACCCGGCATCCACCAGGAGCACACCATGATCCCCATCCCCAACTGCACCGTCGTCACCGCGCCGGTCGACGGCCGGGTCCGCACGCTCGCCGACGCCGGCACCGACGTGGTCCCGGGCGAGGTCGTGGCCACGGTCGAGTCCGGTGGACGCGACATCGAGATCCGCTCGCCCAACGGTGGTCGCATCGCCGGTGCGCTGGCAGCACTGGCACAGCCGGTGCTGGCGGGCGACGGCGTCCTGTGGTTGGGTCGGGCCTGAGCCCCGCCTCCGCCACCCGGCACCACCCTCCACCAGTGAGTCCTCTCGTGAGCCCCGCACCGAGTCCCACCCGGATCCCGGGTTCCCTCCCCATCGCCGTGCTCGGCCTGGGGTCGTTCCTGCCCGACGAGGTCGTCACCAACGACGATCTCGCCGAGGTGCTGGACACCACTGACGAGTGGATCCGTACCCGCACGGGGATCCAGCAGCGCCACCGACTGGCCCCCGACGATGCCACGTCAGACCTCGCCACCCGCGCCGCCCGTGTGGCCCTGGACGACGCCGGGCTCGCCCCGGAGGACATCGGGGAGGTGCTCGTGGCGACCACGACCCCCGACTACCTCGTCGCCGGGGTCGCGCCGATCGTGGCCGACAACCTCGGCATCACGGTCCCGGCGCTGGACGTCAACGCCGCCTGCTCGGGCTTCGTCTACGGGTTGCGCCAGGCCGCCGGCCTGCTGGTGACGGGATCGGGTCCGGTCCTGCTGATCGGGGCCGAGGCCTTCACCCGCGCGATCGACCCCCACGACCGCAACGTCGCGATCCTGTTCGGGGACGGGGCCGGGGCGGTGGTGCTCGACAGCCATGACGACGGCGAACTGGGACCGTTCGACCTGGGTGCCGACGGGTCCGACCCGACCTCGCTGTACACGCCGGTCGGCGGCACGCGTGAACCGGTCACCGCCGACAACATCGGCGAACGCCGCAACTTCATGACCATGCGGGGGCGCGAGATCTACCGGTTCGCCGTGGCCCACATGTCGGCGTCGTCGCTGGCCGTGCTGGAGGCTGCCGGCCTGGGGCCCGACGACGTCGACCTGTTCGTGGGACACCAGGCCAACATTCGCATCCTGAACGCCGTGGCCGACAAGGTCGGCATCCCCGGCGAGCGCTGCCACACCACCGTGCACCTGCACGGCAACACCTCGGCGGCCTCGATCCCGCTCGCACTGGCTGACGCCCGCGACAACGGCCGCCTGGAACACGGTGACCGCCTGTTGCTGACCGCCTTCGGGGCCGGGCTCACCTGGGGCTCGTGCCTGCTGACCTGGGGGACCCGATGACCGACGATCGACCGACCGGCCCCGATGACCCCGTTGCCCTCGTGACCGGGGGCAGTGGCGGCATCGGCGACGCGATCTGTCGTGCGCTGGCCGCCGACGGGCACCACGTGCTCGTTGGCTACCGCGGCAACGCCCAGGCGGCCGCCGACGTCGCCGCCTCCTGCGCGTCGGCGGACGTCCTGCACGTGGACGTCGGGGACCCCGACTCGATCACGGCGGCCGTCGCCACGGCCACCGACGCGGGGACCCTGGCGGTGGTGGTCAACAACGCCGGCATCGCCGACGACGACCTGTTGCTGCGCCTGGACGCCGATCGGATCGATCGCACGCTCGCGATCAACCTCCGCGGCGCGATGCTGACCACGAAAGCGGCCATCCGACCCATGATGCGTTCGCGCTACGGCCGGATCATCAACATCTCGTCGATCGTCGCCCTGCGGGGAAACGCCGGTCAGAGCCTGTACGCGGCCGCCAAGGCGGGCCTGATCGGGTTCACGAAGTCCACCGCCCGCGAGGTCGCGCGCAAGGGCGTGACGGTCAACGCCGTCGCCCCCGGCTTCGTCGACACCGCCATGACCGCCGACCTGGCCGACGGGGCCCGCGAGGCCCTGCGCGACCTCGCCCCGATCGGGCGCGCGGTCCACGCCGATGAGGTCGCGGCGGCGGTCGCCTTCCTGGCCTCACCGGCCGCGGCGGCCATCACCGGGACGGTCCTGCCCGTCGACGGTGGAGCCGCGATCTGACAGGTCACCGACCCGACGTCCGGGGCCCGACCGAACGGACCCCGCGAAACGACACGACCACCGCGATCGCCTGCCAACCTGACAGTCACCCGACCAAGCCGTCGGCCATACCGGCCGACATCACCGAGGAGCACCACTCATGGCACACGACATCATGGCCACCTTCACCGAGATCCTCACCGAGGACTTCGACATCCCCGCCGACGAGGTCACACGCGACGCGACCTTCGAGGGCCTGGGGCTGGACTCGCTCGACGTCGTCGACCTGACCCTGGCGTTGGAGGAGAAGACCGGCATCACCCTGGAGGACGACGAGCTCGAGGACGTCGTCTCCGTCGGTGACGCGGTCGACCTCGCCGACAGCAAGCAACAATGACCGGGTCGGCCACCCCCCGGCCGACCATCCACCTGACCACCACCGAGCGAGGCTGCTGGACATGACCGACGTCGTGATCACCGGACGGGGCATCATCAGCCCCGCGGGCCGTGGAGTCGACGAGGCCTGGCAGGGTGTCCTGTCCGCCGTGTCGGCGGCGGCCCCCCACCCCCAGTTCACCACCGACGACACGCCGGTCACGCTGGCGTGCATGGTGCCCGACTTCGACCCGGACGCCGAGTTCGGGCGCGGCACCACGCGTCGGCTCGATCGCTACGCCCACCTGGCCATGGTTGCCGCGGCCGAGGCCCTGGCCGACGCCGGGCTGCTGGCTGACGGCGACGATCCGGCATTCGGGGGCGGACTGGCTGACGGGGTCGAACGGGACCGCGTCGGCGTGCTGCTGGGCTCGGGCATCGGGGGCGCCCAGACGTGGGCATCGGAGTATCCCAACTACATCGAGAAGGGCCCGCGCCGGGTCAGCCCGATGTTCATCCCCAAGATGCTGTCCAACACGGCCGCCGGTGTCATCTCGATGCGCACCGGTGCGCGTGGTCCCAACATGACCGTCAACACGGCCTGTGCCGCCGGTGCCTCCGCGATGCACATCGGCCGCGACCTCATCCGCAGTGGCCAGGCCGACATGGTCATCGCCGGCGGTGTCGAGGCCGGCATCACCGGTCTTGCCATGTCCGCCTTCGCCCAGATGGGCGCCTTGACCAAGAACGACGACCCGGCGTCGGCGTCGCGTCCCTTCGACGTCGCCCGCGACGGGTTCGTGATGGGGGAGGGGTCCGCTGTCGTGGTCCTCGAGTCCGTCGAGCACGCCGAGCGCCGCGGGGCCACGATCTTCGGCCGCCTGGTCGGCGCGGGGGCCTCGGCCGACGCCCACCACATGACCGCCCCACCGGAAGACGGTGGCGGTGCCATCCTGGCGATGCAGCGGGCGTTGCACGACGCCGGGTTCGACCCGGCCGAGATCGACCACATCAACGCCCACGGGACCTCGACGCCGCTCAACGACAAGACCGAGGCGTACGCGGTCGGCCAGGTCTTCGGTGACCACCGGCCCGCGCTGGCCTCCACCAAGGGCGTGACCGGCCACCTGCTGGGTGCCGCCGGTGCGGTGGAGGCGATCTTCGCCCTCCAGGCGATCGCCACCGACACCGTGCCACCGACCGCCAACACCGACACGGTCGACCCCGGGATCGACGCCGACGTCGTCATCGGTGAGCCCCGCTCGATGGCCATCCGCGCCGTGATGAGCAACTCGTTCGGCTTCGGGGGCCAAAACGCCAGCCTGGTGTTCATCGCCTGACCTCGCCCGCCCGCCAACCACCGGACCGACCGACCGATCCGACCAACCGATCCGACCAGGAGCACGCCGTGAGCGACGTCCCCGCCGCCGAGGCACCCGCCGTCGACCCGTCCGCCCTGCAGGCCGGTGACAACGCCCGGGGACGCCTGGAGCGGCTGTTGGATCCCGGCAGTTTCCTGGAACTGGGATCGCGACGTCGCCACCGTGCGTCCGCGTTCGGGCTGGAAAATCGACGTCCGGAGACCGACGGGGTCGTGGCCGGGACCGGGCGGTTGGGTGGTCGGCCGGTCAATGTCTACGCGCAGGATCGGCGCGTGCTCGGGGGCTCGTTGGGCGAAGCGCACGCCGACAAGATCGCGCGCTCCATCGACAAGGCGATCAAGGGCGGCGTGCCGGTCGTGGGCATCAACGACTCCGGCGGCGCCCGCATCCAGGAAGGCGTCGCCGCCCTCGACGGCTACGGCCAGGTCTTCTCCGCCAATGTCGCGGCGTCCGGGCGGGTCCCGCAGGTCGCCCTGATCCTGGGGCCCTGTGCCGGCGGCGCGGTGTACTCGCCCGCCCTCATGGACTTCGTCGTCATGAGCGACGAGGCCTACATGTTCCTGACCGGGCCGCGGGTGGTCAAGGCCGTCACGGGCGAGGAAGTCACCTCGCGCGGACTGGGTGGCCCCGAGGTCCACGGCAGCCGCTCCGGCGTGTGCCACTTCGTGGTCAAGGACGACGCCGAAGCCTTCGAACTGACGCGACGGTTGCTGGACTTCCTGCCCCAGTCGGCCGCCGCCCGCACGCCCACGGTCGACGCGCGCCCACCGCTGGACGTGGACATGAACGAGGTGGTGCCGAAGGAGGGCCGTCAGCCCTACGACGTCCGCAACGTCATCGGGGGCCTGGTCGACGCCGGCGACTTCCTGGAGGTGCAGCCCGACTGGGCCGCCAACCTGGTGATCGGGTTCGCCCGGATCGACGGCGAGACCGTCGGCATCGTCGCCAACCAGGCCAAGTGGCTGGCCGGGGTGCTGGACCTGATCGCCTCCGAGAAGGGCGCCCGCTTCGTGCGCTTCTGCGACGCGTTCGGGATCCCGCTGGTCGTGCTGGTGGACGTGCCGGGCTTCCTGCCCGGGACCGCCCAGGAGTACAACGGGGTCATCCGCAAGGGCGCGAAGCTGTTGCACGCGTTCGCGTCGGCCACCGTGCCACGGGTGACGGTGGTGCTGCGCAAGGCCTTCGGCGGCTCCTACATCGTGATGAATTCGCGCTCGCTGGGCGCCGACGCCGTGCTCGCGTGGCCGAACGCCGAACTGGCCGTCATGGGTGCCGAGGGGGCCGCCGACGTGATCTTCCGGCGCCAGATCGAGGACGACCCGTCGCGCCGGGACGACCTGATCGACTCGTACCGGTCCGAGGCCATGCAGGTCGACCTGGCCGCGCGCCGGGGGTCGGTGGACGAGATCATCGACCCGGCCGACACCCGCCGTGCCCTGGTCACCCTGCTCGGTTCCCTGCGCGGGGGCCGCGAGCCGGGTTACGTTCACGACAACCTCCCCCAGTAGGGGGCGGCCCGTCGTCGGCAGGAGCCGGTCGTGGCAGCTGGGCAGTCCCACGTGGACGCCGGGGACGGCGAGTTCACCATCGACGTCGTGGTCCCGGGGGCACGCTCCCTGGCGCGCGCCGTCGTACGACCGACCCTGCAGGCCTGGTTGCGCCTGAGGGTGATGGACGAACACCATGTGCCGGCGACGGGAGCGGTGCTGATCGCGTCGACCCACGCATCGCATGCCGACTCCATGGCCCTGGGTGCTGCGCTGCACCGTCCGGTCTACTTCCTGGGCGACGAGCGGCTCGAGCACTGGCCGGTGCTCGGGCCGATGCTCCCGAAGCTGGGCATGGTCGGGGTCCGCCGCGGTCACGCCGACACCGGCGCCCTGGACAAGATCCGCGCCCTGCTCGATCGTGGCGAGGCCGTCGTGGTCTACCCCGAGGGCTCCCGGTCGCGCGACGGGCGGGTCTACCGGCCCCGGTCGGGCGTGTCCCGGCTGGCCGCCGAACTGCAGGTCCCGGTCGTCCCGGCCGCGGTCGTGGGCTCCTACGACGTGTGGCCGACGGGCCACAAGCCAAAGCCGTTCGGCGGACCGGTCCGGATCCGCTTCGGAGAACGGCTGGCGCCGCCGGTGGACACGCCGGCGTCACGCCGGCGCTTCAACGCCCACCTCCACGAGATCCTGGCCGACCTCGCGGAGGCCGAGGCCGCCATGGCGTTCGCGCCCGTCGGTGGGCCGGACGGAGCGGACCCCGGTCCCGGCGACCAGGGGTGGTACTGACGGTGCAGGTGGGATGTGACCTGGTGGACATCGAGCGCTTCCGGGCGGCGATGACCCGGCGCGCCGGGATGCGCACCCGCGTGTTCAGCGCCGTGGAGTTGGCCGACGCGCGTCGGGGTGGCGTGCCCGAGGGCTCGGAGGTCGAACTGGAACGGCTGGCCGCCCGCTTCGCGGCCAAGGAGGCCACCCGCAAGGCGCTGGGCAACCTCCGACTGGGCTTCACCGCCGTGGAGGTGCGGTGCGAACCCGACGGTGCCCCCCGCCTGTTCGTCGACGGGGAACTGTCGCCGCTGTCGGTGTCGATGTCCCACGACGGCGGCATGGCGATGGCCGTCGTGGTCGGACCACCCGCACCACCCAGCCCGATCGGCCCGCCACCGACCTGACCGGCCCCCACCAGACCGCCGTTTCCCACGAACCCGCGACGTCCCCCGACCACAGGAACCCGAATGCTCCTCGACGGCAAGAAGATTCTCATCACCGGCGTGTTGGACCCCCGATCCATCGCCTTCCAGGCCGCGCGCCTGGCCCAGGAACAGGGGGCCGACATCGTGCTGACCGGGTTCGGCCGTGGGCGCAAGTTGACCGAGCGCAGCGCCAAGCGCCTGCCCGAACGCCCCGACATCCTCGAACTCGACGTGACCCAGCCGGACGACGTCGAGGCGGCCGTGGCCGACCTGACCGACCGATGGGGCCACGTGGACGGCGTGGTGCACGCGATCGGGTTCGCACCGGCGTCGTGCCTGGGCGATGACTTCCTGGGCGCGCCGTGGGAGGACGTCGCCACGGCCATGCACGTGTCGACGTACTCGCTGGCGGTGCTGGCGCGGGCCTTCCGGCCGCTGTTGGTGGCAGCCGGCGGCGGGTCGATCGTGGGCCTGGACTTCGACGCCCAGGTGGCGTGGCCGGGTTACAACTGGATGGGCGTGGCCAAGGCCGGGCTCGAGTCGGTGTCGCGCTACCTCGCCCGCGAACTGGGTCCCGACGGCATCCGCGTCAACCTCATCGCGGCAGGGCCGATCAACACGATGGCGGCACGCTCGATCGACGGCTTCTCGTCCTTCGACGACGTCTGGAGCCGGCGCTCACCGTTGCCGTGGGACGTGAAGGACGCCGAACCCGTCGGACGCAACATCGTCGCCCTGCTGAGCGACTGGATGCCGGCCGTCACGGGCGAGATCATCCACGTGGACGGGGGCGTGCACGCGATGGGCGCCGGGGTGCCGGAGGAGATGTCTGCGACGGCCGCCCCGGACGATGCCGCCTGACACGACGAACGCCGCCGACCCGAGGGTCGGCGGCGTTCGAGGGAAGGCCGGTCAGGTCTGGAAGACCACGACCGGTTCGGTGGTCGGCTGGTCGGACCCGCCCGCTGGTTCGACGGTGACGCCCACGGCAGCACCGGACGGCACCGGGATGTCGAGCAGGGCCGGCTGGCCGGGGTCGCTGACCAGTCCGGCCGAGATCGGGCCGGAGTCGTCGATGACCCACATCTGCAGCACCGACGAGCTGTCCGGTGCGTCCAGCGATCCGGCCGCGAAGACGGCCTGCTGTGCGGAGGACGACAGGACCAGGTTCGATCCCTCGGCGGTCAGCACGCGCGCATCGGGTGCGTTCAGCACCGACGCCAACTGCTCGCTGGCCTGGTCCCGACTTCGCAACTGCGTGTCGAGGCCGTTGGCCCACAGGCCCACGCCGCCGAGCACCAGGGCGAGGGCCGCGGCGAGGCTGGTCACCAGCCGCGTGGTGCGGCGGAGACGACGGTGTTCGTCGAGCGACACCACGTTGCCGGGTGCGGCCTCGGCCGTTGCCGGTGCAGCGGTCGGGGCGGACGACACCGTCGTCGTGGTGGTCGCCGCGCGCGGTGCCGCGACCTGTTCCACCTGCATGACGGCGGCCAGGACCGAGGCACGCATCGCCGCGGGCGGTTCCTCGCTCGTCAACGTGGCGAGCGTGGCGGCCACGTCATGCAGGGACGCGACCTCGTCGGTGCAGTCGGCACAGGAGGCCAGGTGCGCCTCGAAGATCGCGACCTCGTCGGCGGGGAGCGCGTCCAGTGCGTAGGCACCGGCGAACTCGTGCGGGGTCGTCGTGTCGTCGAGCGTGAAGTTGTCGGGAGTCATGTCGCCACCCCCATGGTGTCGCGCAGACGAATCATGCCGTCGCGCATTCGAGTTTTGATGGTGCCCAGCGGCACGCCCAGGTTCTCGGCGACTTCGCGGTAGGTCATCCCCTGGAAGTAGGCGAGTTCGATGGCTTGGCGTTGGAGGTCGGTCAGCGCATCGAGCGCCTTGCGGATCTGCGAGTGTTCGTCAGCCATGGTCACGGCCTCCGAGACGTCGTCGAAGGGACGCGCGGCGTCCTCCTGGCGACCGACGGTGTCGGCCCGGTCGCGGGCCGACTGTTCGCGGCGCACCGCGTCCACGGCTCGGCGATGGGCCAGTGTCAGGATCCACGAGACCGCGTTGCCCTTGTCGGGGTCGAAGCGCGGCGAGGTCCGCCACAACTCGGTCATGACCTCCTGCATCGTGTCCTGGCTGAGTCCGGGGTCGCGCACGACCTTCCGGACCAGTCCGAAGACCCGTGGCGCAAACCGGTCGTAGAGACGAGCAAAGGCCTCCTGGTCGCCGCCGGCCGTCGCGACCAACAGCCCCTCGTCGGAATCGTCGTCCACCACCCGAAGGTGTGCGGGGGTCGTCACCTCGTTGCCTCGTTGGTCGGGGGCATCGTGTCGCGCCAGTGAACCAGTCCACGCGTGCGGATGGGTCGACGATGGGCCGCGAGAGCGTCCGAACACGGGTCCACATGGTGCACCCACTTCCTCACGTTGTCGCCCCGTCCGATGGTTCGCACGTGGTTCGCAGGAGGTGGGTCGGTGGATTGGTGGTGTTGCGGTCCTGTCAGCCCTTTCCGGGCTTGACGGCCAGGACCGGGCAGTCGGCCCGGAGGATGATGTCCTGGGCGTTGGAGCCCAGCAACAACTTGCCAACCGGTGACCGGCGTCGGACACCGATCACCAGCAGGTCGATGTCGTCGTCGTGGGCCGTCTGGAGCAGGTCCTCGGCCGGACTGCCACCGCGAGCGAAGCGTTTGACCTCGTGGGTGATGCCACGTTCGTCCAACCTCGACGAGATCTCGTCCAGTGCGACGTCGTAGTCGGCGACGGTTTCCGCCTCGTCGTGTTCCCCACCGCGCATCGAGTGCACGATGACGAGTGTGCCCCCGCGGGTGTCGACCTCGTCGATCGCGGCGTCGAGGGCCGCTCGTCCCTCGTCGGACCGCAGGTAGCCAACGGCGATTCGCATGACGATCTGTCCTCGGTCGGGCGCCTCCCGGATCATAGGTGTGGGGTCGGGGGCTGTCTGGCGGTCGGGTCGGTCGCGATCGGGCGACGTCCTGGGACCGTCGAACGGACCACCGCGCGCCGGACAGCCGTCGAGCCGGCCACTATCGTGGCAGGACTGGTGGATCGCCCCGGATCGTTCGATCCGATCGCACGTGCGCCGACGACGATCTCGTCCGTCGTGCCGGTCCGCCACCTCTCGACCAGACACCAGTCGCGACCACCGGCGATCCCGGCACGGCCGCCGACGACACGAGGAGCCGCCACCGTGGGCGAACGATCTTCCCGAGCCGACCCGCCCGACCCCAACGACCTGTTGCCACCACCCGAACCGGTCCACCTGCTCGATCCCGACGGGACCCTGCACGAGGACCCGGACCACCCGGTCGACCTGGATGACGACCAGTTGCGGCTGCTGTACCGGCACATGGTGGTGACGCGTCGGGTCGACCGCGAGGCCATCAACCTCCAACGCCAGGGCCAGCTCGGGGTCTACGCCTCGTTGCTGGGACAGGAAGCCGCCCAGGTCGGTGGCGCGTTCGCGCTCGCCGAGCAGGACTGGGTGTTCCCGTCGTACCGCGAGCTGGGGGCGGCGGTGACCCGCGGCGTTGACACCGGCAAGTTGTTGCACCTGTTCCGGGGCACGTGGCTGAGTGACCATGACCCCTATGAGCACCAGTTCGCCCTGTACGCCATCCCGATCGGCACCCAGGCGTTGCACGCCACCGGGTTCGCCATGGGCGCGCGGCTGGACGACAACCCGATCGTCACGATGGCCTATTTCGGCGACGGCGCCACCTCCGAGGGGGACCCGCACGAGGCCATGACCTTCGCGGGCGTGTTCAAGGCCCCGGTGGTGTTCTTCGTCCAGAACAACCAGTGGGCGATCTCGGTCCCGCTGGACCGCCAGACCGCCGCCCCGACGTTGGCCCACAAGGCGGTCGGCTACGGCATGCCCGGCTACCACTGCGACGGCAACGACGTGCTGGCGACCTATGCCGTGACCCGCCGCGCCGTCGAGCGCGCCCGGTCGGGCGAAGGCCCGGCCTTCATCGAGGCGCTGACCTATCGGATGGAGGCCCACACCACCTCCGACGACCCGACGCGCTACCGCACCAAGGAAGAAGAGGAGGAAGCCGGGAAGACCGACCCGATCGCGCGCTACCGTCGCTTCCTGACCAATGAGGGGTTGCTGGACGACGACGTGGAGGAACAGGTCGAGGCCGAGGCCAAGGCCGAGGCGACCCGCATGCGCGACGAGATCTACGAGGCGCCCCACGGCGACCCGATGGAACTCTTCGAGCACGTCTACGTCGACGACACCGGCCACTTCGAACGTCAGAAGGTTCAGCTGGCCGCCGAACTCGCCGCAGCCGGGGAGGTGGAGGGATGAGCACCACGACCCTTGCCCAGGCCATCAACCGTGGGCTCCACGACGCGATGGGCGCCGACGACCGCGTGCTCATGTTCGGCGAGGACGTCGGTGCG
This sequence comes from Nitriliruptorales bacterium, assembly GCA_038233055.1. Taxonomy (GTDB): domain Bacteria; phylum Actinomycetota; class Nitriliruptoria; order Nitriliruptorales; family Nitriliruptoraceae; genus Salsipaludibacter. The sequence goes on from JBBSMS010000005.1 coordinate 27,315, forward strand.
CTCGGTGGCGTGTTCCGCGTCACCGACCGGCTCCAGGAGGCCTACGGCAGCGACCGTGTCTACGACACCCCGCTGGCCGAGTCCGGCATCCTCGGCACCGCCATCGGCCTGGCCATGTACGGCATGCGTCCGGTCTGCGAGATGCAGTTCGACGGCTTCGCCTACCCCGCGTTCGAGCAGTTCACGTCCCACCTCGCCAAGATGCGCAACCGGTCCCGGGGCCGGGTCACGCTCCCGGTGACCGTGCGGATCCCGTTCGGCGGTGGCATCGGGGCGGTCGAGCACCACTCCGAGTCGCCCGAGACCTACTGGGCCCACACCGCCGGGTTGAAGGTGGTGTCGCCGGCCACGGTCGCCGACGGCTACGCGATGACCCGTGCGGCCATCGCGGCCGACGACCCGATCGTCGTGCTGGAACCCAAGCGGCGCTACTGGATGAAGGACGACGTCGACCTGCCGGTTACCACCGAGCCACTGCACAAGGCGGTCGTGCGGCGGCCCGGTGACGACGTCACGGTCGTCGCCTACGGGCCGATGGTCCGAACCGCGATGGAGGCGGCGGCGGCGGGCGAAGACGAGGGCTGGTCGTTGGAGGTCATCGACCTGCGCTCGTTGTCGCCGATCGACACCGACACGCTGGTTGCGTCCGTGCAGAAGACCGGGCGCATGATCGTCGTGCACGAGGCCGCCCAGACGTTGGGGATCGGGTCCGAGATCGCGGCCCGGGTCCAACAGGAGGCGTTCTACCACCTGGAGGCGCCGATCCTGCGCGCCACCGGGTTCGACACGCCCTACCCGCCGGCGATGCTCGAGTCCTTCTTCCTCCCCGACGTGGACCGGATCCTGGACCGCGTCGAGGAGTCCCTGTCCTACTGAGCGACGTCGACCCCGGCCCGTCGAGGCCGTGACCACTGCCACCGGCGCGCGACCGAGGAGCACCCCATGAGCACCACCATCCGTGATTTCCGCCTCCCCGACCTGGGCGAAGGACTGGAGGAGGGCGAGATCGTCGAGTGGCACGTCGCAGTCGGCGACGTCATCGAACTGAACGCGACCGTCGCCTCGATCGAGACCGCGAAGGCGATCGTGGACGTCCCGTCCCCGTTCGGCGGGACCGTGGTCGAGTTGGTCGGCTCCATCGGCGAGACCCTGGAAGTGGGGGAGGTGTTCGTGCGCATCGACATCGGTGGTGAAGCCGGCGCCGTGGCCGACGACGCACCGGCCCCCGCGGACGAGTCGTCCGCGCCTTCCGACGAGGGATCGGACGAGCCGGCGGCGGCCCCGCCAGAGACCGCGGACGACGACCTCGACGAGACCGACATGGTCCCGCGGTCGACCGGGCTGGACGCGGAGTCCGAGCCCCAACCGCTGGTGGGCTACGGCAACCGGGGCGGCGCCACCCGCCGTCGTCGGGGTGGGGCAGCCGCGGCCGCCGCCGAGCCCGCGACCGAGGACGTGGCGGTGCTGGCCAAGCCGCCGGTGCGCAAGCTCGCCAAGGACCTGGGGGTGGACCTGGCCGCGATCGCCCCCGGCAGTGGCGACGACGGCGTGATCACCCGCGAGGACGTCCGGGCCGCGGCGGCCGCGAGCATGGTCGCCGACCAGGCCCCCGCCGCCCCCGCCCCGACCGAGGCTTCGACCGCGGCGTCGGCCAGCCCGTCGCCGGGCACGGGCACCCCCACCATGTTCGGCACCGCCGGCTTCCGCGGCCGGGTCCCTGGCGAGGTCGAGGAGGTCCGGGGGGTCCGCAAGCGCATCATCGCCAAGATGTCGCAGTCCCGCCGCGAGATCCCACACGCGACCTGCCGGACCGACGCCGACGTGACCGACCTGTGGGACCTGCGGCGGACCCTGACCGCCGCGGCCCGGGCCCAGGGCCATGACGTCAAGATCACCCCGACCGCCCTGGTCATGCGCGCCACGGTGCTGGCCCTGCGGCGGTTCCCGACGCTGAACGCCACCTTCGACGCCGACACCGGTGAGCACGGGACGATCCGGCTGCACGAGCCCATCCACCTGGGCGTCGCGGTCGACACCGACAACGGGTTGATGGTGCCGGTGGTCAAGGACGCCCACGCCAAGTCGACCCTGCAACTGGCGACCGAGGCCGCCGCCCTGGCCGCCAAGTGCCGGGACGGCTCGGTCACGCCCGGCGACCTGACCGGAGGGACCTTCACCCTCGACAACTACGGGTCGTTCGGCAACGACGACGGCAACCCGATCATCAACCACCCCGAGGTCGGCATCCTGGGCGTCGGCGTCATGCGCGAACGCCCGTGGGTGGTCGACGGTGAGGTGGTGGTCCGCCGTGTGTGCTCGTTCACGCTGGCTTTCGACCACCGCGTCGCCGACGGTGGCGAAGCCGGTCGGTTCACGACCTACGTCGCCGACCTGTGCGCCGCGCCGTCGACCCTCCTGCTGCACCTGTGAGCGCGCGGACGGACGCCCCTGACGTGGCCGAGCGCTACGACGTGGTCGTCATCGGTGGCGGACCCGGTGGCTACGCCACGGCCTTCCGGGCGGCGGCGCGCGGACTGGACGTCGCGATGGTCGAGGAGGCCAAGGTCGGCGGGACCTGCCTGCACTGGGGTTGCATCCCGTCCAAGGCGTCGCTGCACGTGGCCGAGTTGCTGGAACAGGTCGACCGCGCGCCGATCATGGGCCTGGACCTGACCCTGAACGGCATCGACGGCGACGAACTTGCGGCCTTCCGTCGGGGTGTCGTCGACCGGTTGCACAAGGGGTTGGCCGCGCTCGCCCGGAGCCGCTGCACGGTCGTGGCCGGCCGTGGCCGACTGGTCGAACCAGGCGTCGTCAGCGTCGACGGCGGTGAATGGGACCTGCCGCTGCGGGCCGACCACGTCGTGATCGCGACCGGGTCGTCGGTGCGCGGCCTGCCCGGCGTCGAGGTCGACGGGACGGTGGTGCAGAGCTCCGACGACGCCGTCCACTTCGCGGAGGCCCCCGACCGGGCGGTCATCGTCGGGGCCGGCGCGATCGGGATGGAGTTCGCGTCGATGTGGGCGCCGATGGGCACCGAGGTGACGGTCGTCGAGGCGCTGGACCGGGTCCTGCCACTGGAGGACGCCGACGTGTCCGAGGCCGTCGCAACGGCCTACCGCGACCGCGGCATCGAGGTCCTGACCGGGGCGATGGTGCGCGATGTCGAGGTGGCCGACGGGGCCGCACGCGTGACCATCGACGTCGGCGACGACCAGGTCGTGCGCGAGACCGACGTGGTCCTGCTGGCGGTCGGACGGGGCCCCCGGACCGCCGACCTCGGCCTGGACGAGGTGCTGGACGAAACTGGCCACGTCGTGGCCGATGCGTACGGCGCCACCGGCGTGGATGGCCTGTGGGCCGTCGGCGACGTGCTCCCGACACTGGCCCTGGCCCATGCGGCGTTCGTCGAGGGCTTCGTGGTCGCCGACCGGATCGCCGGCATCGACGACGTGGTCCCGGTGGACCACACCCACACGCCACGCGTGACCTACTGCCACCCCGAGGCCGCCTCAGTCGGGCTGACCGAGGCCCAGGCCATCGACGCCCACGGTGCCGACGCCGTGACCACGACCACGATCTCGCTGCGCGGGAACGCCAAGGGCATCCTCGCCGGCTCGGCCGGGTTCGCCAAGGTGGTGGTGCTGGCCGACGGCCCCGGCGTCGCCCCGGGCGCGACCGGCCCGGTGCTGGGCCTCCACGTGGTCGGGCCGCACGCCACCGACCTGGTCGCCGAGGGTGCGCTGGCGACGTCGTGGGGTGCCCTGCCCGAGGAACTGGGCGCGATCAGCCACGCCCACCCGTCGCTGTACGAAGCCCTCGGCGAGGCCTGGATGTCCGCCGCCGGCCTGCCCTTCCACGCCCACTGAGGAGCCGCCCCATGCAGATCGAGGTCGAACGCGGGACGGCGTCGTTGGTGTCGTGGTCGCAGGGATCGGGTCCTGCGCTGGTTGCGTTGCACGCCGGCGTGGCCGACAGCCGTGTTTGGCGTGACTGCGTGCCGCACTGGGTCGAGACCGGCTGGCGGGTGGTGACGTTCGACCGGCGCGGGTTCGGGTCCTCGACGTGGGAGCCCGAGACCTTCAGCCACGTCGACGACCTACTGGCCGTCATGGACGCCAACGACGTGGCCAGTGCCGTCCTGGTCGGCAACAGCCAGGGCGGTCGGCTGGCGGTGGACACCGCGCTGGCCCATCCCGGTCGCGTCGACGCGCTGGTGCTGGTAGCGCCCGCGATCAGTGGGCGCGCGCTCGAGGTCCACCAACTCAGCGAGGACGAACTCGCCCTGGACACCGCCACCGACGAGGCCGAGGAGCGCGGCGACCTGGACGAGGTCAACCGCCTGGAGGCCGCGATCTGGCTGGACGGCCCCACCCGTCCGGTCAGCACGGTCAACGGCCCGGAGCGGGACCTCTTCCTGGACATGAACGGGCTCGCGCTGCGAGCCCCCGACGTCGGTGAGGAGACATGGCCGGAGGACTCGTGGGAGCGTCTCGACGAGCTCGATCTGCCGATCCTGGTCGTGGCCGGGGCGCACGATGTCATGCCGACTGGCACCGAGGAGCTGGTGCTCCGGTTGCCCGGTGCCGAACTGGCCTGGCTCGAGGAGTCCGCCCACCTGCCGATGCTGGACGACCTCGACACGTTCCTGGCGGCCGTGGACCCGTTCCTGGCGGCGCACGCCCGCGACCACGTGTTGTGACCGACGACGTCGACGCGCTGTTCGACCTGCCGGCCGGCGACTTCGTGGCGGCGCGCAACGCGTTTGTGAACACGGCGAAGGCGGACGGTCGTACGGAGGAGGCCGCGGCCGTGAAGGCGCTGAAGCGGCCGACGCTCGCGGCCTGGGCAGTCAACCAGGTCGTACGTGCGGACGGCGACGCCTACGAGGCGCTGGTGGCGGCGGGCCGGACCATGCAGAAGGCGCAACGACGAGCGCTGTCGGGCGTGCGCGACACCGGCCTGCGGGACGCGTCGACCGCCCGGCGGGGACTGGTGGAGGCGCTGACGGACCACGCCGCTCGCGTCCTGGCCGACGCCGGTGCGCGCCCGGACTCCCACCTCGACGACGTGGCCGCGACCTTCGAGGCGGCATCGGCCGACCCGGACGCCGCTGCCACCATCGGCGCTGGGCGGTTGTCGGCACCGCTGCGAGTCACGACCAACTTCTCGGGCACGTCAGCCCTGTTGGCGATGTCGCTGGCCGCGTCCGACGATGCCGACGAGGAGGACGACGGCGACGAGGTGGATCCGGCAGCGGCAGAGCGGCGCCGCGAGGCGATCCGAGCGTTGGAGGCTGCCCGATCCCGCGCTGACGGCGCGGCTGTGGCTGCACGGGAGGCACGCGACGAGGCCGAGACCGCGGCAGGCCGGGCGTTGGAGGCGCGGCGGGTCGCGACCGAGGCGCGCGCGACCGCCGACCGGGCCGAGATCGAGGCCGACGACCTGGACACGCAGGCCCAGGAGGCCACCGCAACAGCCGCGGTCGCAGCGACGACCGTTCAGGACGAGGCCGCAGCCGTCGAGGCGGCGCGGGCGGCGCTGGACGACCTGTCATGACTGGTCGACCGCCGGCCCCACGTTCGCCCGCATGACACTCCCGACCAGTACTCCCTCCGCCGAGGGCGTCGACGCCGCCGGTCTCCTTGCCTTCGTCGAGACACTGCAAGCCCATCCCGAGGTGGAACTGCACGGGGTGGCGGTCGCGCGGCACGGCCGGGTGGTCGCCCGTGGCGGTGTCGATCCCTACGTTCCCGACCGGGTCCAGCTCGTCTACTCGTTGTCCAAAGTGCTCACGACCACCGCGATCGCCTTCCTCCGGTCCGAAGGGTTGCTGGACCTGGACGACGTCGTGGTCGACCTGTTGGGCGATTCGGTGTCCGGCGAGGTCGACCCGCGCTGGCGCGAGGTTCGGGTCAAGCACTGCCTGGCGATGACCGTGGGCCACACCGAGGACGCCTGGCCGACGGTCGTCGATCGTGGTGACCTCGGCGCCGTCCGCGCGGACAGCGACTGGCTGGCACGCACGCTGGCGGTCCCGCCGACGGCCGAACCCGGGACCGTGTTCGCCTACAACCAGGTCGCCACGTACCTGTTGTCGCTGATCGTGCACCGGCTGGCGGGCGGCGTCCGCGCCGTGCTGCGTCCACGCCTGCTCGACCCGCTGGGCATCGGCGAGGTTCCCTGGCACCGCGATCCGCAGGGGCGCGAACTGGGGTTCTCCGGTGCGCACCTGTGCCTCGACGACGTCCTGTCCCTGGCCCAATTCGTTCTCGACGGGGGGTCGTGGCAGGGCCGGCGGTTGTTGCACGAGGACTGGTTCGACCGGGCGACGGTGGCCGTTGCCCCGGCGGACCTCGACCGGGATCCCGACTGGGCCCGCGGCTACGGCTTCTCGTTCTGGATGCAGCAGGCCGGATTCCGGGGTGACGGGGCGTTTGGCCAGTACCTGGTGGTGCTGCCCGACCAGGACATGGCGGTCGCGATCACCTCGGAGCAGGAACGGATGCAGGACACCCTGGATGCGTTCTGGGAGCACGTGCTGCCTGCCGTGGACCGGCCCGGTGATGCCAAGGGCGACCAGGGCCTCGCGACTGCCCTGGCCGGTCTTCGGTTGGCCGCGCCGGGTGGCAGCGTCGACGTCGCCGAGCAGGTCACGTTCGACCGGTCGGGCGGGGACCTGGCCGCCTCCTGGACGGAGGCGACCGTGACACCTGCCGGGCCGGGTCACGACCTGGTGCTCGAGCGGGACGGACGCAGGCTGTCGGTGGCGGTGGGGAACGGATCGTGGACGTCGTCGACCCTGCAGGCAGACGGCTGGGCCCTGCCGGTCGTGGCTGCGGGGGGCTGGGTCGACGACAACACGTTCGCGGCCGACGTCCGGGTGGTGGAGACCCCGCACGTGTTCCACGTCCGCGGGCACCGAGGCCGTGGGGATCTCGACCTGCGGTGGCGCCTCACGCCGTTGATGGGGCGCGACCCGTTGGCACTGGCGGTCCGGCGCGACGACCCCGAGACCACGGTCGGAGCGGCGGGCCCCACCCTTGAGGACGTGTTCTGACCCGTGGTGTGCGGAGCCACGGCAACCCCATGTTCCCTTCCCGGACCGGACCGGCAGGTCGGGCATCGATCCGCCGCGCCCTCCCAGGACATCCCGGACCGCACCATGCCGGCACGTCTGGATCGGCAGACCACGGAAGCGCAAGAGACCGGGAAGTCAGGGGAGGTCGGCCAGGATCGCGTCGGTGACGGCGACAGGCTCGACGAGCAGGAGGAAGTGGTTGTCGCCCCCCAGCCGCCGTACCGGCCACCCGTGGTGTGCGGCCGCCGTCGCCGTCGCCTCGTAGCCACCGCTCAGCAGGACCACCGACACGGGCACCTCAGGCCCGTCCGGAGCAGTCGGGATCGGCTCGTCCCAGTAGTCGGACGGCTGGGGCCGCAGCCCTGCCAGCAACTGCCTCCGTTGGTCGTCGTCGGGGACCAGCGGCGCGAGCACGTCGTCGTCCCATGCGGGGACACGCCCACCGTCGGCCAGGTCTGCCGCCAACTCGTCGGCGACGGCCGGGAGTTCGTCCCGGAGTTGGGCCAGCCGGCTGCGCCCGTCGGTCGGCAGACCTGCATCGACCAGGACCAGTGCATGGATGTCGCGATCGCGGGCGGTGAGGTCAGCCATGACGTGGGCGACCAGTTGGCCGGCGCCACTGTGGACCACCATGACCAGCTGCTCGCCGAGCGCCGGTAGGGCATCGACGACGGCCGTGACGTGTTGGCGCCACCGTGGTGGCCGGCCGTCGTCGTGGAGGTCGGGCACCTCGGCGACATGTCCGCGCCGTCGCAGTTCGTCAGCCACCGGTGCCCACGTGTCCGGCCCCACGATCGGGCTGTGGATGAGCACGAACGTCGTCACGGTGACGATCCGGCCGGGCGGATGGTTGTCGCGGTCACGCTGGCATCCCAGGTCGGCGTCACGCTCGACCCGACGCGTGGCCGCGGTGAGCGGCGCCGCGCCGCCGGGTCGACCCGTCCGACTGCGGTCCCGGGCGGACCGGACGGCCGTCCCGTCGTGCGCCCCACCCCATCGAACGGCCCGGCGTGGCCCATCGGGGTCCGGCACGATGACATCCTCTTCCCAGCAACCTTGGGGCGAGCGTCCCCCCAGACCCGGGGATCACGAGGCGTCAGCCTCGTGCGGTATCGACTGGTCGTCAGCACGCGAACGAGACGACCGGTCGATGCTGGACGCCGGCCACGAGCCTCCTGCGGTCCGGGCCCGTTCGTGACCGTTCCGTGGCCCAGGCTCATACCGCACAGGACGTGTCCTCGCAGGCCGCACGCGGGGCGTGGTCGTGGCTCGGCCCCACATCTTCGCCCTCGGCCGTGTGGACCTGCGCCAGGACCCGGCCAAGCACCTCGACCGGTTGCGCACCGGACAGGCCGTGGCGGCGGTCGAACACGAAGAACGGCACCCCGCTGATGCCCAGTCGACGCGCCTGGTCCTCGTCGGACCGGACGGCGTCCGCGTAGTCGTCGGAGCCGAGCACGGTACGAACCTCGTCGGCGTCCAGGCCGGCCTCGGTTGCCAGGCGCACCAACTCGTCGTGGTCGCCGATCGCGGCGCCCTCGGTGTGGTAGCCGGCCAGGAACCGGGCCTTGACCTCGTGCTGGCGGCCCCGTTCGGCGGCCAGGTGGAGCACGCGGTGGGCGTCAAAGGTGTTGGCCGGCCGCGCCCGGTCGAAGCGGAACTCGATCCCGTCGGCGGCGCCGGCCGCGGTCATGCGGTCGACCATGCCCTGGGCCTCGTCCCGCGACGTGCCGTACTTGCCCGCCAGCAACTCGACGTAGTCGACATCGCCCGGTGCCGACGGCCGCGACGGGTCCAGTTCGAACGACCGCCATCGCACCTCGACCTCGTCGGCGTGGTCAAAGTCGTCCAGCGCGGCCTCGAAGCGCGCCTTGCCCACGGCACACCACGGGCACACGACGTCGGACCAGATCTCGACCTGCACGGGATTCCTCGCGTTTGGGACCGGGCCAACGTCGATGGACGGGTGAGGCTTCCCGAGTGGCGCCCGCGTCAGTCGTCCGCGGCGAACTGGTCGAGGTCGAACTGGTCGACGAGGATGTGGTTGCCGTCCGGGTCGGTGACCATGAAGTGGCCGGCAGTGCCGTGCTCGCCGTCCAGGGCGGTGCCGTCGTCGTCCATGCCGGGCGCGGCGTAGGTCGCCTCGATCCCCGCGGCCGCCAGCGCGTCGTGGATGTCGCGGACGTCGTCTGGATCCTCCAACGGTGCCATGTCCTGGCCGATGCCGGGGTTGAACGTCAACACGTTGTCGTCGAACATCCCCGCGAACAGCCCCAGCGTGGCCTGGTCGTTGCGCAGGATCTGCCAGCCCTGGTCGGGATCACCGCCCACGGCCTCGAAGCCGAGGTGTTCGTAGAACGTTCGGGACGTGGCCAGGTCGGCCACGGCCAGGGACAGGGAGAACACGCCCAACTTCATCGTCGCTTTCCGTTGCTCGGGATTCGAGGACTCCTCGAACCCTAATCGCCGGCCGTGACGTCGACGACCCCCCGCGTCGTCATCTCGCGCGGCATCAGTCTTCGACCGCCACCGTGGCGTCGCCCAGTCCGCGGGCGTGTGCGACCGCCACCGCGTCGGCCTCGAGCTCTGCCACGGGAAGCGTCGTCCCGAACGAATGCAGACGCACCTCCAGTCGGTCGCGCCGCGTCCGGGCTCGCCATGTCCCGACGACCTGGTCGTCCGTGATCACGACACCGGGGTTCGCCGTGGCGCGCCAGATCTCGCGTTGCCGGTCGCGATCAGCAACCAGTGAGAAGCGATCGCGCGTCTGCAACAACGGGTCGTAGCCCGGCACCAGCCGGGGACCCGCCGACGGCGGTGGATCCCGGAGCAGGTCGAGGTCCTGGGCATGCACCCACCCGTCAGCGTGCGGCGCGGCGACGAGTTCGAGTTCGTCGGCCACCAGCGACCAGCACGCGGCCGCGTGCGTGTCCTCGATCCCGGCCCACGCGGCGAGGTCCTCGACGGTCGCCGGACCGTGCAGTCGCAGGAAGCGTCGCACCAGCTCGGCCCGTCCGTCGTCCCGAACCCGTCGGTACCGGACGGGTCGCCACCGTCCGGCGGCAGCGACCCGGTCGGTGATGCGGTCGCCGGCCTCGATCCGGAGTCGACCGGACCACGCGAGTTGCCTCACCAGGCCGTCGTCGGGGTGATCGCGTCCGCAGCGCTCACACGAACGCATCGCCCGCGGTGGCGTGTCCGGTGCGATCGCCTCGCCCAGCTGCTCCTTGCTCATCGGTCCGTGTTCCCGCAGCGGCGGGAGCGCGACCCTGCCCAGCTCGTCGACCAGGGCTGCGTCGGCATCGGACGGCGGGTCGGGATCGAGCAATGCGTGGGACACGTACGGCACGTCGTCGGGCGCCGCCAGCGCCCCGGCAGCGCGGGCGCCGTAGGTGGGAACGACCCGGCCAGCCTCCACCAACTCGGCCAACGTCGTGTCACCGAGGTCGGCACGGACGGCCAACGCGGCGGCAGCACCGCCGTGGTCGACGTCCGGCAGCCCCAGGGGAGCGACGGAGATGTCCCCTCGAGGCGCCCGCCGGCCCAGCAAGCCGTGGTGGTGCATCCGGCTGCGCACAACCGCAGCCCGGTCGACGGTCGTGCTCATCGTTCGCTCCTGTTCTCGTGTCGCGGGTGGAGACTCATCGGGCCAGCAGGACCTCTGACAGCGCGCCGACCAGCAGTGGTGGCAGGTCGGCGGCCTGCACCTGCAGGACCGCGTCGCCCGGGGTCGCGCTGGCCTCCACCAGGGCCCAGACGCGGTTCTTCTCGATCCGGTCGACCATCGCCCGGTCCAGCAGGGTGAACACCCGCTCGGACAGGTTCGAGGTGGTGGCGGTGGCGTCGCCGTCGACCCTCACGGCGACCGTGGCCGTGGTCGCGACCGGCCCGAGCGCGATGCGGCGTGCACCGCGCGCGTCCGGGTCGAAAACCTCGACGACCCGGTCGTCACCGTCCACGGTGACCTGCACCCCGTCGACGTCTGCGAACCCGAGCAGGACCACCGACAGGTCGCGCTCGGCCGGCACCACGCCGTCGGCCCCGGCCACCGCGGCCACGGTGAGCGTGCGCCCGGACTGGTCCCACGTGCAGGTCGTCGTCGCGACCGCGTCGGCGTCGTCGTCCTCCACCAGGGTGAATGACCCGTCGGCGCCGGGCACCACCACCAGGTCGAGGGCGTCGGGCACGCCCACGTCGTTGCCGACCAGCCCGACCGGCACCAGCGGCAGGATCGTCCCCCCGCGCGCCAGCACGGGGATGGTGTCCAGCGTCCGGTGCAGGTGGATCGAGCGGTCGCCGCGGTAGGCGACGCCGGTCAGGAGGTCGACCCAGTCGCCCGGCGGCAGCCACGCCGGCGTGCGGGCCACGCCGGCGACCGGGTCCAACGGGGTCGTCACCGGCGCCACCACCAGTTCGGTGCCGAACGTGTACTGGTTCGGGACGTCGTAGGCGGCGTCCACCCCCGGGTGCTGGTGGTACATCGGCGCGACGAGCGACCGGTGCTCGTTGCGGGTCCGGTGCATCATCGTGGCCAGGTACGGGACCAGTTGGTGGCGCAGGCGCAGGCAGTCACCGATCACGCGTTCGGCGTCGGCCGACAGATCCCACGGCTCGCGCCGGTTGAACGGGTCGGCGCCGGAGTGCAACCGCAGGATCGGCGAGAACACGCCGAACTGGACCCACCTGGTCAAGAGTTCGTCGTCGCGGATGCCGCCGAAGTGGCCCCCGATGTCGTGGCTCCACCAGCCGTAGCCGACGTTGGCGGCGGTGGCGGTGAACTCGGGTTGGAAGTGCAACGAGTCCCAGCTGACCACGGTGTCGCCGGAGAACCCCAGCGGGTAGCGGTGGCTGCCCAGCCCCGCGTAGCGCGAGAAGGTCAGTTCGCGTGACCCGTCCCGCCCCGAGTCCAGCCAGTGCACGTGGTTGAGGACCCACAACGGGTCGACGCCGGGCTGGGCCGACGCCTCGCCCTGTTGCCAGTCCAACCACCAGAAGTCCACGCCCTGTTCCTCCAACGGGTGGTGGACTTCCTCGAGGTAGGCGGCCAGGAACTTCGGGTCGGTCGCGTCGAAGCCGATCGGATGCTCGGTGGCGGGGTCGATGCCCAGGCGTTGGGCGACGGCGGGGTAGGCGTCCTCGTGGCCGCGGATCCCGTCGGCCGGGTGGACGTTGAGGGTGACGGCCAGGCCGCGGTCGTGGAGGGCGGCCAGGAACGCCTCGGGGTCGGGGACGAGGTCGTGGTTCCAGGTGTAGCCCGTCCACCCGCTGCCGTAGTGCGGGGCGATGTCGACCAGGTGCCAGTCCATGTCGATGACCGCGACCGAGAACGGCAATCGCTCGGCCTCGAAGCGGTCGTGCAGCGCGAGGTAGCCGTCGGCGGTGTACGGGAAGTAGCGGCTCCACCAGTTGCCCAGGACCGCCCGGGGGAGCAGGGGCTGCGGTCCGGCGATGGCGTGGAAGTCGTTTAGCGCGGCCTGGTAGTCGCGGCCGTGGGCGAACACGTACATGTCGGTGGCGCCCGGTGCGCGGGGATGCAACTGCCCGTCGTCGCCGAGCAGCAGGGTGTCGGAGTCGTCCACGACGGCCACCCCGTGCCGGGACAACAGGCCGTCCTCCAGTGGCAGTGGTCCGTCGATGGTGTCCAGCGTCCGGGCGGTGCCCCCGAGGTTCTCCACGGTCGTGCCCGGCCGCCAGGTGCTGTGGTAGTTCGACACGCCCCCGCGGGCCTGTACGGACAGTCCACCGGGCCAGAACGGTGTCCGGTCGTAGCGCAACTCGAACGCCGCCGTCCGGATCACCAGTTGGTCCGGTCCGTCCACCACCTCCATGTCCACCGGGGGCAGGTCGCGGTGCAGCACCAACTGGGACGCGCGGTCCTCAAGGACCCCAGTCGGGCTGTGTTCGAGCCGGACCAGGCCGTCGGTCAGGACGGTGATGCGCCAGTCGTCGCCGGCAAGCACGTTGGCGGGGTCGGCGACGGGGCGGGTGTCGAGGCGGAGGTGGTCGTGCACGGGGGGTTCCTGGGACGGTGGTGGGCTGGGTGGTCGATATGTCGGGCCGGGTGCGGGTGCCGGTGCCGGGCGAAGGTGTCCGTCCGGGCTCAGTCATGGGCGATGTCGGCGATGGCGTCGAGGTCGGACCCGGCGAGGCGGTAGGGGATCCAGTCGTCCTGTGCCCGGGCACCGAGCCGGTCGTAGAAGTCGATGGCCGGTTGGTTCCAGTCCAGCACCGCCCAGTCCAGTCGCGCGCCGCCGCGTTCACGGACGAGTCGCGCCAGTGCCTGCACCAGCGCCAGGCCGGCACCGGTGCCGCGGGCGGCGGGATCGACCCACAGGTCCTCGAGGTGGATGCCCGGTCGGCCGGTCCAGGTCGAGAACGTGGGGAAGAACAGCGCCATGGCGACGTCGAGTACTGGCCCGTCGGGGCCGTCGGCCTGGCTCGCGACCAGGCACTCGAACGGCGGGTGCTCGGACGACAGTTGGTCCCGCAGCGAGGCCACCGTCGCCTCCACGGCGTCGGGTTCGCGTTCGTAGGTGGCGAGATCCCGGATGAAGCGCAGGATGGTCGCCGCGTCGTCGGGCGTGGCAGGCCGGACGCGCGTGGTTGGCCGGGACGGGTCGGGTGTGGTCATGGCCGCAGTCTAGGAACCCGCACGAGGCCGGCTCCGCTGATGGCTCCCACCGACGACCGCCCGGCGACTCGTCTCCGCCGACTCCGAGGGTGGCGTCCGAGCGCTTTTGCAGGTTCGTGCGTTGGCCAGGAAGTCTTTCGCTTGGGATCAGCACCCTGCGGCATACCTGGGTGTGCAGGCTCCGGCCTCGATCTGTCGGCGAGCGGAATCGACGTGCGCGCGCATCGACCACCCGACCGACGGAATCCTTGGCGGGTCGTCCTGGTCGGTGTCGTGGTGGCGGTCGCCGCGTGTGGGTGGTGGGGATCACCGGAACCCGCACCAGAAGTTGTGGACAAGATTGCAGCGGGACCGGAAACGACTGCCAGCATCTGGGCGGGATGGACCACGACCGACGAAGCTCCCTCCCGACGACGAGATCGTCAGGTTTGATGTGGCGAGCCGCGACGGTCCCGGGCAGGTCCTGTGACTGGGCCGTGGGCCTTGGGTCAGGCGCGTAGCATCGACCGGGACAGGGTCGGATGGAGGTACTGGTGGGGGAGGTGCTCGACGCGGTCGCGAGTGCGGCCGCCGTTCGCGACGGGTCGCGCACGGTGCGGGAACTGGTGGACGGGGCCATCGCCCGGGCGGGCGTCGTGGACCCGATCGTGCACGGGTTCGTGGTGCAGATCCCCGACGAGGCCCGCGCCGCCGCTGACGCCCTCGACGCGCGCATCGCGAGCGGCGGCACCGACGACCTGCCGGCGCTGGCCGGCGTGCCCAGTGCGGTCAAGGACCTCTCCGACGTCGCGGGCGTGCCCAGTCGTTACGGGTCCCGTGCCATCACCGACCACGTGCCCATCGCGAACGGACGCGAGGTCGACCAGTTCCTCGCCACCGGACTGGTGAGCCTGGGCAAGACCGCCACGTCCGAGTTCGGCTTCGTGCCGACGACGGAGCCGCTGTTCGGCGAGCCGACCCGCAACCCGTGGAACCTCGACCACTCGGCCGGGGGCTCCTCCGGCGGGGCCGCCGCGCTGGTGGCGGCGGGGGTGGTGCCGATCGCGCACGCGACCGACGGTGGCGGTTCGATCCGGATCCCGGCGGCGATCAACGGCCTGGTCGGCCTGAAGCCCACCGTCGACCGCCACCTGCGCATGGCCAAGATGGACCGACTGCCGGTTCCGATCTCGGTCAGCAGCGTCGTCACGCGGACCGTCCGCGACACCGCAGCGTTCCTGGCCGCGGCCGAGCGCCACCACCGCAACACCGACCTGTCGGCGATCGGTCAGGTCCGCGGCCCGGCCGACCGTCGGGTGCGGGTCGGGGTGGTGGTCGACGGCCCGAACGCCGCGACCGCTGCACTGGTGGCTGCCGCCGTCCGGGCGACCGCCGACCGCCTCGCGGACCTGGGTCATCACGTGGTCGATGTCGACCTGCCGTTCGACGACCGCCTGGGCGACGACTTCATCCTCTACTGGTCCACGTTGGCGTTGTTGACCCGGACCACGCTCGGTCGCAGCCTGCCGGACCACTTCGTGGCCGTCGACCTCGACCCCTTCACCGCCGGCCTGGCCGACCACGCCCGCGCGAACCTCGGCCGCATCCCGCTGGCCGTGCGGCGGCTGCGACACACCGAGCGCGACTACCGCGCCATGTTCGCCGACGTCGACGTGGTGCTGACGCCGGTGCTGGCCGCCACCACCCCGCGGCTGGGGGAGTTGCGTCCGGACCAGACGTTTGACGACCTCGCCCCGCGGTTGATGGACTTCGTCCAGTTCACGCCGATCCAGAACATCACCGGCGCCCCCGCGATCGCCATCCCCGCTGGCCAGCACGACGGGCTGCCGATCGGCATCCAGTTGGCGGGCCTGCACGGCGACGAACGCACACTGCTGGAACTGGCCTACGCGCTGGAGCAGGTCGCACCCTGGCCGCTGGTCGCACCGGCACCGTCCGTCGAGTCCACCGCCACTCCCATCGGGTGAGCGCATCACCGCGACATGCCGGGGTGACGCGCACACTCGACCGTCCAACGTGGGGGCCGGCGGGGGTGGGCGGGCCGGGCGGCCTGGGCGAACTCAGCGGACGGCGTCGCAGGCGGCCAGGATCGCCTCAGGGGTGGCGGGCGCGCCCAGCGGCGGGTCGATGCGGCCGTCGGCCAGGCTCGCCACGGCGTCCTTGATCGCACACCACGCCGAGATCGCGAGCATCAGCGGGGGCTCGCCGACGGCCTTGGAGCGGTAGACGACGTCGGCGAGGTTGACCGAGTCGGGGACCAACTGCACGTTGAAGCGCTCCGGCACGTCGGCGATCGCCGGGATCTTGTAGGTCGATGGGCCGGTCACGGTCGGGCGGCCGTCGTCGGCCCAGTGCAGTTGCTCGGTGGTCAGCCAGCCCAGGCCCTGCACGAACCCGCCCTCGACCTGGCCCAAGTCGATCGCGGGGTTGATGGAGCGTCCCACGTCGTGCAGCAGGTCGGCCGCCAGCACCCGCACCTCGCCGGTCAGGGTGTCGACCAGCACCTCGCTGACGGCCGCGCCGTAGGCGTAGTAGAAGAACGGGTGGCCCGATCCGGTGGCGCGGTCGTAGTGGATGTCCGGGGTGGCGTAGTGGCCGGTGGCCGACAACGGGACCCGGTCCATGTAGGCGGCGTGGGCGACGTCGGCGAAGTCCAGTTCGACCCCGTCGACCGTGACCACGTCGTCGGCGAAGGTGATCGACCCGGGTTCGACCCCGTCGCGCTCGGCCAGCCATGCGGTGATGTTCTGGCGCAGTTCGCGGGCAGCGAACTGGGCCGCCATGCCGTTCAAGTCGGTGCCGGCGGACGCGGCGGTGGGGGAGGTGTTGGGCACCTTGTCGGTGCGGGCGGCCGATATCCGCACCCGGTCGACCCCAACACCCAGTTCGCTGGCCACGACCTGGGCGACCTTCACGAACAACCCCTGGCCCATCTCGGTGCCACCGTGGTTGAGGTGGATCGACCCGTCCTTGTAGACGTGGACCAGCGCCCCGGCCTGGTTGAGGTACGTGACGGTGAAGGCGATCCCGAACTTGACCGGGGTCAACGCGATCCCGCGCCGCAGCACCGGTGACGAAGCGTTGAAGGCCGCGATCTCGGCCCGGCGTCCGTCGTAGTCCGCGCTCACGGCGACCTCGTCCATCACCTCGGCGATGATGTTGTCCGTGACCTGCTGGCCGTAGTGGGTGGTGTCGCGGCCGTCGCCGACCTCCGGGCGCGAGTAGCGGTTGCGGCGCCGCACCTCCAACGGGTCGAGGCCACGGTGGCGGGCGATCGCCTCGATGACCGACTCGGCCACCAGCATCCCCTGCGGCCCACCGAAGCCCCGGAACGCGGTGTTGGACACCGTGTTGGTCGCCACCGTGTGGCCGGTCACGCGCACGTCGGGGGCGAAGTAGCAGTTGTCGACGTGGAACTGGGCGCGGTCGACCACGCCCTCGGACAGGTCCACGGAGTGGCCCGCGTTGCCGACCAGGTCGGTGGCCAGGCCCAGGATCCGCCCGTCGTCGTCGAAACCGACCTCCCAGCGGCCCAGGAAGTCGTGGCGCTTGCCGGTGGTGACCATGTCGTCGTGGCGACGCAGGCGCATCCTCGCCGGGCGCCCGGTGGCACGCGCGACCATCGCGGCCAGGATCGCCGTCTGGGCCGACTGGGTCTCCTTGCCGCCGAAGCCGCCGCCCATCCGCCGGACCTCGACCGTGACCGACTTCATGTCCAGGCCCAGCACCGTTGACACCAGGTGCTGCATCTCGGTCGGGTTCTGGGTCGAGGACGTGACGTGGAGGTCGTCGTCCTCGCCCGGAATCACCCGGGCGACCTGGCCCTCGAGGTAGAAGTGCTCCTGGCCCCCGATGTGGAGGTCGCCCGACAGGCGATGTGGGGCATCGGCGATTGCCCGGTCCGGGTCGCCGCGCTGTTGGGTGTGAGTGGGGCGGAGGTGGCCGCCGCGTTCGAACGCGGCCGCGAGGTCGAGGCTCGGCTCGGTCGGATCGACGTCCACGACCACGGCGCGGGCGGCGCGGCGGGCGGTCGCGAGGTCGGTCGCGGCGACGACAGCCACGACCTGGCCGTGGAAGGTCACGGTGTCGGCGGCCAACAGGGGATCGCGGTCGTAGACCGGCGCAGTGTCGTTGACCCCGGGCACGTCGGCTGCCGTCCAGGCCCCGACCACGCCCGGCATCGCCGTCGCGGCCGTGGTGTCGATCGAGCGGATGGTGCCGGCGGCGACCGTG
The DNA here is from genome assembly GCA_038233055.1 of Nitriliruptorales bacterium. GTDB lineage: Bacteria > Actinomycetota > Nitriliruptoria > Nitriliruptorales > Nitriliruptoraceae > Salsipaludibacter. The sequence goes on from JBBSMS010000005.1 coordinate 45,260, forward strand.
GCCAGCACCGGCGCGAGGTGGAGTTCGTTGGCCAGCGGCGGCAGGTCATCGGTGTAGGTCGCGCGCCCGGTCACGTGCAGGTGGGCGCTGTCGTGGGGCAGGGCCGCCCCCATCCCCGTCGTGTGCAGGCCGGGCGCGCTGGCGGCCGTCCGCGAGGGCGCGGCTTCGGAGACACGGCCGGGCGGCGTGGTCGGGGTGTCCCCGTCGGCCACATCCGCGGCACGGTCCCGCACCTTGTCCAGCATGACAGCCCGTTCGACGATGGGAACCAGCCTACTCCCGCACCCGTGGCCGACCGCCGCCGGACACGGGTCAGGTCAGCATCGACAGGTGGACCGTGCGAGTGAGGTTGTCGACGTTGGTGTCGACCAGCACCACCGACTGCCACGTCCCCAACAGGGGGCGGCCGTCGACCACCGGGAGGGTCGTGGTCGGTGCCACCAACGCCGGCAGAACGTGGTCGGCGCCGTGCCCGGGCGAGCCGTGGCGGTGGCGCCAGCGGTCGTCGCGCACCAGCACCTCGTCGAGCACCATCGACAGGTCGTCCTCGGTCCCGGCGTGGAGTTCGAAGATCGCGATCCCGGCGGTGGCGTGCGGGACGAAGACGTGCAGCAGGCCGTCCCCACCGTGGTCGCGGGCGAACGAACGGACCTCCGCGGTCAGGTCGGTGAAGCGATCGCGTCCGGTCGTGACGCGCAGGGTGACATGGTGCACGTGGGCCTCGCAGTCGGGATGGTCGGGCCGGGTCGTCGGCCAGGTGCCCGCCGCGCCCGTCCGGGCGAGTGTGCCCCGTCGAGTCGTCAGCGGGCCACCGGGGCGGCTCGGCCGTCTGCAGCGGTAGTGTTCGCGGGCCCGTGAACAGGGACGGGCCGAGCGGCACGGCGCCGCCGGGACGAGGACGGGAGCACGCGTGGCGGTGGTGTTGGCGCTGGGGTCGTCGCTGGCCTGGGGGGTCGGGGACTTCCTGGGCGGGCGCGTGGCCGCCCGCGCCCCTGCCCTGACAGTGACCGTCGCCACCCAGTTCGTGGGCCTGGTGTTCGTGTTGGCGCTGGCGCCGATGACCGGGGGCGTGGCGTCGGGCGCCGCGATGGGCATCGGCGCGCTGGCGGGGGTGTTGGGCGGGTTCGGACTGGTCGTCTACTTCCGCGCGCTGGCGATCGGCCCCATGGGCGTGGTGGCACCACTGTCGGGCGCAGTCGGGGCGATGATCCCGGTCACGGTCGGCCTGTTGGACGGCGAACGAGTCGGGCGATTGGCGCTGCTGGGGATCGTGGCCGGACTGGCCGCCGTGGTGCTGTCCACGATCGATCCGAGCACCGCCCCGCCGGCCGGGGCCGCGCCCCGACGATCGCTGCTGGCCCGGGTACGAGGGCGGGCGTCGGCCGGTGCACTGGGTCCGGGCTTCGCGCTGTTGGCCGGGGTCATGTTCGGGCTGTTCTTCGTGCTGCTCGACCGCACGCCGGCCGGGTCCGGACTGTGGCCGCTCGTCGGTGCGCGACTGGCCAGCGTGCCGCTGCTGGGGGCGGTGGCGCTCGCGCGACGGCGAGCATGGCCGGCGCGGGCCGACGTGGCCCAGGTGGCGGCATCAGGGATGCTGGACTCGAGCGCGAACGCGCTGTTCCTGCTCGCGACCCGGACCGGCCTGCTGACCCTGACCGGCCTGCTGTCGTCGCTCTACCCGGTGGTCATCGTGGTCCTGGCCCGACAGGTGCTGGGCGACCGGCTGGCCCGCGTCCAGGCCGTCGGCGTCGTCCTCGCCATGGTCGCCGTGGCACTGGTCACCATCGGCTGACGTGCCGCCGTGACGTGACCGTGGCCGACGAGATGACGACCCTGCGCGGGTCCTGCAGGATGCTCGCGGGGTGGTCGTGGCCAAGGTCGCAGGACTGGACGACGACGTGGCCCGGGCGCGCCACGCCGGCCGCCTCGACATCCTGCGCGAGCAGGCCGACGGGACCACCGGGTTCCGCTGACTCGACCCACGGGAGCACCGACATGCAGGCTCACCTCCACCACGTCCAACTGGCGATGCCCGCCGGGCACGAGGACGACGCCCGCGCCTTCTGGGTCGGTGTGCTCGGGCTGGACGAGGTCGCGAAGCCGCCGGAACTGGCCGCCCGAGGGGGCTGCTGGTTCCGCGGTGGTGCCCTGGAGGTCCATTGCGGCGTGGAGGACGACTTCACTCCGGCCCGCAAGGCCCATCCCGGCATCGTCGTGGACGACCTCGACGCGGTCGTCGATCGGCTCTCGGAGGCCGGCCACGACGTCACCCCCGACGACCTGTTCCCGGGCCACCGACGGGTCTACGCCCACGACCCGTTCGGCAACCGCCTGGAGTTCCTGCAACCGCTCGCCTGACCGCGGCCGAGGTCGAACTCCGGTCCCGTCCAGTCGGCCCGTCAGGGACTCCAGGTGGTGACGCGGACCGGGTCGTCGGTGGTGGCCTCGAGCACGGCGCGTCGCACCAGGTTGCCCGCGACGGCGGTGCGGTAGGCGGCCGACGCCCGCATGTCGTCGATGGGGGCGAAGTCGTCGGCCAACGCGGCCACGGCCGCGGCGACGGTGTCGTCGTCCAGCGCGTTGCCGACCAGGGCGTCCTCGCAGCCGGTCGCGCGCGCGGGCGTGGCGGCCATGCCACCGAAGGCCACCCGCGCCGCGGTGACCCGGCCGTCGTCGAGGGTGAGGTTGAACACGCCACACACGGCCGAGATGTCGTCGTCGAGCCGCTTGGACACCTTCGAGATCGACAGGAACTGGTCCGCCGACGGCAGCGGCACCTCGACCGCGACCAGCAGTTCGTCGTCGGCCAGGTCCGTCTCGCGGTAGCCGGTGAAGAACTCGTCGAGCGGGACGCGCCGGGTCCCGCCCGGTCCGGCCACCACCACTCGGGCCTCCAACGCCAGCAACAGTGGCGGCGAGTCCCCGATAGGCGAGGCGGTCCCGAGGTTGCCGCCCAGCGTTGCCCGCGTCCGGATCGGGATCGAGCCGAAGCGCTCGAACAGTTCGACGGTCGCCGGCCAGTGGCGGGCCAGGACCGGCGCCACGCCGACCAGCGGCACGGCGGCACCCACGACCAGGTGGCCGTCCACCTCCTCCAGCACGTGCAGTTCCTCGACGCCGCTGACGTCGACCAACGACGGGAAGGACTGGTCGAGTTGGGTGATGGCGAGCGCCAGGTCGGTGCCCCCGGCGACGATCGTGGCGTCGGGGTCGTCGGCCAGCGCGACCATTGCGTCGTCGAGTGTCCGCGGTGCGATCCACCGGTGGCCGTCGGCCGCGAGGCTCGGCGGTCCGGCGGCTGCCCGGTCCTCGGCCAGGGCCGCCAGGGCGTCGCGGGTCGTGTCGGCGCCGGCGTCGAAGTGGTCGTCGGGACGAGCGGCGGCGACGTCGCGGGCCGCGTCGATGATCGGCCGGTACCCGGTGCAGCGGCACAGGTTGCCGGCCAGCGCGGTGTCGACGTCGTGGCGGTCCGTCGTCGGATCGCCGTGCATCCACGTGAACATCGACAACACGAAGCCCGGGGTGCAGAAGCCGCATTGGGAGCCGTGCCGGTCGACCATTGCCTGCTGCACCGGGTGGAGGTCGCCGGTCTCGGGGTCGGCCAGGTCCTCGACGGTGACCAACCGGGTGCCGTCGAGGCTGCCGAGCAGCGCGATGCACGAGTTGACGGGGCGGTAGTCGAGCCCGTCTCCCGGGTCCGCGCCACCGTCGTCGGTGGTCTCGCGCGTGCGGACCAGGGCCACCGTGCAGGCCCCGCAGTCCCCGGACGCGCACCCTTCCTTGGATCCGACCCGTCCGTTGGCGCGCAGCCAGTCCAGCACGGTCGTGTTCGGGTCGACATCGTCCAGGTCGACCCGGTCGGTGCCCAGCAGGAACGAGATCATCACCAGCCGTCCGTCGTCGCGTCGGGAACTCCGGACCATTCTAG
>JBBSMS010000006.1:0-47960 GCA_038233055.1 Nitriliruptorales bacterium
TGCTCTTCTTCGTGCTGCACGTCGTCCAGGTGGCCCGGGCCGGCTGGGGCAACTTCCTGTCCATGATCACCGGCTACGTGCGGGACAGTCGCGCGGCCGACTTCGATCCCGACCGACGAGCGGCGCGGACCGGCACCACCGGCGACACCGACGAGACCGCGGAGGCCACGTCATGACCCCCGACGAACCCACCACGAACGAACCGACCTCGAACGACGACCCCACGCCTCGGGTGACGGGCGAGCCCAGCGACGCGGACGCGTCGTCGGAACTTGCCGAGCGCGCCGAACGCCTGCGTGCCCGGGACCTCGAGGGTCGCGTGCTGACCCGTGACGAATACCACACGACCTCGCGTCGGGCCTTCCTGGGCGGTGCCCTGGGGGTCGCCGCCGGGGTCGCCGGGTTCCGCTTCGTACAGACCCAGGAGTCCGTCGACGGCATCCCTGCGGTGCTGCGACGGGGCCACGAGTTCAACGCCGACCTGTGGCGCACCATCGCCCCGGCCGGTGCCAGCGCCCCCGAGTACCCCGTCGAGGAGGCCGTCGACCTGCGTCGCAACGGACGCGCCGGCATCCGCGACGAGATCGACCTCGATGCCTGGTCCATGCGCGTGGAGGGGCCCGACGGCGAACTGCTCGACGAGGTCGTGCTGGACGACGTGCTGTCGATGCCCGAGGTCGAGATGGTGACCCTGCACAAGTGCATCGAGGGCTGGAGCCAGGTCGCGCACTGGACCGGCGTGCGCTTCGCCGACTTCGCCGAGCGCTACGCGAGCCGGATCGGCGAGGCCCGGTACGTCGCGCTGGAGACTCCCGACGAGGGCTACTACGTCGGTCTCACCCGCACCGACAGCCTCCACCCCCAGACGCTGCTCGCCCACGGCCTGGGCGGCGAACCGCTGACCCAGGACCACGGGGCGCCGCTTCGGCTGTACACCCCGAACCACTACGGCATCAAGTCGCTCAAGCGCATCGGGTTGATCCGGTTCGCGCGCGAGCGCCCGCGCGACTTCTGGGCCGAGCGGAGCTACGACTGGAACTCCCAGCTGTGATGCACGGGTCCGTCCGGTCGCGTCGCCGGGGACGACATGGTGGGGACCGGACGCTGTGGCGTGACCCCTGCCGCACGGCCGACGGCAGGATTGTCAGCCCCGGCGCCGCCCCCTAGCGTCGACCAGGTCGGGACCGACCCCCGCCCCGGGTCGCCCGGCCCGATCGTCGTCTGAGGAGGTCCGCCATGCCCGACGTCAGCGACGAGCACCGCGCCGACGACGGCTCCGTCGGCGACCGGGACGAACCGGGCGCTCGAGTGGATGACCGGCGACCGCGCGTCGGGGTCGCGGTCGTGACCGGTGCGTCGGCCGGCATCGGGCGTGCCACTGCGGTGGCCTTCGCCGCGGCCGGCCACGACGTGGCGCTGCTGGCCCGGGGCCGGGCCGGCCTGGCCGGGGCGGTCGCGGACGTGGAGGCCCACGGACGCCGGGCGCTGGCGATCCCCACCGACGTGGCGGACTTCGACCAGGTCGCCGCCGCCGCGGCCCGGGTCGAGCACGAGCTCGGGCCCATCGACGTATGGGTCAACGACGCGATGACCACGGCCTTCGCGCCGGTGTGGGACATCAGCCCCGACGACTTCCGACGAGCCGTCGACGTGACCTTCCTGGGCCAGGTGTGGGGCACGCTGGCCGCCCTGGAACACATGCGGCCACGTGACCATGGGCGCATCGTGAACGTGGGATCGGCGCTGGCGTTCATCGGCATCCCGCTCCAGTCGGCCTACTGTGCCGCCAAGTTCGCCTGCCGGGGGTTCTTCGAGTCGGTCCGGTCCGAACTGCTCCACGAGGGCAGCAAGGTCCAGATGAGCATGGTCCACATGCCGGCGGTCAACACCCCCCAGTTCAACTGGTGCGAGACGACCATGGACCACCATCCCCAACCGGTCCCACCGATCTACGAACCCGACCACGTCGCCACCTTCATCGTGCAGGCGGCCGCCGATGGCCGGCGTACCAAGGTCGTCGGGTCGTGGAACCGGCTCGTGGTGGCGGCCGGCAAGCTCACGCCCGGGCTGGGCAACCACTACGCGGCCCTGGGGGCCTGGGACACCCAGACCACCGACGAGCCCGTGGACCCCGACCGCCCGGTCAACCTGTACCACCCCGCCGACGAGGCCCGGGACGCAGGCGCCCGCGGCATCTTCGCCGACCAGGCCGGCGGGTTCCTGGATCCCAGCTTCCTGGCGTCGTTGCCGACCACGGCCGCGACGTTGGGTCGCGCCTCGGCGCATCTCTTGCGCGAGAAGGTGACCTGGCTCCGCCGCACCGATCCCGCCCAACGCCACTCGGTCGCCGGGGCCACGGCCGCGCTGGGGGCCGGGGCGGTCGTGGGCTGGCGCGTCGTGCGCGGGCTGGCGACGCGATGAGCCGCGGGGCGCGTCGGTCCGGGGGATGCCGATGAGCCCGCAGCGCTACGCCCCGATCGCCGACTACGCGTTCCTGTCGGACTGCCACTCCTCGGCGTTGGTCAGCCGCGAGGGCTCCATCGACTGGGCGTGCCTACGGCGATTCGACGCCGGCAGCGTCTTCGTCCGGCTGGTCGCCGCCGACGCGCGCCTGCGAGGTGCCCGATGAGGGCAGTCGCCGGGCGGCGGGCGACGGCGGGCGGGCGGCCGTGCCAGTCCAGGCGGGCTGACGAACGTCACCCCGACACGTCGGCCGTCCACGCCGTCGGGGCGCACCCACGACGCTCGGAGCACCCATCCAGCGCGCATCTGCTGCGAGCTCGACCCGTCGCCATCCTGGCGACCGGACTCACCCTGGCCGCGTGCAGTCGTGGTGGCCTGGCGCCCGACGGCACGGACGCCAGCCGCATCTTCGACGTCACCGTCGTGTTGACCATCGCCGCGGTGGTGGTCTCGCTGGGAGTCGTGGTGGCGTGGATCTGGGCCGTTCGCCGGCCCGGCAGGTCCGACATCGGCGCGGACGTGGACGCGGCCGAGGCGACCGCGGAGCGACGACTGGTCCTGGGTGGCGGCATCGTGATGCCGGCCGTGGTGATGGCGGTCCTGCTGGGGTTCGGGCTGTGGACCATGGACGCCGCTCCCCAGCAGGGCGACCTCGAGATCGAGGTGGTCGGCCACCAGTACTGGTGGGAGGTGGTGTATCGCGACGGCCCCGGCGTGCCGACGACCTTCCGCACCGCCAACCAGATCCGGGTGCCGGTCGACACCGACGTCACGATGGTGCTGCGCTCCGACGACGTCATCCACAGCTTCTTCGTGCCGCAACTCGCCGGCAAGGTCGACCTGGTTCCCGGCCGGGAGAACACGCTGACCTTCGCCGCCACCGAGGAGGGGACCTATGAGGGCTTCTGCGCCGAGTTCTGCGGTGTCCAGCACGCGTGGATGAAGTTCGAGGTTGTGGCGACCACCCCGCAGGAGTTCTCCGACTGGGCCGACCGCATGGCCCGACCCGCCGCCGACCCGGTCACCGACCTGCAGGCCCACGGCCAGGAAGTGTTCGCCGGCAACAGTTGCGTGGGGTGCCACGCGATCAGCGGCGTCGACGACAGCGCGCGGATCGGCCCGGACCTGACCCACCTGGCGTCGCGGGACGAGATCGGGGCCGGCGTGCTCGGCCTCGACGAGGAGAACCTGGCGGACTGGATCCGCAACGCCCAGGCGATCAAGGGCGGCAGCAGGATGCCGCCCCAGCAGTTGTCCGACGACGACCTGGATGCCCTGGTCGCCTACCTGCTGGCCCTGGAGTGACCATGTCCGCGACCACCACGCTTCGACGGCTCGAGGCCTCCTGGGAGGACCCGCCCGGACTGCTTGGCTTCCTCGGTTCGGTCGACCACAAGCGGGTCGGCCGTCGCTACCTCGTCACGGCCGCGGTCTTTTTGTTCATCGGTGGTCTCGAGGCGCTGCTGATCCGGACCCAGTTGATCGGCCCCGCGGCCGGCGTGCTCACCCCCGAGCAGTACAACCAACTGTTCACCATGCACGGCACGACCATGATGTTGTTGTTCGCCGTGCCCGCCGAGTCGGCGTTCGCCAACTACTTCCTACCATTGCTGGTGGGGGCCCGCGACATGGCCTTCCCGCGGCTGAACATGTTCAGTTACTGGGTGTTCGTGTGTGCCGGCATCTTCCTGTACGCCAGCGCGCTGTTCGGGGCGGTTCCGGACGGCGGGTGGTTCGCCTACGCCCCCCTGACCCTGGAGGCGTTCAGCCCCGGCCGGGGACTGGACATCTACGCGGTCGGAGTGGTCTTCCTGGGCTTGTCCACGACCGCGGGTGCGATCAACTTCCTGGTCACGACGTTCAAGATGCGGGCCCCCGGGATGACCGTCAGCCGGATCCCGGTGTTCGCCTGGAGCATCGTGGCGATCGCGTTCATGATCCTGCTCGCGTTCCCGTCGTTCACCGTCGGTCCCCTGATGCTGGAGTTCTCCCGCGCGCTGGACATGAAGTTCTTCGACTCATCCGCGGGCGGGGACCCGTTGCTGTGGCAGCACCTGTTCTGGTTCTGGGGTCATCCGCTCGTCTACATCCAGTTGCTGCCGTCGACGGCGATCGTGTCGACGATCATCCCGGTTTTCTCGCGGCGCCGACTGGTCGCCTACTCGTGGGTCGTGGCCGGGATGCTGTCCACGGCCTTCATCAGCTTCGGGTTGTGGGTCCACCACATGTTCGTGACCGGCCTGCCCCAGGTGACCACGTCGTTCTTCTCGGCGGTGTCGCTGGCCGTGGTGATCCCCAGCGCCATCCAGTTCTTCTCCTGGATCGCCACGATGGGCCTGGGGACCCCGCGTTGGGACAGTCCGATGATGTGGTGCATGGGCGAGATGTTCCTGTTCCTGCTCGGCGGGGCCACCGGCGTGATGGTGGGGCTGGTCCCGTTCGACCAGTTGGCGCACGACACCTACTTCGTGGTGGCCCACTTCCACTACCTGCTGGCCGGTGCGGTCGTGTTCGGGCTGACCGCGGGGCTGCACTACTGGGCCCCGAAGATCACCGGACGACTGCTTGACGAACGGTTCGCGAAGGTCAGTTTCTGGGTCACCTTCGTGGGCATGAACCTCACCTTCGGCCCCCAGCACCTGCTCGGCCTGTGGGGGATGGCACGGCGCACCTTCACCTACGAACAGGGCCTGGGGTGGGACGCGTTGAACCTGTGGTCGACGATCGGGTCCTACGTGTTCGGGCTGGGCCTGCTGCTTGTCGCCGCCAATGTCGTGTGGAGTCTCCGGGCGGGCGAACCCGCCGGGCCCGACCCGTGGGGCGGTGGCACCCTGGAGTGGTCGACGCCGTCCCCCACGCCGCCGTACAACTACGCCCGCATCCCAGTGGTCACCGACCGTGACCCGTTGTGGGCGGCCGACTGGGCCACGCCCGGCTCCCCCGGCGACCCCGAGGACCCCGACGACGACCTCGCACTGGTGTCCTCGGACCTGCACCACGAGGTCTACCTCACCGCCGGCCCGGAGGCCGGCAGCGAGGGCACCAGGGTGATGGCCGGCCCGTCGTTTGCGCCGCTGTTCACCGCCCTGGCGATCGCGGCAGTGGCCGTGGCGATGGTCGCCCGGTCGCCGGTGTTCGTCAGCATGGCCCTGGTGGGCGTCGTCGCGACCGCAGTGTGGTGGTTCTGGCCGGCGGAGGGACGGCCATGAGCGACGCCGTCGACGCCGTCACCCGGGGCCACGGGGTCCCGGCCACCCGGGGGCGCCCCATCGCCTTCTGGGGGGTGGTGCTGCTGGCGGTCACCGAGAGCATGCTGTTCGTGGTGCTGCTGGTCTCGTGGTTCTACCTGTGGTCCCGCGAATCGCAGTGGCCTCCGGCGGGGGTCGAGCCACCGGAGTTGGTGGTGTCGGGCATCCGTTCGGTCGTGCTGCTGTCCACCAGTGCCACGATCTGGCTGGCCGAACGCGGGCTGCGCCGTGGCGACCGTCGCGCGGCGTGGAACTGGACGGTCGCCACGGTCGCCGGCGCCGGCTTCTTCCTGGCCACCCACGTGCGCGAGTTCGTGTGGCAGGTGCCGCGCGAGTTCCTCTGGTCGGACCACGCCTACGGGTCGATGTACTGGACCATCCTGAACTTCCACGGGGCCCACGTCGCCGTCGGAATCATCATCTGGGTGTTCATGCTGGTCCGGCTCGGACGGGGGGCGTTCGGGCCCGACGACACCGTGCCGTTCGAGACCGCATCGATCTACTGGCACGCGGTCGACGCCATCTGGGTGTTCGTGTGGACGTCGATGTACCTGCTGCCCAACCTGCTGGGCGGGTGAGCCGATGGACGCCGTGCCCCGCTCCGACCCGCACGTGCCCGGCATCACCCTGGGCTACGCCCTGTTCGGGGGCATCACGGCCTGGCTGGTGCACCTGGTCGCCGAGTCATGGCTGGTCGGCAGCGCCTGCGCCCGGTCGGTGTCGTGGCCGTTCCACGTCGTCACGCTGGCCACGCTGGTGGTGGTCGGGCACGTGCTGTGGGTGAGCTGGCGGATCGCCCACCCCGACGCCCAGTCGCCCGGGCTCGACGCGGCCCGGCTGCTCGGATGGCTGGCCGTGGTCCTCAACGTCTTCAACGTCGTACTGGTGGTCGTCGAGTGGCTCCCGATACTGGTCCTCGACCCCTGCGCCGTCCTGTGAACGGGGTCGTCGTGCCCGCGGAACTGTGGACGACCTGGACGCTGGACCCGGGCCTGCTGGTCGGGCTGGGGGGACTGGCCGTGGTCTACCTGCGGGCCGTGCGCGGGCTGTGGCACAGCGGCGGTCGCCGGGTCGGCATCTCATCGGGCCGGGTCGTCCTGTTCGCCGCTGGCATGGCCGTGCTGCTCGTGGCGCTGGTGTCCCCGCTCGACGCGCTGGCAGAGGCGCTGTTCAGTGCCCACATGGTCCAGCACCTGTTGCTGACGCTGGTGGCGGCCCCGTTGCTGGTCGCGGGACGGCTGCCGCTGGTGCTGCGGCCCTTCACCCCGGTGGCAGCACGACGACGCCTCGCCCGGGAACTGCACCGGGGGCCACGTCGGAGCGTGCCACTGGCCCTGGTCGTCGCGGCCGTCGTCCACGCGGCGGTGGTGATCGGTTGGCACGTCCCCGCCCTGTACGACCTGGCCGTGCGCCGCCCGGAGGTGCACGCGCTGGAGCACCTCACCATGCTCGCGGGGGCGATGGTGTTCTGGGCCGCCATGGGCGCGGGTCGACATCGGGCCGTCCCCGCGGCCGGACTGGCGTCGTTCGGGGTGGCACTGTCCTCGATCGGGCTCGCGGCGGCCCTGACGGTCGCCCCGGCCCCGTGGTTCGCCGCCCACCTCGCCAGCGCCCCGGCCTGGGGGCTGAGTGCGTTGCAGGACCAGCAACTCGCCGCCGCCATCATGTGGATCCCCGGGGGGCTGGTCTACCTGGCCGCCGCGGCCGGTGCCGTGGTCCGGTGGCTCGGCGACGACGAGCGCGCCAACGCGGTGGCCACCCACTTGCACTGACGGGCCGGGCCACGGCACGGCCCGGACCGCCGACCCGGCGGACGGGTGCCGGCGGCGGATCAGTTCGACGTGGTCATCGACGCCCGGACCTGTTCCACGGCCCGCCCGTGGTCGTCGGCCACTCGCAACTGGGCGCAGGTCCGGACGGTCAGCCACGCAGCCAGGGGCGGCAGGACGACGAGCAGGACCTGGAACACCCTGACGATGGCCTCGACGTTCCAGCCGGTCATGGCCGCCAGGATGTCGTTGGACCCACCCACGAACAGGGTCGAGTAGAACGTGACGACCGCCACGCCGAAGGCGGTCCGCCCGGGACGGTCGCGGGGACGGTCCAGCAGGTGGTGCTCGCAGTCGGCCTCCCCGGTACGCCACTGCTCCACGAACGGCCACGCGTACAGCGCCCCGAACGTCAGACCCGCCACCAGCACCCCGGGGAAGAACACGTTGGGGACGAAGCGCCCGAACGCGGAGATCGCCACCGGCGGCATCAGCCGCAGCGCCCCCTCCAGCCACCCCATGTACCAGTCGGGTTGGGCCCCGGTGGTGACGGCCGCGACGTCGTAGGGGCCGTACAGCCAGATCGGGTTGATCTGGAACAGCGTTCCCATCGCGGTCAGGACCCCGGCCAGCAGGAACAGCAGGCCGACCGCCTTGGCGGCATAGGTGGGCCACAGCCGCTGGCCGACCACGTTGTCGTTGGTGTGGCCGGGTCCCGGGAACTGGGTGTGCTTCTGGCGGACCACCAACCCGACGTGGACGGTCACCAGCCCCAGCATCAGCAGCGGAATGACCCACACGTGGGCGATGAACAACCGACTGAGGATTCCGTCTCCCGGGTACTCGCCACCCCAGACCAGGAACGCCAGCGACTCGCCGATGAACGGGATGGACTGGGCGATGCTGAACCCGATCCGCAGCCCGGTCCCCGACAACAGGTCGTCGGGCAGGCTGTAGCCGGCGAAGCCCTCGACGATCGCCAGGATCAACAGGGTCACGCCCAGGATCCAGTTGAGTTCCCGGGGTCGGCGGAAGGCGCCGGTGAAGAAGATCCGCAACAGGTGCACCACGATCGCGGCCACGAAGATCAGGGCCGCCCAGTGGTGGATCTGGCGCACCAGCAGCCCGGCCCGGACGTCGAAGCTCAGGCGCATGACCGAGCTGAAGGCCGCCGACACCTCCACTCCCTGCAGCGGCTCGTAGGCCCCGTCGTAGACCACCTCCTCAAGCGAACTCTCGAAGAACATGGCCAGGAAGGTCCCGGTGGCCAGCAGGACGAGGAAGGAGTAGAGCGCGATCTCGCCGAGCAGGAACGACCAGTGCTCGGGGAAGACCTTCTTCGCCCCGGCCGCGGCCACCTCGGCGGCCCCGAGCCGCCGGTCCAGCCACACCGCCACGCGCGCGATCACGGATGGTCCCACCAGCCGGGCCCAACCGGCGCCGAGAAGTCCCCGGTCGCGACCAGGTAGCCCTCGTCGTCGACGGCCAGGGGCAGTTGCGGCAGGGGCTGGGTGGCAGGCCCCTGGAAGGGTGAGGCCCCGGCCACCACGTCGAAGGCCGACTGGTGGCACGGGCAGAACAGGGTCTGCTGGACCGCCTCGTACAGCCCGACCGGGCAGCCCGCGTGCGTGCACACCTTGGAGTAGGCGACGTGGCCGGCGGCCATCCAGTCCGCGCGACCGGGCGACCGCAGCGCCACGTCGCCCAACTGGATCACCAGGGCCTGGGCGTCGGCGGCACCCTCGTGGCCCTCGGGGAAGACCGTCAGGATGCCCCCGAGCTCCAGTTCGTCGGCCCGCACGGGGCGTCCCTGGGTCGTCACCATGCGGGGGTTCGTCGGGTTCGCCCAGGCCGTGCGGAGCAGGGCGTCCCCGGGACGGGGGCCCAGGGACCACAACGGGACCAGTGCGGCCAGCCCGGTCGCGCCCAGCGCAGTGGCCAGGGCCACGCCCAGCAGTCCGCGGCGGCGGACCTCCAGTCCCCGTTCCCGCAGGTAGGCGCCCACCTCCTGCTCGCGTTGCGGGGCGGCCGGCATGACGTGGCGCTCCTCGACCTCGTCGCCGGGTGGCATCAGCCCGTGGCCCCAGGCGACCAGCCCGTAGCCAAGGCCCAGGAACGCCGCGGACAACGCCGTGCCCATCCAGCCGGCGCCGGCGTCCAGCGCGTAGGCCACGACGAACCCGACGGCCCCCGCGGTGGCCACGCCGAAGGCGACCAGCACGCTGGTCTCGGTGCGCCGGTCGTCGGTCCGGGCATCATCGCTCACGAGCGCAGTCCGATCCATCGCACCACCAGCAACAGCACCACGATCCCCACCAACCACGCCACGAAGCCCTCCGCGACCGGGCCGATGTAGCCCAGCGTCAGACCCAGCGGCGATGCCGGGGTGTGGAGGTAGTCCACGTAGGCCGCGACCGCGTCGGCGTCCCGCGACTCCACCGTGGTCTCGTCGAAGACCGGCATGGTCCCCAGCCCGACCCGCATCGCCTCGACCACCTCGACCGGGGTCGCGTCGGCCAGACTGACCGCAACCTGGCCGTTGGTCAACGCCCCCCCGCGGGCCGACGAGGTGTGGCACGCCGCGCAGTTGACCTGGAACAGTTCGAATCCTCGGGCGAGGTCGGCCGAGTCCACGTCGACGTCGGGGACGTCCGGGCCGTCCAGGATCGTGCCGGCGTGGGTCACCAACGCGTCGATCTCGTCGGTCGTGTAGTGGACCGGCCTGCGCCGGACCTCGACGGCGCGGAACTCGTCGGGCCCGCCACCCTCGACGGCGTCGGCCGGCAGCGGCATGCGCCCGGTGGTGAGCACCAGCGACACCCCCGCCCCGCCCTTGGACCGGATGTCCGAGCCGTACGGTGTCCCGTCGCCGCTGGTGCCGTGGCAACTCGCGCAGTCGCGCTTCCAGAGGGTGTCGCCGGCCGCCGCGACGTCGACGGGGGTGGTGCCCTGGGCAGCGTCGGCGTCGGCCAAGTGGGTCACCTCCCAGGCGGCCACGGCCACGGCCGCGAAAGCCAGCCACGTCGCGACGACCATGGCCATGCGTCGACGTCCGGGTGCTGCGGGCGCACGCATCAGGGGTGTCCGGGGTCCGGGGCACCGCGATGCCGGCGCCCCTTGCAGGTCCGATTTCCTCCGCCCAACCTAGCGACCACCATCCGGGCCGGCGGTGGCCGGACGCCCACCTCACCCCCGGCATCCGCGGGTGACCGTGATCGCCACGCTCGACGGTGCCCGGGCTCCCGCTCGGGCTCCTGGTCGGACTCCTGGTCGGGGTATTGGTCGGGCTCCTGGTCGGGCTATTGGGGGTTGCCGGGCAGCAGGCCCATGACGCCGACCTGTTCCAGCACCATCCAGACGATGAAGACGACATAGGTGGCGTTGAGGATCCAGCCCTCGACGTGGCTCAGGACCAGGTCGGTGCGCAACTGGGTGAACAGCACGATCGTGGCCAGGGTCAGGAATCCGACCAGCGGGACCGCGACCCCGAACTGGAACATCACGCTGCCGGCGATCAGCACACCGACCGGGACCGCGATCAGCAGGTCGAAGATGTTGCTGCCCAGCACGTTGGACATGCTGACGACGCCCTCGCCGCGCTGGGCCAACCGGATCGAGATCAACGCGTCGGGGACGCTGGTGACCGCGGCGATCACCGTGATTCCCCACACGAACGACGGGATCCCGGTGATGTCGCCGAAGAACAGGGCGGCCTGCACCAGCGCCTCGACCCCGGCCACGACCAGCACCAGGCTGACCGCGAGCAGGCCCCACTGGCGGGCGGGTGACAGGTCGTCGGGTGGCGCCCCGACCTCCGCGTCGTGGACCTCCTGTTGCTGGATGAACACGTAGAGCCCGTACAGCGCGATCGGGATCAGCGCCAGCGGTCGGGTCATGGTCCCGACCAGCGATTCGCCGCTGCCGGTCCCGGGGTTGTAGATGAACGCGAAGCTGAAGGTCAGCACGAACACGGCGACCGCGATGAGGTAGAACTGGGCGTCCTTGTAGACCAACTCCTTGTCGCTGCGGACGCCGTCCTCGGCCAGCACGGCCGCCAGTCCCGGGATCACCAGGATGTTGAAGATCGCCGACCCCACGACCACGCTCAGGCCGAGCTCGAACTCGCCGTGCAACAGCGTCGCCAGGACCGTGCTCGACAGTTCGGGGAAGCTCGACCCGATCGCGACCACCATCGCGCCGTGCACGACCGGCGGCAGGCCGTAGTAGGCCGACAGGTGCTCGGCACTGGACTCCAGCAGGTCCGAGCCCTTCCACACCACGATCCCACCGACGGCGGCAGCGGCGAGCCACACCAGGATCATGACGGCACCACCATCGAGCGTCCTTCGGTCCGGGTCGGGCGCACGCTACAGGCCCGCCATGGCCGTTTGGCCTCTCGAACCGGAAGGCACCCGGCACTAGGGTCCGACCCACTCTGACCTCCCCCGGGGCAGAGTGGCAGGAGCCCCCATGAGCGACACGGCCACCAGCGACCGCGACCGCACGAAGGACCACGGGCTGAAACGGGTCATCGGACCCGGCCTGTTGTTCCTGTTCATCCTCGGCGACATGCTGGGCGGTGGCATCTACACGCTGGTGGGCGAGGTGGCCGGCGAGGTCGGGGGCGCGGTCTGGTCCGCCTTCATCGGCGCGTTCGTGCTGGCCTCACTGACCGCGTTCGCCTACGTCGAGTTGGTCACCAAGTACCCGCGTGCCGCCGGTGCCGCGCTCTACGTCAACCTCGCGATCAAGAAGCCGTTCGTGACCTTCGTGGTCGCCTTCGTGGTGATGGCGTCGGGCATCACCTCGGCGGCCGCCCTGGCCATCGGGTTCGCGGGCGACTACTTCAGCGAGTTCGTCAGCGCGCCGGTCACGATCGTCGCGCTGCTGTTCCTGGTGCTGGTCGCGGCCATCAACTCCTACGGCATCGGGGAGTCGGTCAAGGCCAACGCCGTGTTCACCCTGATCGAGGTCACCGGCCTGATCCTGATCGTGATCATCGGGGTCGCCGCACTGGGCGACGGCGGCGGGGACTACGACTTCTCGCGCAACTTCGAGTGGAGCGGGGACGGATCCCCGCTGCTGTTGGCACTGGGCGGTGCCGCGCTGGCCTTCTACGCCCTGATCGGCTTCGAGGACTCCGTCAACGTGGCCGAGGAGGTCAAGGACCCGTCCCGCGCCTACCCGATCGCACTGTTCGGCGGACTGGTCACGGCCGCCGTGGTCTACCTGCTCGTCACGATGGCGGCATCCACGGTGGTGCCGCCGGACCAGTTGGCCGAGTCCGGGGACCTGCTGGCGGTGGTCGAGGCCGGACCGCTCAACATCTCGACGACGTTGTTCTCGGCCATCGCGTTGTTCGCGCTGGCCAACGGCGCCCTGATCAACATGATCATGGCGTCGCGGCTGCTGTACGGCATGGCCGAGGAGGGCATCGTGCCCAGCATCTTCTCGTCCACCCTGCCCGGGCGCCAGACGCCGTGGGTCGCCATCCTGTTCACCACGGCGCTGGGCTTCGTGCTGGTGTTCACCGGCGAAGGGAACGTCGGGTTGCTCGCCAGTGTCACCGTCATGCTGTTGCTCGCCGTGTTCATCATGGTCAACGTCTCGTGCCTGATGTTGCGCTCGGACGACGTCGACCACGACCACTTCACCGCGCCCACCTTCATCCCCGTCCTGGGGGCGCTGGTCTCGGCCGGGTTGATCACCCAGAACGAACGCGCGGTCTTCCTCCGCGCCGGGATCCTGGTCGTGGTCGGCATCGTCCTGTGGTTCGTCACCAAGGCCACCAGCGACGTCAGCGGCGACATCGACGCCACGAACCTCGGCGACTGATCCGCGCGGACGGTGCCGGCTCCGTCGCCATCTTCCGTGGTGACTTCACCCGGGATCGTCGCCGGCGACGCTGCTGCCGAGCAGGCGCCCCAGCCGGATGGCCGCTGCCTCGGTCGCGGTGCGCGCCAGGGCCAGGGGCTGGTCCTGGAGCCGGAAGGTGGGACCCAGCACCGACACCGCGGCCACCACGGTGTCGTCGGCCCCGTGGACGGGCGCACTGACACCGGTGACGCCCGCCTCCACGGTGTCGTGGCCGACCGCGGACCGTCCGACCAGAGCCTGGCCCACGGCCGTGCCGTCGCGTGGCACCGTGCGGCCCTGCCACCCGGCGTGGCGCAGGTGGTGGGTCCCTTCGGCCGCCGCGACGTAGATCGCGGTCTGGTCGTCGTGTACCACGGCGAGGTAGGCCGACTCGCCGGTCTCGTGGGCGAGGTCCTCCAGCAACGAGCGGGCCAGGCGCGGGAGTGGTGACCGGCCCACGACCCGGTGGGACAACCGCACCATCATGGGGCCCACCCGGTATCCGGTGTCGTGGCGCTCCACCAGCCCGGCCGCCTCCAGGGAGGCCAGTTGTCGCGTGGTGGTCGAGGCCGCCAGTCCGACCACCTCCGCCGCCTCGGTCAGGGACAGGTCCCGGTCGGCCGCCACGATCACCTGCAGCAACGCCAGCACGCGGTCGGAGGAACGGGGGGCGCCGGCCGTGGCGGCCGGGGATGCCGTTCGTGGCGCCCTCCGGTCGGTGTCCGGATGATCGGTGGTCGGCACCGGTTGCTCCTTCCGTCCAGCGGTGTTAGTTTCCACGTGATGGAAACTCTAGCCCCGATCGTGCTCGGCGACCACGGCCTCCGGCAGGCCGAGGTCGTCGCCGTGGCGCGCGGCGGCGCACCCGTGTCACTCGGGCCGGACGCCGTAGCCGCCATCGAACGCGGGGCCGCGGCCGTGGCCGACCTGGCCGGTGGCGCCGAACCCGTCTACGGGGTCTCGACCGGGTTCGGCGCGCTGGCCAACACGGTCATCCCCGGCGATCGCAGCGCCGAGCTGCAGCTGGCGCTGGTGCGGTCGCACGCGGCCGGCATGGGTCCCCCGATCGAGGTCGAGGTGGTCCGGGCGATGATGGTCCTGCGCGCGCGCAGCCTCGCAATGGGGTTCGGCGGGGTCCGTGTCGAGGTCGTCGAGGCGATCCTGGGCCTGCTCGACCACGACCTCACCCCGATCGTGCCCGAACACGGCAGCGTCGGGGCGAGCGGCGACCTCGCCCCCCTGGCCGCGGCGGCACTGGTCCTGCTGGGCGAAGGCGACGCGCACACACCTGATGGGACCCGCCCCGCTGCCGATGCGCTGGCCGGGGCCGGCCTGGCGCCACTGTCGCTGTCAGCCAAGGAGGGCCTGGCGCTGGTCAACGGCACCGACGGGATGCTGGGGATGCTGGTGCTCGCCCTGGCCGACCTGCGCGACCTGTACCTGGTGGCCGACGTCGCCGCCGCCATGTCGGTCGAGGCGCTGCTTGGCACCGACCGGGCCTACGACGCCGACCTGGTGGCGATGCGCCCCCATCCTGGCCAACAGGCCAGTGCGGCCAACCTGCGCGCGCTGCTGGCGGGCTCACCGATCGTGGCCAGCCACCGCCACGACGACGACCGCGTCCAGGACGCGTACTCGTTGCGCTGCACCCCGCAGGTCCACGGCGCCGGTCGCGACACCATCGCCCATGCCTCCACCGTCGCCGACGCCGAACTGGTGTCCTACATCGACAACCCCGTGGTGCTGCCCGACGGCCGCGTCGCGTCGTGCGGGAACTTCCACGGGGCTCCCGTGGCCTACGCGGCCGACCACCTCGCGATCCCGGTGGCGGACCTGTCGGCGCTGTCCGAACGCCGCACCGACCGCCTGCTCGACCCCACCCGCTCGCACGGGCTGCCGCCGTTCCTGTCCCCCGATCCGGGGGTGAACTCCGGCCTCATGATCGCGCAGTACACACAGGCCGCCATGGTCGTGGCCAACCGCCACCTCGCCACACCGACCAGCGTCGACACCATCTCGACCAGTGCCGGCCAGGAGGACCACGTGTCGATGGGCTGGGGCGCCTGCCGCGACCTTCGGCGTGCCGTGGCCAACCTGCGTCGCACCCTCGCGGTCGAGGTCCTCGCGGCCAGCCACGGGTTGGCCCTGCGCGCCCCGCTGCAGCCCGCCGCGGCCACAGGTGCGGTCGCCGCGCTGGTCACCGACGCCGTCGGCGGACCCGGACCTGACCAGCACCTCGCACCACGCCTGGCCACCGTCACCGACCTGCTCGCCGACGGATCGATCCTCGCCACCGCCCTGACCCACAGCGACCTCGCTTGACCACCACGCCACCTCCGAAGCCAGCGTGGATGTTGTGAGCCGCCAGGCGAGCAACTCCAACGTGTCCGAAGGACACGCGCCCACGCCGACCTCACCTGACCAACCCCCGCGTGCGTCCCTCGTTCCACATACGAAACCTCCGACGCACACCGACCATCCCCGACCCCGACGTGTGCGTCCCTTGTTTCACAGGTGTTACCAGGGACGCACACCGGCTCGACCGAACGGAGAACTCCATGGCCCTGCCCGGTGCGCGACCTGTCCGAGCACCCCGTGGCACCACGCTGACTGCCCGATCGTGGCAGACCGAGGCGCCACTGCGGATGCTCATGAACAACCTTGACCCGGAGGTGGCAGAGCGCCCGGACGACCTGGTCGTCTACGGCGGCACGGGCCAGGCGGCCCGGTCGTGGGCGGCCTTCGACGCGATCGTGGCCAGCCTCACCGACCTGGCCGATGACGAGACCCTGCTGGTGGCGTCCGGCAAGCCGGTGGGGATCATCCGGACCCACGAGTGGGCGCCACGGGTCCTGCTCGCCAACTCCAACCTGGTGCCGGACTGGGCCAACTGGGAGGAGTTCCGACGACTCGAGGCCATGGGCCTGACCATGTATGGGCAGATGACCGCGGGCTCATGGATCTACATCGGCACGCAGGGGATCCTGCAGGGCACGTGGGAGTGCTTCGCCGAGATCGCCCGGCGCCACTTCGACGGGACCCTGGCGGGCACGATCACGTTGACTGCCGGCCTTGGTGGCATGGGCGGGGCACAACCCCTGGCCGTGACCATGAACGACGGGGTCGCGCTGTGCGTCGAGGTGGACCCGGCCCGGGTGCAGCGCCGACTCGACACGCGCTACCTCGACGAGGTGGCCGACGACCTCGACGACGCGATCGCCCGCTGTGTGGCCGCCCGGGACGCTCGCGAGGCGCGCTCGATCGGGTTGATAGGCAACGCTGCCGACGTGCTGCCACGCCTGCTGGAGGCTGACTTCCCGGCCGACATCGTCACCGACCAGACCAGCGCACACGACCCGCTGAGCTATGTCCCCGTGGACCTGTCACCGGCCGCGGCCGCTCGCATGGCGTCCGACGAACCGGCCGAGTTGACGCGCCGCGCCCGGGCCGCCATGGCCACCCACTGCGCCGCGATGGTCGGCTACCTCGACCGTGGTGCCGAGGTGTTCGACTACGGCAACTCGCTGCGGGCGGAGGCGGAACTGGGTGGCTACGAACGCGCCTTCGACTACCCGGGCTTCGTGCCGGCCTACATCCGCCCGCTGTTCTGCGAGGGCAAGGGACCGTTCCGGTGGGTGGCGCTGTCGGGTGACCCCGCCGACATCGCGGTCACCGACCGGGCGGTGCTGGCGACCTTCCCGGACGACGAACCCCTGGCCCGGTGGATCCACAAGGCCTCCGAGCAGGTCGCATTCCAGGGCCTGCCGGCCCGGATCTGCTGGCTGGGCCACGGGGAGCGGGCCCAACTGGGCGCGGTCTTCAACGACCTGGTGCGGGACGGGGAGGTCTCGGCGCCCCTGGTCATCGGGCGCGACCACCTCGACTCGGGCTCGGTCGCGTCGCCCTACCGCGAGACCGAGGCCATGGCCGACGGGTCCGACGCGATCGCGGACTGGCCGCTGCTGAACGCGCTGGCGACGACCGCGTCCGGGGCCACCTGGGTCAGCATCCACCACGGTGGCGGGGTCGGGATCGGGCGGTCGATCCATGCCGGGATGGTGTGCGTGGCCGACGGCACCGACCTCGCGGCCGCCAAACTCGAACGGGTCCTGACCACCGACCCGGCCACCGGGGTGATGCGCCACGCCGACGCCGGGTACCAACGTGCTCGGGACGTCGCCCGCGAGCGCGGCGTCCGCATCCCGATGGCAGCCGCCCCGGAGGCCGACCGATGACCCCTCCCGCTCCCCGTACCGACCCGGCCACCCGGGAGGCGTTCCGTCGCGACGGCGCGGTCGTCGTCCGCGGCGCCTTCAGTCCCGACGACGTCGCACTGGCGACGGCCGCCATCGATGCCAACCTCGCCGACCTGTCACCCCGGGCCAAGCGGGCCAGCGCCGCCGACGATGGGGCCTTCGTCGAGGACTTCTGCAACTGGCAGCGCATCCCCGCGATCGAGCGGTTCGTGCGCCAGTCCCCGGCAGCCGCGATCGCCGGCGAACTCATGGGCGCGACCACCGTGCGGCTGTACCACGACCACATGCTGACCAAGGAGCCCGGCACGCGCCAGCGGACGCCCTGGCACCAGGACCAGCCCTACTACAACGTCGACGGGCACATGAATGCCTCGATGTGGTTCCCGGTCGACCCCGTGGTGCGTGCCTCCACGCTGGAGTTCGTGGCCGGTTCGCACGGATCGGCAGGCGACTCCGATCGGGGGGCCACCTGGTACATGCCGCGGTCGTTCATTGACGACCGGGCCCGCTGGTTCCCGGAGGGCACGCTGGCCGACCTGCCCGACGTCGACGGGAACCCGGACGAGTTCGAGATCCTGGGCTGGGCACTGGAACCCGGCGACGCGGTCTTGTTCAACATGCTGACCCTGCACGGCGCTGGCGGCGTGTCCGGCGACACCCGCCGGCGCGTGCTGTCGGTCCGGATGCTGGGCGATGACATGGTGCACGCGCCCCGCGCCTGGACGACCTCGCCGCCGTTCGACGGCCTGGTCAACGAACTGCCCGCCGGCGCGCCCATGGACCACCCGCTGTTCCCGGTCCTGTGGGAACGCGACGACGACGGCCCTCGCGGGTGAGCGTCCGGGAGGTGGTGCACGTCGGGGACCCGGTGCTGCGGGCGAGGACCCGGACCGTCACGCGTGCCGAGTTGGCCTCGCCGGAGGTCCAGCGCCTGGTCGACGACCTGGTCGACACCATGCGCGCGGCCCATCGCGCCGGGATCGCCGCCCCCCAGATCGGATCGGACCGTCGCATCGCGGTCGTCGAGGTCACCGCCGAGGGAGCCCAGCGGCGCTACCCGTACAAGCCCCCGATCCCCCTGACCGTGCTGGTCAACCCGCGCCTGCGTCCGGTCGGCGACGAGGTCGTGGCCATCAACGAGGGCTGCCTGTCGGTACCGGGCCTGCGCGGGGTGCTCGACCGCCACGTCACGGTCGAGGCGACGTGGTGGGATCGCGAGGGCCGCGAGCACGTGGAGGTCCGTCGGGGCCTGGCCGCCGGGACCTTCCAGCACGAGGTCGACCACCTCGACGGCCACGTGTTCCTCGACCGCGTCGTCGATCCCACCACCTTCACGACGTGGGACAACTACGACCGCCACCACCGTGCCACCTTCGAGGCGCGCATGGCGGCCTTCGTGGCCCGGGTCGGCTCGTGACGCCCGCCGCGGCGACAGCCACCACCACGTGGCTGAGGTGTGCTCATGCCTGGGTGGACGGGCGGATGGGCCACGACGTCGTCCTGGGCATCGGCGCCGACGGCACGTTCACGCATGTCCGGGAGCAGGACCCGGTCGCCGGCCACGACGCCGCCAGCCCCGCGGCAAGCCCCGCCCCGACCGACGTCCCGCCCGCCGGGGCGTCGGTCCAGGGCGTCGACGGGGTGGTGCTGCCGGGGCTGGTCAACGCCCACAGCCACGCCTTCCACCGGCTCCTGCGAGGACGGGCCCAACCCGGCGCAGCATCACGTCGCGAGGCCCACGACGGCGCGGCCCGCGACACGTTCTGGTCCTGGCGCCGGTCGATGTACGACGTGGCGGCGCGGTTGGATCCGGACCAACTCTTCACCGTCGCCCGAGGCGCCTACGGCGAGATGGCCCTGGCCGGGATCACCTGCGTCGGGGAGTTCCACTACCTGCACCACCAGCCCGGCGGGACGCCCTACGCCGACCCCAACGAGACCGGCCGGGCGCTGGTTGCCGCGGCCGACGAGGTCGGGATCCGGCTGACCCTGCTCGACACGCTCTACCTGGTCGGGCGAGTCGGGGCCAGCCTCGCCGCCCCCGACCTCGATCCGGTCCAGCACCGCTTCAGCGATGGCGACGTGCACCGTTGGGCCCGCCGCGTCGCGGACCTGGACGAGACCGCCACCTGCCGGGTCGGCGCGGCCGTGCACTCGGTCCGCGCGGTCCCGCCCGACGCCCTGGCCACGGTCGCCGAGCTGGACGCCGGGTCCGTCACCGGTCCGGGGGGCGGGCCGGGGGGCGGGCCGGGACGGGTGCTGCACGCCCACGTCGCCGAACAACGGGCCGAGGTCACGGAGGCACGAGCCCGCCACGGCCGCTCCCCCACCGAGCTCCTGGCCGACGCGAGACTGCTGACGGACCGGTTCACGGCCGTCCACGGCGTCTGGCTGGACCCGGGCGACATCGAGGTGCTGGGCACGGCCGGCGCGACGGTGTGTGCGTGTCCGACCACCGAGCGCGACCTCGCCGACGGCGTGGTGGACGGCGCGGCACTGGCGGCCGCCGGGGTCGGACTGGCCCTGGGCACCGACCAACATGCGGCGATCGACCTGTTCGCGGAGGCCCGGGCCCTCGAACTGGACCAGCGCCTGGTCACCGGGATCCGGGGCCACCACGACCCGGCGGCACTGCTGGCGGCCATGACCACCGGCGGGGCGGCCAGCCTGGGGTGGCCGGAGTCGGGCCGACTGGCGGTCGGGGCCCCGGCCGACCTCGCCGTGGTGGGAACCGACACGGTCCGGCTGGCGGGAACCCGCGAGCGCGACCTGGCCACCGCGATCGTGTACGCGGCCACGGCCGCCGACGTGCGTGCCACGATGGTGGCCGGCCGCTGGATCGTGCGCGACGGTCGTCACGTCCGGCGGGACGTCGCCGCCGACCTGGTCCGCGCCGTGGGCGACCCGGACCTCGACCCCGACCCGGGCCCCGACCCGGACCTCGACTCGCGGCAGAAGGACGCATGAGCAACGACGGCTCGACCTGGGTCCTGGCCGGCATCGGTCGACTGGTCACCCACGCCCCGGACCACGCCCGGGACCTCCATGCGTCCATGCCCGGCGCGGGCGCCGGCCTCGACGACGCCTGGTTGGTGGTCGACGAGGACCGCGTCGTCGCGACCGGGACGGGGCCACCACCGGCGGCCGATCGCCGCACCGACGTCGGCGGGCGCGCGGTCCTGCCGGGGTTCGTGGACAGCCACACCCACCTGGTGTTCGCCGGCGACCGCAGCCACGAGTTCGCGGCCCGGATGGCCGGTCAGCCGTATGCCGCCGGCGGCATCGCGACCACCATCGAGGCCACCCGGGCGGCTGACGACGACCGCCTGCGGTCGCTGCTGGCCCGCCGGGTCGCCGAGTCCCGCGCCGCCGGGATCACCACGCGCGAGGTCAAGTCCGGCTACGCCGCCACCGTCGACGGCGAGGCCCGGTTGCTGCGCCTGGCCGGTGAGGTGACCCGCCACGCGACCTTCCTGGGGGCGCACGTGATCCCACCCAGGTTCGCCGACGACCCCGACGGCTACGTCGAGCTCGTGACGGGTGCGATGCTGGCAGCCTGTGCGCCGCTGGCGGAGTCGATCGACGTCTTCTGCGAGGTGGGCGCCTTCGACGTCGACCAGTCGCGGGCCGTGCTGCTGGCCGGCCGGGCGGCGGGACTGGTCCCGCGGGTCCACGCCAACCAGTTGGGGCCCGGCCCGGGCATCCGACTGGCAGTCGAGGTCCGTGCCGCGTCGGCCGATCACTGCACCCACCTCACCGACGCCGACGTCGAGGCGCTGGCCGGCTCGGACACCGTGGCGACCCTGTTGCCCGCGACGGACTTCTCGACCCGCCAGCCGTACCCCGACGGTCGTCAGCTGGTCGATGCTGGCGCGACGGTCGCCCTGGCGACCAACTGCAACCCGGGGTCGAGCTTCACCACGTCCATGGGCTTCGTACTGGCCCTGGCCGTACGCGACTGTCGCCTGACGGTCGACGAGGCGGTGTGGGCCGCGACCGCCGGGGGCGCCCGCTCTCTGCAGCGTGACGACGTCGGCCACCTGGCCCCGGGCGCACGCGCCGACCTGGTGGTGCTCAACGCCCCCGACCCGGCCCACCTCGCCTACCGGCCCGGCATGCCGCTGGTCGCCGCCACAATCGTGGCCGGACGCCTGGTCGCCGGCCACCTCCCCTCATCACCATCCCACCCCCCGTCCGCACCCCCAACCCACGTCGAGTGAGCCCCCTGGGGCCGCATGTGGCCGCGATCCGCACACTCGACGTGGTGGTGGGGCGGAAGAAGCGGTGACGGTGCGGGCGTTGGCGGTGGTGCCCGACGCCCACGACCACAAGGCCGGACCATGGACCTCGACCGCGCACTGGACTTCGCCGCCGACCACAAGCAGGGTGTCGTGATCGCCCTGAAGTCCGACGGGCGGCCCCAGGCCTCCAACATCATGTATGCCCTGGACCACGGTGACGACGGCTCGACCGTGCGGATCTCGGTGACCGCGAACCGCGCCAAGACCAACAACCTCCAGCGGGACCCACGTGCCAGCCTGCACGTCACCAGCGACGACTTCTGGAAGTGGGTCGTGCTGGAGGGCGACGCGTCGTTGTCCCCGGTGGCCGGCGCGGACGACGAGTCGACCCTGGAGCCGCTGCGCGCGCTGTACCGCGACCTCAGCGGCGAGCACGAGGACTGGGACGACTACGACGCGGCCATGGTCCGCAACGAGCGCCAGGTGCTGACCATCGCCGTCACCTACGCCTACGGCCAACTCCCCGACTGACGACCAACCCCGCAGTCGAGTGTGCTGATCACGGCCACATGCGGCGCTGATGCGCACACTCGACGTTCGAGGTCGGTGCAACCGTCGTGTCATCGACGGCGTCCGACAATCGACCTGGCCCAAAGGACCACACCCATGGCGCGACGCGTTGGATGTCTTCGGCTCCAATCGACGGCCATGGCCGTCGCGGTCGTCGTGCTGATGGCCGGGTGCGCCTCGGCGTCGCCCACGGGCTCCCCATCCGACCCGGTGGCGTCGCCGTCTGCCGACCCCACCGGTGACGACCACGGACCCACGGCATCGGCGAGCCCGACGACCGTCCAGCCGGTCACGACCACGATCCCGACGTGCGAGGAAGTGCCAAGCGTCGCCGCCCCCGCCGACGTCTACCGGGACGAACCGATCTACGTCGCCAACGAGATGCCCGACCAGCAGGTGCGCGAGTGGGCGTCGACCCAGGACGGGTTCGAACAGGTGTGGATCGACCGGGACCACCACGGCTGGGTGACCGTGGGGTTCGGCCCGGATGCCACCCGGGACCGCGCGGACCTGCAGGCCGAGGTGGAGTCCCGGTTCCCGGATGACGGCGTCGCCGTGGTCGAAGTGCCCCACGGTCGCGCCGAGCTCGAGGCCCTGCAGGAGCAGGTCCACGGTGCCCTCGCGGACCAGATCCTCGGGTCCGGCACCGCCGTGCACCGCGGCGTGGTCGAACTGTTCGCCGCCGCGCGGACACCCGGACTGCTCGAGCGACTCGCGACGGACTGGCCAGGCCAGCCGCTGTGCCTCGACGGGGGCGACCCCGCCGACCTGCCGGAACCCGGCCCCCAGCTCGTCGGTGGTGACGGCTGGCGGCTCCTTGCCCACGAACAGGGCGCCGGCGAGCCCTACCGCACCGAGGTCGCGGGCGACGCGGGCGCCTACGAGCGGCTCTGGACGTCCGCCGGTGTCGACGGCCCGCGGCCCGAGGTGGACTTCGCCGCCGAGGTCGTCATCTGGTTCGGCGACGTCTACGGGTCCTCCTGTCCCGACCTCCGGCTGGACGACGTGATCGTCGCCGACGACATGGTCTTCATGGACCGGGTGATCCTCCCCGACGGCGGCGTGGCGTGCACCGACGACGCCAACCCGTGGGCCTGGGTGGTCGCGGTCGATCGGAGCCACCTGCCCCGCGGCGGCTTCGCGATCCAACTGGACGCCGACGACCCACCGGCGGGCGCTCCGCTGGAGCGAACAGTGGTGACCACAGACCTCACGGTGCCCGGGAGCGTCCCAGACCCGGCGGCCGACCCCCACCCGGCCCCGTCCCCGACACCGCCGGGCACGCCCGCGTTCCTCGAGGCCGGGTTCCCCCAGGCGGCGGGACTCGCCGCGGCCTGCACTGACCTCCTCGGCCCGATCAACGACGTCGTCTGGACGCCGCAGGGCGACATCCCCACGGCATGGCGCGATGACCTGGACCACGGGAGCATCGAGGTCGAACTGGAACTGACCGTCGAGCCCCCGCTCCTGACGGCCCGTGCCCACGACTCGACGTTGACGTGGGAGCCCGCGGCCGACGCACCGACTGATGACGCCTGCCGCTGAGCCCGGCGCCCCCGTCAGTCGGTGGCCAGGCCGAGGTCGGCGGCGACGTCGGCGGGGTCAGGGGGATCGCGGTCGTCGGACACGGCCTCCCACCAGCAGTCCAGGGCGGCGTAGGCGTCGGCGTCGTCGACGGGGCCGGCCTCCAGGCGGAACTCCAGCAGCCAGTCCCAGACCTGCCCCACGAGCGGGCCCGGCGCCATTCCCGTGTGGGCCATGACCTGGTTGCCGTCCAGGGGCGGACGCAGGGCAGCCAGTTCCTCCTCGGCCGCCAACTTGTCGATGCGCACCTCCAGCGCGTCCATCCGGTTCTGGATGGCCCGTGCCCGCTTCGCGTTGCCGGTCGTGACGTCGGCCCGGGTCAGGAGGTTGAGCCGGACCAACAGGTCGTCGGCGTCGCGGACGTAGCGCCGCACGGCCGCGTCGGTCCAGCCCATCTTGTAGGTGTGGAAGCGCAGGTGCATCCGGACCAGTTCCGAGATCGCCTTGACCTCGTCCTTGGGGAACGCCAACTCGCGCAGGCGATGGCGGGCCATGCGGGCGCCGACCACGTCGTGGTGGTGGAAGCTGACCGTGCCGTCGCGGTGGATCTCGCGGGTGTCGGGCTTGCCGATGTCGTGCAGCAGGGCGGCCAGGCGCAGCACGGCGTCGGGGCCGTCCGGTTCCAGTTCGATCGCGTTGTCGATGACGGCCAACGTGTGGGCCCAGACGTCCTTGTGGCGGTGCAACGGGTCCCGCAGGGTCGACAGGATCCGCAACTCGGGCAGGACGTGGGCGTCCAGGCCGGTGTCGACCAGCAGTTGCAACCCGACTGCGGGATGGTCGCCCAGCATCAGCTTGACCAGCTCGTCGCGGATCCGCTCGGCCGAGATCGTCGCCAGGCTGTCGGCCATCTCGGTCGCGGCCGCGAGCGTGTCGGGTTCGACCGTGGCGTCGAAGCGGGCGGCGAAGCGGGCCAGCCGAACCATCCGCAGCGGGTCGTCGCCGAACGACACCCGCGGGTCCTGTGGCGTGCGCAGGCGCCGGGCATGCAGGTCGACGATTCCGCCGTAGCGGTCGACGAACAGGAAGTCGGGAACCCGCACGGCCATCGCGTTCATGGTGAAGTCGCGGCGGGCGAGGTCATCGTCGATGGAGTCGCCGAAGGTCACCTCGGGGTGGCGGGAGTCCGGCTCGTAGTCGTCGCGGCGGTAGGTGGTCACCTCGATCACCCGGTCGGGGGCGCCTGCGCGCTTCCTGACCGCCGACACGGTGCCGAAGGCGGCCCCGGCCAGCCACAGGCCGTCACCCCAGGGCCCCAGGATCGCCTCCGATTCGTCCGGATGGGCCGAGGTCGCGAAGTCGAGGTCGACCTCGTCGACGATGGCCTCGTTGCCACCCGCCAGCAAGGCGTCCCGGACGGTGCCACCGACCAACCAGAGCTCGTGACCGGCCGCGGCGAACCGCTCCCCCAGGTCCCGTGCCTCCGGGAACACATCGACCAACTGCCCGAGCTGGACCGCCTGGGCGTCGGACAACGCATTGGCGGGGCCGTCGGCCGGGTTCCCGGTGGAGGCGGCGTCCGACGTCGGCGGGATGGCAGGAGGCGACACGCGGAACTCACGGGGTGGGAGGAACGGGCGAGACGCGAAGACCGCGCCGGGGCGTCCCACGAGGCTAACGCGCCCCCGCGTGCCTCCGGGAGGGCCGCCATGCGTCGTCGGGCGTGATCGCGACGATGAAGACCACGGCCCGGCCCACGACGACGGGGCCGATCGGCAGCCCAACCGGGCCTCCGACGGGGGCTAGGTGATCGTGGTGGAGCCGGTACGGCGGGGGTCGGCACCGGCCTCCAGGGCGCCGTCGGCGTGCAGCATGGTGGCGGCGACCCCGCCGAAGTACATCGAGTTCGGGTGGTGGGGTTCCAACGCCACGTCCAGCACGGAGACGTCGAGGTCCTCCTCGTGGGCCACCCGTGACAGTCGCCCGTCCCGTTCGTGACGCACGTGCAGCCGGGGCGTGGCGATCGCCGCAGACAACGATGCGCCCCCCAACACGTGCACCAGCACCTGCAGCAGGGCGGTCGTGATCCGGTCGGCACCCGGCGACCCGATGACCAGCCGCTGCCCGGCCGGGCCCACCGCGATCGTCGGGGCCATGTTCGACGGCAGGTGGTCGCCCGGCTCCCATCGGTGCAGGCCGTGCGGGTTCAGCTCGTGCTCGCCCAGGCAGTTGTTGAGCCAGAGCCCGGTTCCGGGCGGCATCGCCCCGGACCCGTAGCCGGCCGACGCGGTGATCGCACAGCCCAGGCCCCGGTCGTCGACGGCGGACACGTGGATGGTCGACGGCGACGCCATCGCGGCATCGAAGTCACCGGCGTCGATGCCGTCCAGCAGGATGGCCGCTGCGGCCTCGCGGTCCAGCGACGGGTCGAGGTCGCGCACGCGTCGCGCCAGCACGACGTCCTGGGCCCGCACCATCCGGACCAGCAGGTCGTCGTCCCAGTGGCCGGGGAGCGGGCCCGACCGGGTCAACAACTCCAGCATCGCGGTCAGCGTGACGCCACCGATGGCCGGTGCCGGGTTGGTCGCCACGCGCCACTGGCCGGCGGTGGTGGTCGCCGCCGCCGTCCGGGCCGCGCGCACGATCGGCTGGCTCTCGGCCAGGTCTGCGCGGGTCAGCAGCCCGTCGTTGGCACGGATGTCGTCGACGATCCGCGCGCCCAGCTCGCCGTGGGTGAACACCCTGGCGCCCTCGGTGGCGAGGGCCTCGAGGCTGTCGGCGAGGTGGTCGATGCGGACGGTGCCACCCTCGGGGACCAGCCCCCCGTCGTCGTCGTGGATCGCAGCGTGGCTGGGTGCATGCCAGCCGTAGAGGGTCTCGTGCACGTACTGGAGGTAGTAGCTCGACGCCGCGCCCATCGGGAACCCGTCACGGGCCACGTCGATCGCCGGGCCCCAGACCTCCGCCCACGGGGCACGGCCCCACCGTTCGTGCACCAGCGCGAGGCCGGCCGGCGTCACGGGCGTGGCCACCGAGCCGTGGCCGGCGGTCATGTCGAGCCCGCCGCCGTAGTCGGTGTGCATCGCGAAGGTGCCCTGGCCGGGCTCGACGTCCAGTCCCCGGCCGGGCATCGTCACGTTGGCGTCGACCACCACGACCGGGCTGCCGGGCGGGGCGACCAACAGGTACGAACCACCCGCCAGGGAGCTGACTCCGGGCTCGGAGACCATCGACACGATCGCGGCCGCCAGCGCCGCATCGACCGCGTTGCCACCCACGGCGGCGAGACGCTCGCCCGCCGCGGTGGCGAGCGCGTTCGGGGCGGCGAGGGCGAGGCTCATGGGCCGCAACGATAGGTGACCTGTGTGGAGCGTGTGGTCCAACTGGCGTAGGACAGCTCGTCGCCGGCAAGGAGGCGGTCCACAGCCGATGCGGGGTCCATCGTCAAGGATCGGCGACGCGGCCAGCGGCGGGCTGAACCGGTCAGGGGTGCCGCAGAGTTCCACACAGGCCACCGAGGGCGTGCGGTGACCCCCGGCCGATCGTGGCGGTCGCACGTGCCGATCGTCGTGCGGGTCAGTCCTCGCGGACGCCCAAGCGGCGGCAGCCGTCGACCGCGACCACGACCACCTGGCCGCGCTGGACGTAGAGGATGACGTCGCGCTCGGGGGCGTCACCCTCGGGTGCCAGGACCACGACCTCGGCGACGATCACCTCGTCGGGACTGTCGGGCAGGCACGCCGCCACCACGTTCCGGTCCTGGTCACCCACGCGGCCATCGGCCAGCGCCAACTCGGGCGTCGACGCGAACGAGCGCGGCGACGGGCTGGCTTCCTGGTCGACCGAGTCCCCTCCCGCGCCCTCCTCGGGCGTGATGAGGGCCACCAACGGTTCCAGCCGTTCGCGGAGCGCGGTCGGGTCGATGTCGGCGAGGTCGGCGACGACGCGGGCGTCGTCGATCACTGGTGGCAGGGAACCGGCGCTGGACCCGGAGGCCGAGTCCGGCCCCTCGGATGTTGGCGCGGACGCCGCGGCGGTCGCCGACTCGGATCCCGTGTCGGCCGCCATCTCCGACATCGCCTCGGACTCGGGCGCGGGCTGGGTGCCCTGGGACCCGCCACCGGCGTCGGCCATCTCCGGGGCCGGCTCGGCGGCAGCCAGGTCGTCCATCATCTCGGCCGTCGACGCGTCGTCGGACCCGCCCAGCCCGCCGGCGACCACGGCGCCCACCCCGATCACCAGCACCAGGGCCGCAGCGGCACCGGCGAGTTGCGGCATGGCCAGGCCGTCGACGACTGTGGCCCAGCGGTCACGGAGTCGGCGCCAGCCGGACGCGACCACCGGTCGACCACCGGCGGCCTCGACGCCACCCGGCCCGCCCGCGGCGGTCGATGACGGTTCGGTCATCCCGTCCGCCACGGCGTCGGATGCGCCCGCCGATGCGGGATCCGCCAACCGGGCAAGGTCGGCGTCGACCGCCGCCATGAGGCGGTCGGCGGCGCCCGGCTCCAGGTCCGGGGCCTCCCAGGCGGCCAGTTGGGCGTCCACCTCGAGGATTGCCGCCAACCGGTCCGCCAGGGACCGGTCTTCGGGCAGCGCGGACTCGATCCGTGCCACCAGGGCCGGATCTGCGTCGCCGGCCGCGTAGGCGGCCAGTTCCTCACCGGAAATCACGTCGGTCCTCGTCGGGTCGGGAGGGGTCGGGAGGGTCGAGTCGGGCGGGGTCGGGTCGGGCAGGACCGAGCTCGGGCGTACCCGATCGGGCGCCCGGGAGGCACCCGCGCGTCGCCGGCACCACGGATGTCGCGGGCGCCGGTCGGCATGACACGACGGTCAGACGTCGCGGGGACCACGACGGTTGCATCCGGTCGCACCGTCATAAGCCCTCTCCCGCCATCGCCAGTGTTTCGGCCAGGCGCGCACGGGCCCGAAAGATCCGGGACTTGATCGTCCCGACCGGCATGTCGAGGATCTCGGACGCCTCGGGGTAGGTCATCCCCTGCACCGAGCACAGCAGCACCAGCGTGCGGGACAGGACGTCCAAATCGTCCAGGGCGCCCCGCAGGGTGGACGACAGTTCGACCGTCTCGGCAACGTCCGCGACCTCGTCCGCCCCGTCGACCCGGCGGGCGACCGCGCCCTCGATGTCCTCGACCGGCGAGGACGGGCGGCGTCCGTGGTAACGCTGGAGGTCGCGACAGGCGTTGACGGCGATCCGGTAGACGAAGGTGGACACCTTGCTGTCGCCCCGGAACGAATCCGCCGACCGGGCCAGTTTCGCGAAGGTGTCCTGGGTCGCCTCCTCCGCGTCCGCACGCGAGCCGAGTTCCCGGATGCAGATCGCGAAGACGCGCCGTTGGAAGCGACCGACCAGGTCGCGGAAGGCCTCCTCGCGGGCGGGCCGGGGTCGCTGGTCGTCGGCCCACGTGGCCAACAGGTCGGCCTCGACCCGGTCGGCGTCATCGATCACGACGAGGCACCCTCGGTTGCCTCGGCCACCACGCCGCGGACCTGGATCTCCTCGATCCGGGCCCGCTGCAACGACGGCTCGACCTCGCTGAGGCGCGTCAGCCACACCAGGACCCACTTCCCCTGCACCGGTTCGTCCAGCGTCAGCGTGGCGAAGCGGTCGAGGTCCTCGAACCGGCCCACCGGGGTGCCCCAACCGATCAGCCCGTCAACCGGGTCGGGCGCCCGTGGCGCCACGAACACCTCCAGCGCCACGCCCGGCTCCTCCAGGCGCACCAGCAGGTCCTCGACCGAGGACGTCTCGGCCAGTTCGAGGATCACCCCGACGCCGGTCTGGTTGTCGCCGAAGGGGCGGTCTGCGGGCGCGCGGTAGGAGTCGGTGCTCCACACCGTGGAGGTGTCCCCGTCGAAGAGGTTCGGGACCTGTTCCGGGTTCTCCGTCCCGCCCGGGCTGGGATCGAAGACGCTCCCGCCGACGATCTCCAGCGCGTCGTCGCTGGCCAGGATCGTGGCCGGTGGGCTGCCCCGGTTGGCCAGCATGAGCACCAGCACGATGGCGGTCAGCACCGCGCCCGCGACGAACGCCCAGGCCGTGGAGACCCGGCCGAGCCGACCGGCGATCGGCATGCGGGGATCGGTGGGCGCGTCGGGGTCGACGTCCGGGACGCTGGCGACCGTCGGGGCCTCCGGTGGCGCCACCGCCAACAGGTCCGCCGTCAGGTCCTTGGCCGCGCGCCCCCGCAGGCTGGTGGACAGGGCGTGCGACACCTGGGCGACGTCGGCATAGCGGTCCTTGACGTCGCGGCGGGTCGAGCGCACCACCACGTCGTCGAGTCGACGGTCGACGTCCGCGCGGATCTGCCGTGGTGGGGTCACCTCGCGAGTCAGTCGGGCCGCGGCGGTCGCGGCCGCGGTGTCACCGCTGAAGGCCGGGTTGCCGGTCAAGCACTCGTAGAGCACCACGCCAAGGGCGTAGATGTCCGCGCGCGCGTCCACCTCGCCGCCCGCGTACTGCTCCGGTGCGATGTAGGTGGCGGACCCCACCGTGGTGCCGGCGGCCGTGAGGTCCGACGTGGTCTGGGACAAGGCCTTGGCGATCCCGAAGTCGGCGACCTTGACCACCCCGTCGGAACTGAACAGGATGTTGGCCGGCTTGATGTCGCGGTGGATCAGGCCCTGGGCATGGGCCTCGGTCAGCGCGTCCGCGATCTGCTGGCCGACCGCGGCGACGTGGCGCGGGTTCGGGAAGGCACCGTGGGTTCCCATCAGTGTCTTGAGCGTGGGCCCGTCGACGAACTCCATCACCAGGTAGACGACGTCGTTGACGCGGCCGGAGTCGTAGATCCGGGTCGCGTTCGGGTGGTGGAGGCGGGCCGCGTTGCGGGACTCGCGCTCGAAGCGGCGCACGGTGTCGGCGTCGGCAACGAGGTGGGGATGAAGGATCTTGATGGCGACCGACCGTCCCAGGTGGACGTCGTAGGCGCGCCAGACGGTGGCCGCTCCCCCGGCGGCGATCGGTTCCTCGAGGTGGTAGCGACCGTCGTCGCCCAGTCGCCGGATCGGCGGCCACGCCGACGTCTCGCCGGTCGTCGCGTCGTCGTCCCGGGTCACGGGTGCGGCGTGGGACCACGACTCCGTCACGATCGCGTTCCCTCGACACCCCGGACGGGCATCGTTGGTCGGCCAACGTGGATCGGCACACGGTCCTCGCAAAACGATCGGCGGGGGGGTCGGGCAAGACACGGAAGCAGGCCGGGACACGTGCACCGGGAAAGTCCGTTCGGACAGTGTCCCATGCCGATCGCGATCCTGCACATCGAGCGGCGGCGCGACCGGACCGCGGACCCGGAACCGTCCGGGGCGCAGACACTCCGGGGCCGCTCGGAACCTGATCCGGAGCCGCCCTGGGAGCCCCCTGGCGGGGTGCCACGACCACGGGCGGCCATCAGGCCCGCGGGACACTGGGGACCGGCTGGGCCAGCGCGGGCAAGGCATGACGCGCCTGGTCGACCAGGGAGCGCTCGTTGCGATGGGCGAGGCGGACCAGCGCGATCTCCGCCGGGACCCATTCGACGTGCTCGGCCTCGTCGTCGCGCTCGCCCGGCGGCAACCCGTCCCACCACATGAAGTAGTAGTGGACGAACTTGTGGTAGCGAATGCGGTCCGGTCGCCAGACGAACCAGTAGTCGATCGTGCCCAGCAGGTCGCCGAGGATCGCCCCGTGGCCGGTTTCCTCACGGACCTCCCGCAGCGCCGCCTGCTCGTTGGTCTCCTCGCCCTCCCGGCCACCCTTGGGCAGGGTCCACTGGGCACGTCCGGCCGCGTTGCGACGGGCGATCAGGAGCACCCAGCGCCGACCATCCGGTCGGTCGTCACAGACGACCCCACCGGCCGAGGTGGCGTGCGCCGTCGGGTACGTGGACATGTCGTCATCGTACCTGCGAGCACTGTGCGCAAGGCGCGCGGACAGGTCCGCCCAACGCGCTGGAGGGCTCGTTCGACGCCCGCGGCCGCCACGCTCGCCGCTCCCCGTCGAACCCCCGTCGGACTCCCGACGACCGTCCCTGCGGAGCCACCATGCGCGCCCTCGTCCAACGCGTCCACCACGCCCGGGTGGAAGTCGTCGGCGACGTCGTCGGCGCGATCGGACCGGGGTTGCTGGCGTTCGTGGGCGTCACCCACGACGACGGCCCGCGCCAGGCGATGCGCCTCGCCGACAAGATCGCGCACCTGCGCATCCTCGACGACACGGACGGCGTGATGAACGATTCCGTGCTCGATCGGGGCGGCGAGGTCCTGGTGGTGAGCCAGTTCACCCTGTACGGCGACACGACCCGCGGACGTCGTCCGTCATGGATCGCGGCGGCACGCCCCGAGGTCGCGGAACCACTCGTCGAGGAGGTGGTGGCCGGCCTGCGAGCGCACGGGGTGACGGTCTCGACCGGTCGCTTCCGCGCCGACATGGACGTCCACCTGGTCAACGACGGCCCGGTCACCCTGCTGGTGGACGTCGACGCCTGAACCCGGGTCGCCGCCAGCCCAGCCTCGACCCGAGGGTCGACCCTGTGGACGGCGTTGTGGAAACTGGGGATGAACGAAACATCCTGTTGTGGATGCCGAAGAGCGAACAGGCGTACGCCCATCTGGCTGCCGTTCCGGTTCGTCCGGTTTGCCCCCGGTTCGGAGACGGCGGGGAATGTCGCCCCGGACCCGATCGTTGGGCACCATGTCTGCCCGGCCCACCGGCCACGACCCATGACCTCCCGATCACCACCCACGGACCCTCCATGACCGCCACCACCCGCAACGTCGTCATCATCGGCTCCGGCCCCGCCGGACTGACGGCGGCGACCTATGCCGCCCGCGCCAACCTCGAACCGTTGGTGATCGAGGGCGTGACGGCCGGCGGGCCCGCCGGCGGGCAACTCACCCTGACCACCGACGTCGAGAACTACCCCGGGTTCCCCGAAGGCATCATGGGCCAGGACCTGATCACCGGCATGCGGGAACAGGCCGAGCGCTTCGGGACGACCTACGTGACCGACGACGTCACCGGGATCGACCTGTCATCGCGGCCGTTCCGCATCACCACCACCTCCGGCGACGACGTCCACGCCAACACCCTGATCCTGGCCACCGGTGCCAAGCCGCGCCGCCTAGACGTCCCCGGCGAGGACCGCCTCTGGGGCCAGGGCGTGTCCGCCTGCGCGACGTGTGACGGCTTCTTCTTCCGGGACAAGGAGGTCGTGGTCGTGGGCGGCGGCGACTCCGCCATGGAGGAGGCCACCTTCCTGACCAAGTTCGCGTCGAAGGTCACCGTGGTGCACCGCCGCACGGAACTGCGCGCCTCGGCGATCATGCAGGAGCGAGCCTTCAAGAACGACAAGGTCGAGTTCATCTGGAACGCGACCGTGACCGAGGTGCTGGGCGACGGCGCCGACGGCGTGACCGGGGTGGTGCTGGCCGACACCGTGTCGGACGACACCACCGAGTTCGACACCGACGGGGTGTTCCTGGCCATCGGGCACATCCCCAACACCGACCTGGTCGCCGATGTCCTGGAGACCGACGAGGACGGCTACCTCATCGTCGAGCAGCCCGCGACCCAGACGGTGGTGCCGGGCGTGTTCGCCGCCGGGGACGTCTCCGACCACGTCTACCGCCAGGCCGTCACCGCCGCGGGCATGGGCTGCAAGGCCGCCATCGACGCCGAACGCTTCCTGGCTGCCAACGACGCCTGAACGTTCGACCGCCGCCCCGGCCCACTCCGGCCGGGGACCCACGACCACACCATCCACCACCGCCGACACGAACGGACAGCACATGGGTGCCACTGCCATCACCGACGACCAGTTCCAGGCCGAGGTCCTCGATGCCGACCAGCCGGTCCTCATCGACTTCTGGGCGGAATGGTGCGGGCCGTGCAAGAAGGTCGGCCCGATCGTCGACGAACTGGCCGAGGAAGTCGACGGACTCAAGGTCGTCAAGATGGACATCGACAAGCACCCGGCGGCGGCACGCGACCACGGCGTCATGTCGATCCCCACGCTGCTGGTGTTCAAGGGTGGCCAGAACGTGGCCCGGATCGTGGGCGCCAAGCCCAAGGCCGCCCTGCTGAGCGAGATCTCGCCCCACCTCGACTGATCCCCGTGGACCCACCAGGCCAACCCCCCAGGCCGGTCCCGACGGCGCGCGGCCCCGGTCGCCGGCGGGCCACGGCGTAGGCTCGACGCGTCATGCAGAAGAGTTATCGCCTCGGGGACTCCGGTCCGGAGGTCCGTGACGTCCAACGGCGCCTCGCGGACCTCGGCCACGCCATCGGCGACTCCCCCGGCCGGTTCGAGGACGGCACCGCCGACGCGGTCCGCGGTTTCCAGCAGACGCGCGGGCTGTTCGCGGACGGCATCGTCGGGGCCGACACCTGGCGCACCCTGCTCGAGGCGGCGTGGAAGCTGGGAGACCGGGTCCTGTACCTCACCCGTCCCATGCTGCGCGGTGACGACGTCCGGGACCTGCAGGATCGCCTCGACCGGATCGGGCTCGAAGTCGGCGGCTCGGACGGGATCCTCGGTCCCGAGACGACGGCGGCGATCGTCGAGTTCCAGCTCATGCAGGGCCTGAAGGCGGACGGGCAGGCCGGCGCAACCACCATCTCGGCGCTGTCCCGGGTCGGCCGCGAGCACCAGTCCGTGGCCGCCAGCGAGGTGCTCGAGCGCCACCGGATGGGTCGCCGTCATCGCCTGCAGACGCTCACGGGTGCGTCGATCCTGCTCGATCCCGGCAACTCGCCCGAGTTCCCCGGCTTCGAAAATCCCGACGGCATCGCCGAACACCACGTCACCTGGCAGGTCGCCAGTCGCCTGCACGGCCGCCTCGCCGCACTCGGGGCCCAGCCGGTGCTGGCCCGGGGTCCGGCCAACTCCCCGTCACCGTCCCGACGGGCGGCACTGGGCAACCGCGAGGACGCCGACGTCGTGCTCTCGCTGCACACCAACGGGCTGGACTCGCCGACGGCCCACGGGGTGGCCGCGTACTACTTCGGGACCGGCGACACCGTGTCGGTGGCCGGACGAGCGTTGGCCGATCGCGTGGTGGCCTCGATCGCCGCCAGCACCGGAACCCTCAACTGCCGGGCACACCCGTCCACCGCCACCTTGCTGCGCGAGTCCCGGGCGGTCAGCGTGGCCGTCGAGATGGGCTTCCTCACCCACCCGGACGAGGGCCGCCGACTGGCCGACCCGACCCACCAGGCCCTGCTGGTCACCGCGATCCTCGACGGCCTGCGCGGCTGGATGCTGGACCAACCGCGGTCGTGACGGCCGCCGACCACGGTCCCGGCACGCGCGCGACCGCCTGACGGTCAGGCGTCGGTGCCGGCGAGGACGGCCTCGGACACGGCCTCGGTGACCGGGCGCGGCGCCCGGCGCGGCAACAGGTCCCACATCTCCTCCACGGCGTGTTCGAGGCTCTCGGCCCAGCGCACGGTGCGCGACACCTCCAGCCGCAGCAGGGGATAGCGCGGGTGCTCGCGCGCGACCTCGAAGCCCTCGTGCAGCAGCCACGTGATCGGGAGCACGCACTGGTCCGGTCGCCAGCGCCGGTCGCCGTGGGCCTCCACGGCCGGGTGGTCGCCGGCGATGGCCTCCTTGACCGCTTCCTGGACCAGGACACGACCCAGCCCGTGGGTGCGGTGGCCGGGATCGAGCCACATCGTGGTCAGGACCAGCGCGTCGGGGTCGGTCCCCGGCACGGGCCGACGGCGGGACTGGACATGCTGGGCCGGGGTGAACTCCACGAACCCGACCACCACGTCGTCGACCACCACCGCACGACCGGGCGCCCGGCCCTCGTGCAGGCGCGCGGTGGTCCACGCCTGCTTCCGGACGAGGGCGTCCTCGGCGTCGGGGTCGGACCTGCCCGGGACCGGGAACGACGGACGGGGCTCGCCGAACGCCCAGAAGAGGCAGGACCGGCAGGGGGCCTCGATCCGGTCCCAGACATCGCCGGTCAGCGGCACGACCCGGCGGCTCATCGCCACCCCTCCTCGTCCAGGTGGCGCGCCACCCGGTGGAGCAGCCCGGCCCCGACACCCACCGCCAGTCCCGTGACCGCCCGCCGCCACCCACCCGGTGCGACCTCACGCCCACCCGGGGTCGTGATCGGCTCGGTGCTGAGCGGGGTGGACGGTGGGGTCGGCGGGGACGGGGGTGGTGCGGTCTGGGGTTGGCCGTGGTCGGACACGTCGGGAACCTCCGCCGGGACCCGTCCGACGATACTCCTCCCCCGCCCAGGCCGAGGCCGGCCCGCGCGATTGGCCAGCCACCCGCGCTCGCCCGCCGCGCCGCCGCCACGACTGCAGCGGCACGGGCCGGGGGCGGGACGCAGTAACGTCGGGACCACTCACGACCGGATCCGGTTGGCCATGCGACTCGACACCGACCCCTACCTGCAGCACTACGCGGACCGCGTCGGCGGACTCTCCGCGTCGGCGATCCGTGCGCTCTTCGCGGTCGCCTCGCGCCCGGAGATCGTGTCCTTCGCGGGCGGGATGCCGGACACGTCCGCCCTGGACTTCGACGCCGTCACCGAGGTGGTCGCCAGCGTGTTGGCCGACGACGGCCCGACCGCGCTCCAGTATGGCATCGGGCAGGGTCGCCCCGAACTGCGGGAACGACTCATCGACGTGATGGCCCACGAGGGCGTGCCGGGTCATCCCGACGACCTGGTGGTGACGGTCGGGGGGCAGCAGGGGCTCGAACTGACGGCGAAGTGCTTCGTCAACCCCGGCGACATCGTGCTGGCCGAGGGGCCCACCTACGTCGGTGGCCTGGGCGCCCTGACCAGCCATCGCGCGGACGTCCGCCACGTCCCCATGGACGCTGACGGGATGCAGGTGGAGGTACTGGCCGACCGCCTGGACGAACTGGCCCGGGACGGGCGACGACCCAAGTTCGTCTACACGATCCCCAACCACCAGAACCCCGCCGGGGTCTCGCTGTCGATCCCGCGGCGCCACCGCCTGGTGGAACTGGCCGAGCAGCACGACCTCGTCATCCTCGAGGACAACCCGTACGGCCTGATCGACTTCGCCGGGGAGACCCGGGTGAGTCTGCGCGAACTCGCGCCCGAGCGGGTCGTCTACGTCTCCACGATGTCCAAGACCTTTGCCCCCGGCGTCCGGACCGGCTGGATCGCCGCGCCAGCGCCGATCCGCGACAAGCTCGTCCTGTTGCGCGAGGCCGCCGACCTGTGCCCGGCCCACTTCACCCAGATGGTGGTGGAGCGGTGGCTGGAGACCCAGCCCTGGCAGGCCCAGATCGAGCGGTTCCGGGCCACCTACCAGCACCGGGCCGAGGTAATGCTGGAAGCCCTGGGCGCCCACATGCCACCCGACGTCACCTGGAACGCCCCCGGTGGCGGCCTGTTCGTGTGGGTCTCGGTCGGGGACGGCATCGACACCGCCGACCTGCTCGCCAAGGCCGTCCAGCACCGGGTCGCCTACGTGCCGGGCGACGGCTTCTACGCCGACGGGTCGGGCCACGGGCACCTCCGCCTGAACTTCTCCTATCCCCCGCCCGAACGCATCCGGGAGGGCATCGAACGCCTCGCGACCCTGATCACCGACGAGCGCGAACTGGCCCGCGCCGTCTACGGCGACCGGGTCCCGGCGGCCGGAGACCTCGACGGCGGTCGGCCGTCCGGATCCGACGCCACAACCTCGCGGTCGCGGGCCACCGGACGCCCCGACATGCCTCCCGTCGTGGCCCGCGAGGCGTCGTCGTGAGCCCGGACACGGCCGTGGCCGAGGCGCTCCACGTCGCCGTGCTGAACGGTGGTTCGTCGCTGGAGCGCGAGGTCAGCCTGGCCTCGGGGTCGCGGGTCACCACTGCGCTGGAGTCCCGCGGACACCGCGTCACGCGCCTGGACGTCGACGCCGGCCTGATCACCCATCTCGACGATCTGGACGTCGACGTCGCGTTCCTGGCCCTGCACGGGTCGACGGGTGAGGACGGCACGATCCAGTCGTTGCTCGACCTCGTCGGGATCCCGCACACCGGACCCAATGGCCTGTCCTCCGCGCTGGCATGGGACAAGCCCGTGGCCCAGGGCCTGCACCGCCGTGCCGGGCTGGTCGTGGCCGACCACGTGGTGCTTTCCCAGGCCGCCTTCCGCGACCTCGGTGCGGCCGCGGCGGTCACCCGGGTCGGCGACCTGCTGGGCTTCCCGTTGGTCGTCAAGCCGGCGGCCGGCGGATCCTCGCTCGGACTGACGATCGTGGCCGACCAGGCCCACCTGCCCCCGGCCATCATGGGCGCGTTCTCCTACAACGACCGCGTGCTGATCGAGCAGTTCGTCGTCGGCGCCGAGGTCGCGGTGACGGTCGTCGACGGCCAGACACTGCCACCGGTGGAGATCACGCCCCGGGACGGGCAGTACGACTTCGCCGCGAGGTACACCCCGGGAGCCACCGAGTTCCACGCCCCGTCCCGGCTGTCGGATGCGGCGAACGCGGCCGCGGAGGACGCGGCGCGACGGGCCTGCGAGGCGCTGGGCGCCCACCACATCGCCCGGGTCGACATGATCCTGGCGGGCGGCGAGACCCCAACGATCCTGGAGGTCAACACCGGCCCGGGACTGACCGCGACATCGCTGGTCCCCCTGGCGGCCCAGGCAGCCGGCCTGTCCTTCGCCGACCTCTGCCACCGATTGGTCGAACTCGCGCTGAGGCGGGCCGGCCGGGACGAGTCACGCGTATGAGCGACAGCCCCATCGCCCCCGCCACCGTCGGTGGCCGACCGGTCACCGACGCCACCGACGACGAGGTCATCGCCGACCTGGACTTCGCCGAGGACGCCCAGGCTGCCGACGACGACCTCGGACCCGCTCCCTCGGTCGTGGTGTTCGACATCGGCGAGGTGCTGATCGACGAGACCCGGGTGTGGGCCACCTGGGCTGACCTGTTGGGGGTGTCGAGCCTGACCTTCGCCGCTGTGCTGGGCGCCGCGGTCGCCCAGGGACTCGACCACGTCGAGGTCTTCGACCACGTCGCCCCCAACATCGAGTGGCGCGACTTCGAGGCCGAGCACGAGCGTCGCTACGGCGGGTTCCGCGAGGACGACCTCCACGCGGACGCCCGCCCGTGCCTGCAGGAACTGCACGACCGCGGGATCCGGATCGTCATCGCCGGGAACCAACCCGCACGGCGGACCGAGCAACTGCGAGCACTTGACCTGCCGCACGACGCCATGGCAATGTCCGCCGACCTGGGGGTGGACAAGCCGTCCCCCGCCTTCTTCGCGGCGGTCGTGGACCTGGGCGGGGCGTCGTCGCCGGACCAGGTGCTCTACGTCGGGGACCGGGTGGACAACGACGTGCTCCCGGCCACCGCGGCCGGCCTGCGGACCTGTTGGTTGCGGCGCGGACCCTGGGGGATCCTGCAGGACCTTCCCGACGGGATCGAGGCCGACCTCGTGCTGGACGGGTTGGGCGAACTGCCGTTGCTGCTGGCCGAGTGGACCGGCAGACCGCAAGACTCGTAAGTTTACGAAATTTT
The DNA here is from genome assembly GCA_038233055.1 of Nitriliruptorales bacterium. Taxonomy (GTDB): domain Bacteria; phylum Actinomycetota; class Nitriliruptoria; order Nitriliruptorales; family Nitriliruptoraceae; genus Salsipaludibacter. The sequence goes on from JBBSMS010000006.1 coordinate 39,451, forward strand.
CGAATTCCGACCGAGTGGGAAGCCGGATGAGCGACGAGGCCAAGCGCGCGGCCGGACGGGCGGCCGTCGGCGAACTGCGCGACGGGATGTCGATCGGGCTCGGCACCGGGTCCACGGTCGCCCACTTCCTCGATGCCCTGGCCGACTCGGGCCTGCAGGTCCGCGGCGTCCCCACGTCCGACGCCACGGCCGAACGTGCCCGTGACCTTGGCCTGGAAGTCCTGGGGCCCGACGACGTCGACCACCTCGACCTGACCGTCGACGGCGCCGACGAGTTGACCCCAGCCCTGTGCCTCACCAAGGGCGGCGGAGGCGCGCTGCTCCGGGAGAAGGTGGTCGCGACGATGAGCCATCACCTGGTCGTGGTGGCCACCCCGGACAAGGTCGTGGACCACCTGGGTCGAACCTTCCCACTCCCCGTCGAGGTGGTCCCGTTCGCACGGGCTCCGGTGGCGCGCACACTGGCCGTCCGCGGCTACGACGTGGTGGAGCGTGCCGGCCGGACCGACAACGGCAACCTCATCCTCGACGCGACCCATCCCGACGGAATCGCCGATCCGGCGGCAGAGTCTGCCGCACTCGCGCAGGTGCCCGGTATCGCGGAACACGGCCTGTTCATCGGGCTCGCGACCGTGGCGCTGTTGGGCGACGCGGCGGGCAGGGTGGAACGTCGAACCCGCGTGCGCTGATCAGGGTCGCCGGCCGGTCGTTCAGTCCTGGTCGGTCTCGCCCGCGTCGGTGGGTACCGCGAGGCCGCGGGCGATCAGGTCGACGAGTCGTTCCAGGTCCTCCGGTCGTCGGAAGTCGATCGTCAGCGACCCCTTGCGCGCACCCATCCGGATGCGGACGTCCTGGCCCAGGGCCCGCGACAGGTCCGACTGCAGGTCTTCCATGCCGGCCGGGAGCGGGCGCGAGGAGCGGCGCTTCCGGGAGGCGATGTCGCCGTCGGCCTGCAGGTAGCGCAACCGCACCATCTCCTCGGTTGCCCGCACCGACAGGCCCTCGGAGACGATCCGCTCGGCCACGGCCTCCTGGTCGTCGCGGCTGTCCAGCCCAAGCAATGCCTTGGCATGGCCCGCCGTCAGCACGCCGGCGGCCACGCGTCGCTGCACCGCCGCCGGCAGCGACAGCAGCCGCATGGCATTCGCCAACGTCGAGCGCGCCTTGCCGAGTCGTTGCGCCAGTTCCTCCTGGGTGACACCGAAATCCTCCAGCAGCTGCTCGTAGGCCGCACCCTCCTCCAACGGGTTGAGCTGCACCCGATGGATGTTCTCGATCAGCGCCTCCTTCAGCAGGTCACGGTCGTCGGTGTCCCGCACGATGGCCGGGATGCGGGCGAGTCCCGCGCGCTTGGCCGCGCGCAGCCGCCGCTCCCCCGCGATCAGTTCGAAGCGGTCGTCGTCCAGCGGCCGGACCATTACCGGCTGGAGCAGCCCCACGTCGCGGATCGAGGCGGCGAGGCCGTCGAGCTCCTCCTCGGCGAAAACGCCGCGAGGTTGCCGGGGGTTGGCCTGGATCGCGCTCAGCGGGAGTTCCCGCAGGCTCGGCGCGGACCCGTCCGCCCCCGTCGGGATCAGGGCACCCAGACCCCGTCCGAGTCCGCTGCGTCGTGGAGTGCTCATGCGTGGTCCTTCGCGACAGTCTCGTCGGGTGTCGCCTCGTGACGGGCGGGCCCGAGCAGGTCGTCGAGCGGCGACGTCGTTGGTTGATCGGACAGCCCCAGGCGGTGCAAGAGCTCCCGTGCGGCCCGTTCGTAGGCCCGTGCGCCCCGGCTCCCGGGGTCGTACACCGTGATCGGTTGGCCGTAACTCGGCGCCTCCGACAAGCGCACGGTTCGCGGGATGATCGTCGTGTAGGCGACCTCACCGAAGTAGCCCCGAACCTCCTCCGCCACCTGCTTGGCCAGGTTGGTGCGGGCGTCGTACATCGTCATCAGCACCCCGCCGACCTCCAGGTCCGGGTTGAGATCGTCACGCACGAGGTCGACGGTCTGCAGCAACTGTGACAGCCCCTCGAGTGCGTAGTACTCGCACTGGATCGGCACCAGGACCTGGTCTGCGGCCACCAGCGCGTTCAGGGTCAGGATCCCGAGTGAGGGTGGACAGTCCATGAGGATCACGTCGTACTCATCACGCACCGGACGCAGGGCGCGAGCCAGTTGGCGCTCCCGATTCAGGGTCGACACCAGTTCGATCTCCGCACCGGCCAGTTCGAGACCACTCGGAACCACATGCAGTCCATCGACCTGCGTCGACTCGGTGGCTTCGCCGATCGGTAGGCGCTCGGCGAGGACGCGATAGATCGACGGCCCACCCTCGGCGACCCGCAGGCCCAGTCCCGTGGTGGCATTGCCCTGGGGATCGAGATCCACCAGCAACGTCCGTATGCCCATCGCGGCCAGCGCAGCGCCCATTGACACGGCAGTGGTCGTCTTGCCCACGCCGCCCTTCTGGTTGGTCACGCACACGACCGTCGCGCTGCGCGTGGGTCCGTCGATCGCCGACCCGGACTCTCGGCGTCGCCACGTCACGCCGCCACCTCGGGACCCGAACGGCGCACGACAACCACGCGCGGACCCTCGTGGTCGGGACCCTCATCGGGAGTCGCAACCACGCTGGCGCCCCACGTTCGCAACGCGGGCGCTGCGGCGGCAAGCTCCCCTGCCCAGCGAGCACCCTTGACGGCGTACAGGAGACCTCCCGGGACCAGGAAGGGCATGGTCCAGCCGAGAAGTCGTTCGAGGGGCGCGACTGCGCGGGCGGTGACGACGTCGAAGGCCGCCCGCAGCGGCCCGTCCTGCAGATCTTCAGCTCGACCCCGCACCACGGCGACATCCACGTCCATCGCTGTTGCCATCGCCACCAGGAACTCCGTCTTCTTCTTGCTCGAGTCCAGCAACACGACCTGCAGGTCCGGGCGTTCGATCGCGATCACCATGCCGGGCAAACCCCCGCCACTGCCCACGTCGAGCAGGCGACCGGGACCCGGGATGGAGGCTGCCAACGTCCGGGACTCAACGATGTGTCGGTCCCACAACTGGACTTTCGCCCGCTGGCTGACCAGGTTGTGCGGCGATTGCCGGATGGCCTCCGCAAATGTCCGGAGGCGGTCCAACGCAGGATCATCGGGGGGAGTCGTCATGTGGTTCGCACGCTACCACGTGCCTCGCGGCCGCCGATCATCCCCGCGGGTTCCACGTGGAACAGGTCCGAGCCACCGTGATACCTCTCGCCCACCAAGCCCTTGGGCCGCCCCCTGCCCGGCAGGTTCCACGTGGAACAACACGTGAGCACGTACGTGCTCAGCTGCCCCCGGGGACGGATGGTCGGACACGCCGCATCACCGAGCGCGTTCCTTGTCGGAGGTGACGACACGCAGGCAGGTTGCGATGGCAACACCAAGAAGGAGCCATGTCGGGACGGCGCAACAAACGCTGAACAGGGGAAACAAGTCCTGAGGGCGGGAGTGTCGGGACAGAAGGATACAGAAACCCCCACAAGGACGATGCGCCCACGGCCCGGATACAGGGCGTGGGCGCATCGTCCCTGCTCAGCGCAGGGTACTACTCGGCCAGTTCGATCACGACCCGGCGCGAGGGCTCGCGGCCCTGGCTGCGGGAGACGACACCATCCACCGTGTTCACGAACTCGTGGATGGCCTTGCGCTCGAACACGTCCATCGGCTCCAGGCGCTCCGGCTCGCCGCCGTCCAGGACGAGGTCGACCGACTCATCCGCCTTGTCCAACAACTTCTCCAGGCGGCGGGCACGGTAGCCCTCGACGTCCACGTGGACGTGGACACGTCGCTCGAACTGCGACTGCAGAGCACACCGCATCAGTTCCTGGATCGCCTCGAGGGTCAATCCACGGCGACCGATCAAGGCGCCGGAATCCATGTCGACGACCTCGATCTCTGCGCGTCGGGTGTCCTCGAGGACCCGGATCTGGAGTTCGCCCGGCAGGTCCATGGCGTCCAGGAGGCCCTCCACGAAGTCGGCGCCGGCGTCGGCTTCCTCGTCCAATTCGTCCAATTCCTCGTCGGACAGCAGGACGGCGTCCTCATCGGCCGACTGGTCCGAGTCGTCCGAGTGGTCCGAGTCGTCCGAGTCGTCGGGTGCATCGACCGTGTCGGCGGGCACCTCGACCATGTGGGCGGGCGCATCGACCGTGTCGGCGGGCACGGGGGCCGCGTCCGCGGCAGGTTCGTCGTCGTCGTCGAGGTCGTCAGACCAGGTCACGGCCGCCCCGAGCTCGATGCGGACGTCGGCCAGGTCGACGCCCTGGGGGAGGTCGGCCTTGACCGTGACGCCGTCGTCGTCGATCAGGTCGGCCAGCGCGGACGTCAGCACGGTGGCCAGGTCGGCACCCGTGGCAGTGGCGGACTGGATGGGCATGGTCGTTCTCCTCGGTGACACGGACGGTTTGACGGGGTCGTGGGTGGTGGCTGGTGATTCGTGAGCGGTGACTGCGCTCAGCTGTCGCGACGGCGCGCACGGCCCGGGAGGCGGGAACTTCGCCGCGACGGGGTGCTGCCGTTGGAACCGGGGTCCGTCGGGGTACGGGCGCGGCGGGTGTTGCCCGCCGTGCCCGTGGCCGACGTACCGGTGGCGTCGATGGACCGGTTGCCCGTGGGGAAGGTCGGCGGGGGATCGTCCGGGCTTGTCGACGACCCTCCGGATCCGCGGCCGCCCGGGGTGTCGTCGGCTTCCTCGTCGACCCGCCGGGTGATGAACCACTGCTGGCCCATGGTCCAGATGTTGGTGGTCACCCAGTACAACAGGACGCCGATCGGCAGGTTGAAGCCGAACACGCCCATCATCAGGGGCATCGCGTAGAGCATCACCTTCTGCTGGGTCGCCTGGGCGTCGCCGCCCGAGCTGGGTCCCCCAACGTTCCGCGCCATCATCTGCTTCTGGCTGACGAACATGGACGCCGCGACCAGCACCAGCAGCGAGATCCCGGCGATCCCGGCGGCACTCGCGGTCTCACCCAGTCCGTCGGGGCCGGGCGTGAAGAAGTAGAAGTCGGCGTCGGTCAGGGCCGAGATGAAGTCCGGCGGGTCGCGCAGCACCCGGAACAGGGCGAAGAAGATCGGACCCTGGGCCAGCAACGGGAGGCAACCGGCCGCGGGGTTGACGCCCTCCTCGCGGTACAACTCCTGCAGCTTCTCGTTCTTCTTGCCCGACAGCTCCCGGTACTTCTCCGGATCGCTCTTCATCAGCGACCGGTCGACCTTGTACTTCTCCTGGATCTGCTTCACCTGCGGCTGGAGTTCCTGCATGCGGCGCATCGAGGTGAACTGCTTGGCGGCCAACGGCAGCAGAAGGATCCGCACGACCAGGGTCAGCGCGATGATCGCCCAGCCCCAGGCGGCAGCCTCGAGGAAGCCGACCTGGGCAATCAGGTCGTGCAACACCTCGATGCCACGTGCGAAGATGTTGGTGAAACCGGTCCAGATCTCGCCCACGGCGGTGGTCCTCGTTGTGATGGTCAGGCGACGGCGGCGTCTCGTGACGACTCGTCGGATGGGCTGGTGGCCGTGCCGGTCGGGGGAACCGGGTCATGGCCACCGGGGTGGAAGGGGTGGCAGCGCAGGATGCGGCGAGTCGTGAGTGCGACGCCCCGGACGGCCCCATGGGTCATCAGGGCCTCGACCGCGTAGTACGAACAGGTGGGGCTGAATCGACACCTCGGTGCCCGGAGGGCCGATGTCGACTGGTACAGGCCGACCAGGGCGACCAGCAGTCTGGCGATGGCGCCGGGACGACGGGTTTCCATCAGGCGTTTCCCGCCGTGAGGCCCATCATGTCATCGAGCACGTCCCACAGGTCGGCGCCGACGATGCCCGGTCGCGCCACCAACACGATGTCCGCGGTCGTGGGCCAGTCGATCCGGGCGGCCGCCTCGCGCAGCAGGCGCTTGGCCCGGTTGCGGGCCGGCGCCGAGCCCACCCGACGGGACGCGATCACGCCCACGCGGGGTCCATCGGGCGCCGAGTCTGCGACGACGTGCACGGCGAGACGGCTGGTCGAGCCACGCCTGCCCCGCCGCAGGACGCGGCAGACGTCACGCGAGGAACGCAGGCGACCCGGCCGGGCCGACACGGTGGTCGACACCCGTCAGGCACTCACCTTCGCGCGACCACGCGCGCGGCGACGCTTGATGATGGCGCGGCCCTGGCGCGTCTTCATGCGGGCGCGGAAGCCGTGCTTCTTGGCGCGGCGACGGTTGTTGGGCTGGAAGGTGCGCTTCATGGCAGGGGCCCTCCTGGAAGGGGATGGCACGCGCGCGGCAACGGTCCACGAGAGAGGGGTTGGGGACACGCCAGCGGTGCGTTGGAGCCGCACGTGTAGGAACAGCACGAGGGCACGGATGAACGCGCCCAGTCTACTGCACCGCCGACCCGGGCGACAACATGACGGCGCCCGCCCGGCTGCTGCCTGGAACCACGTCGGTGGAACCACGAGAATGACGTTCACCGGACGGTCACGCGGCGTTCATGGGCCATTCGAACCAATCTCGGATCGGGGCGCTCCATCGGCTTGCAGGATCGGCAGGGCGTCCCTACCGTTCGCCACCGCGCCTGTTGTCGAGACCCGACGCCGGTCCGTCCCACTGGGACGACCTTCCCCCGTCGCCATCTCCGGCATTCCCTGCAGGCACCGGGAGCCACACGACTGCCCCCGCGTCAATGTTGACGAACCGTGGCTGATCCTATAGTTTTCCACATCTTGTGGAAAACCTGTGGACAAACAAGTCCGCTGGCCCTAGGGTCCGTGACCTGACCGCCGATCCCGGCATCCCGATGCCCACACTGCCTGCCCTTGGAGTGCCCCCCTTGGAGACCACCGGACCACTGGACCTCCCTGCGTTGTGGGCCACCTGCCTTCGCGACCTCACCGGAACCACGCCGACCGCCCGTGGCTGGCTCGAAGCCACCGAGCCGGTGGGTTTCAGCGACGACACGATCATCCTGGCGGCGCCCCACTCCTTCGCCCGCGAGTGGCTCGACCTGCGCATGGGCGACCTCCTGGTCGAACAGTTGTCGCAGGCGTTGAGTCGACCCATCGGTGTCATGATCACCGTGGCCCCGGGCGCGGCCACGCTGAGCCCGGCCGAGGAAGCCGCCGTCGTGTCGGAGCTCGACGCCGACGCCCATGCCGGCGCGCGCCTCGCGCCCGACACGCCGGCGGGAGCTGACGACGACCGCCATCGGCCGACCTCGGCCGATGTCGCGTCCACCGCGACCTTCCGGGACGCGACCACCCGCGCACCCGCGACCGACCCGGCCGCGTGGACCAGGGAGCCCGGTGGGGGACCGGATCAGGTGCCGACCCCGGCGTCCCCGAGCCGCCACGCCCCGGTCAACGGTCGTCCCTCCGGACCGACGATCTACGTCCCCCGCAGCGACGACACCGACAGCCAACTCAACCCGAAGTACGAGTTCGGCCACTTCGTCATCGGGGACTCCAACCGGTTCGCCCACGCGGCCGCCGTCGCCGTTGCCGAGGCCCCCGCCAAGTCCTACAACCCGCTGTTCATCTACGGCCCGTCGGGACTGGGCAAGACCCACCTCCTGCACGCCATCGGCCACTACGTCCAGCGTCTGTACCCACGCCTGCGTGTCCGCTACGTCACCACCGAACAGTTCACGAACGAGTTCATCACCTCGATCCAGAACAAGGAATCCGTGGCGTTCCAGCGTCGCTATCGAGACATCGACGTCCTCATGATCGACGACATCCAGTTCCTGGAACGGGCCGAGCGCACCCAGGAGGAGTTCTTCCACACCTTCAACGCGCTGCACAACGCCGAGAAGCAGATCGTGATCTCGTCGGACCGGCCCCCACGCTCGATCGCCAAGCTCGAGGACCGGCTGCGGTCCCGTTTCGAGTGGGGCCTGTTGGTCGACGTCCAGCCGCCCGAACTCGAGACCCGGATCGCCATCCTCCGGCGCAAGGCCGAGGCCGAACACCTCGACCTCGGCAACGACATCCTCGAACTGATCGGGGCCCGCGTCCGCTCCAACATCCGCGAGCTCGAGGGTGCCCTCCACCGGGTTGCGGCCTGGGCGTCGCTGTCCGGGTCCCGCCCTGACCTCGCGACCGCCGAGGGCGTCCTCAAGGACGTGCTGCCCGACGAACGCGAACGCGAGATCACGTCCGACCTCATCATCGACGTGGTGGCCGACTTCTTCGGCTTGTCCATCGACGACCTGTGCTCGAAGTCCCGCAGCCGTCAACTGGTCAACGCCCGCCAGATCGCGATGTACCTGACCCGCGAACTGACCGAGATGTCGTTCCCCCAGATCGGAAAGGCGTTCGGGGGGCGTGACCACTCGACGGTCATGCACGCCAAGGACAAGATCGCCAACCTCATGAAGGAACGGCAGGCGACCTATGACCACGTCCAGGACCTGACGGCCCGCATCCGCGCCACCGCCCGGGGCGGTGCCTGACCGGCCCCACCCAGCCTCCACCGACGTGGGTCGTGCGGTTGACGCACGACCCA
>JBBSMS010000007.1:0-44155 GCA_038233055.1 Nitriliruptorales bacterium
CATGCCCTGTCGGCAGCTGACTCTGGGCACATCGCAGGAGGTGACGTCGGGCTCGCAGTGTCGCACCAAAATGACGACGCCCGACCGGGGTCCGGTCGGGCGTTCGTCGTGTGCGGGTGAAATCAGATCTTGTCGAGGACCTTGTCGGGGAGGTCATCGTCGGGGACGTAGAGGTAGTACTCCTCGTCGTCCTCCTCCCAGTCCATCTCGACGACGTCCTTGGTCACCGCGGCCTTGCAGAACTGCAGGAAGCCGCCGTAGCCGAAGTCCTTCTCGGAGAAGTTGGACTCGCGCTTGCGGAGCTGGTCCTTGAGGCCCGACAGCGGCGGGTCGCCACCCAGTTCGCCCATCAGCTCGATCACGGTCGTGCGCAGCAGGTCGAAGGCCTCCTGCTCGGAGGAGCCACCGGACGTGGCACCACCGTCGGGGAAGTCGACCTCGGGGTCGCCGGGTGCGGTGCCCTCGGTCAGCTTGACGGTGCCCTGGCTCTCCAGGTGGCGCAGGAGTTCCTGGAAGCCACGGAAGCCGTAGTCGCCCTCGGCGAAGGTCGGGTCCTTGCGCAGCAGTGCGCGCTTGAGGTTGGACGCCTGGATCGCGCCGGCCGCGGTGGACTGCATCCCCGACAGGGTCTTCGTGATCACGCGCTCGAGCGCCTGCAGGTCCTGCTTGCCGGACGACTTCTTGGCGGAACCGCCCCCCGACGACGACTTGCTGCCACCCGAGGACTTCTTCTTCGGCTTGGAACGCGACGACTTCTTGGAACCGCCCGACGAGCGCGGCGGCGCGCCGTCGAGGCGGTCGTAGAAGATGAACTCGTCGCAGGACGGCGGGAGCATGTTGGACGTGGAGCCCTTCATGCCGACGCCGATGACGCGCTTGTTGAGCTCGCGGAGCTTGGAGACGAGTGGGGTGAAGTCGGAGTCGCCGGAGACGATCACGAACGTCGACACGAAGTCACGCGTCAGCGCGAGTTCCATGGCGTCAACGGCCATCTGGATGTCGGCGGCGTTCTTGCGCACCGAGTCGGAGCGCTGCGGGATCTCGATCAGTTCGATGTTGCCATCGACGAGTCCGCGGCGGTCGTCCCGGAACAGGTTCCAGTCTGCGTAGGCCCGCCGGGTGATGAGCCGGCCACGTTCGGCAAGCGCATCCAGCAGCGGGGAGACATCGAAGCGAAGTCCAATGTCACGGGCCCCGATCGCCACGTTCTCGTGGTCGATGTACAGGGCGAGGCGTTCTTCGGTCTGGTCATGTGTAGTCATGCCCCGCACGGTAGCGGGCTGGAAAGCCCCTCCCCTGCAGGCCTGCCGTCGAACGGGACCCGGAAACCGGGAATGTCGGCCGAGGACGCGCCGATCGTGGGCCCGCCGGGGCCGCCCGGCCGTCGGGTCGCGCCGGCTCGGGTCACCGTCAGGCACTGGCCTCGTCGGCGCGATCCAGCAAGGCCACCACGATCTCCGCGAAACGGTCGACCAGGTCGTGGTCCGTGGGGCCGTAGGCACCGGCCGCCATCCGCGCCAGGACCCCTTCCAGGATGACCGCGAGCTTCCAGTAGCCGAAGGCCACGTAGCTGTCGAGGTCGGACAGGTCCAGTGGCGACCGGTCGGCGTAGCGCGCCAGCACGTCGTCCCAGGTCGGCATGTCCGGGATCGACGCGGCGGCCGGGATCATTGGCAGCCCGCTGGCGTCGTCGAAGGGGTTCCAGTAGACCCGCAGCAGGCCGAGGTCGGCCAACGGGTCGCCCAACGTGCACAGTTCCCAGTCCAGTACGGCAACCACCTCACCGTCCCGGTCCACCATCAGGTTGTCCAACCGGTAGTCGCCGTGGACGATCGTGGCGCGCTGCTGGGGCGGCACCCGTGCGGCCAGGCGGTCACGGATGCCGGTGATGGCTGGCACCTCGCGCGACGCCCCGTGTTCGTACTGGCGGTGCCACACGTGCAACTGGCGGGCGAGGTAGTCCTCACGAGGGCCCAGTTCGCCCAGGCCGACCTCGTCCGGGTCGATCGCGTGCAGGTCCACCAGCACGTCGACCAGGGACGCACCGGCCCGCTGCCGGGCGGCCGTGTCGAGGTCGGCGGCGTCCTGGGGTTCGCGCACCACCAGCGCGTCGACGTGGTCCATCACGAAGAACGGGGCGTCGAGCACGCCGGGCTCGGGTTCGGCGCCGACCATCGGCGGGACCGGGACCGGCGAGTCGCCCAGGGCCGCCATGATGCGATGCTCGCGGATCACGTCGTGGGCGGTCGCCAACACCGAGTTCAGCGGTGGCCGACGCAGCACCCAGTGACCGTCGGCGACGTCGGTGACGTGGAAGGTGAGGTTGGAGCGCCCACCCGCGATCGTGTCGAACGCCAGTGGCGCCACCACGTCGACCCGGGCCGACAACCAGTCGGTCACGGCCACCGCGTCGATCCCGTCGGGCACGTCGTCGCCCCGCGCCACCTCCGCCATGCTGTTCACCCGTCGTCGCTGTCGTGTCCCGCCCGCCGACGATAGGCCCCCGAACCACGTCGAGTGTGCCGATCACCCCGGGATACGGGGGTGATGCGCACACTCGACGGGTGGGGGGGTGGGGTCAGGCGTGGACGCCCGAGGGCATGGCCGCGCTCGTGTCGACGGCGGGCCGCTCGCTGGGCTCGGGCTCGTGGCGACGCGCCCACACGGCCAGCATCGCCGGGAGCACGATGATCGACGACAGCAGCGCCAGCCCGATCGTCAGGGCCAGCACGATCCCGAACTGGCGGAACGGCGAGATGGTCGAGAACACCAGCATGCCGAAGCCCGCCATGGTCGTCACGGCCGAACCGACCAACGCGCCCCCGGTGTTGCGCAGGGTGTCGGTCATGGCCGACAGCGTGTCCGGATGGGTCTGGCGGTCCTCCAGGAACCGGTTGACGACGTGGATGCCGAAAGGCACCCCGATGCCGATGGCCAGTGCCGACACCATGGCGGTCAGCACGTTGAACGGGATCCCGACCGCAGCCATGATCCCGAAGACCCACGCCACGACGACGGCGACCGCCAGGATCGCCAGCACGCCCAGCAGTGGCTTGCGCTCCCGGGCCCAGAAGGCGATCGCGAGGATGATCATCGACGCCAGCAGCGTGATCACCAGGCCCCGGATCTGGCTGGCCTGCAGTTCACCGAGGACCAGGTCCACCAGCAGCCCGTCCGAGGCCATGGCATGGTCGAGACCGGCGTCGTCCAACGACTGGGCGTCGTCCTGCAACGCCACGCGCAGGTCGTCGACGGACTCGCCGGCCGAGGTCGGCACCGTCACCAGCGCCGCGTCGACGGTGCCGTCGACGGTGGTGGCCAGCACGCCGGCCGCGGACGGGTCGAGCGCGAGCAGGCCGTCGTAGAGCACGGCCACGTCGGTGTCGTCGGAGACGCCGTTCGGGCTCCCGAAGCCACTGGTGAGCAGGGTGGTGGCGAACTCGCGCAGCATGGTCGGGTCGACCCCGGGTGGCGGCTCGGACTGTTCCCCCGAGGCGGCCTGGTCGCGGATCGTGGCCTGGATGCCGGCCAGTCGGGTCGCGACGGAGTCCACCGGGACCTCGGCGCGAACGTCGGCGTTGTCCGTCACGTGGGTCGAGAAGTCGGCGATCGCGTTCAGCGCGGCCGGGGTGGCGAGGTCGTCGCCGGTCACCAGCACCTGCGTCTGTTCGGTGACATCACCCTGGAAGGCGTCCTGGGCGCGCTCGATCTCGGCCAGGGCCGGGGAGTCACTGGGGAAGAACTCGGTCTGGCTGAACTCGGTCGACAGCCCGGTCGCCCCGAACGCGCCGATCAACACCAGAACGCCGGTGACGCCCAGGACGGCCCATGAGCGGTTGACGGCCAGGGGCGCCATGGCCCCGGCGGCGCGGCCCAGCAGTCCGGGCTCGCTGGACTGGCTGCGCTCGTCCTGCAGCGTCCCGCGGGCGGCGCGGCGGCGGTCCACCAGCACGCGCACGGCCGGGACGAACGTCAGCATGATCACGAAGGCGGCGATGACTCCGACCGCGGCGAACACGCCGAAGTCCTGGAGCGGCGGCAACGGGTTGGACAGGTTGGTGAGGAAGCCCACGACGGTGGTGATGGTGGCCAGCACCAGCGCGACCCCGACCGCCCCGATGGCCGACGTCACGGCGTCCCCGGGCTCCAGGCCGGTGGCTCGCTCCTCGCGGTAGCGCATGGTCAGGTGGATGCCGTAGTCGACGCCCAGCCCGACCAGCAGGATCGGGATGGCGGTCGACATCTCGCTCTGACCACCGACCCAGCCCAGTCCGCCGGGTCCCATCAGGGCGGTGATCCCCTGCATCCACACGATCGTGAAGACCAGGCCGAGCATCGACGTGATGACGTCGGTGGGGCGACGGTAGATCAGCACCAGGATCAGGATGATGACCCCGAAGGCCGCGCCCAGCAGCGTCGTGAGCTGGCCCTGGATCGCATCCGAGATGCCCGCGGTGAGCGCCGCGATGTCCAGCGGCCGGACCTCGAACCCGCCGGGGAGGTCCTGGCGCAGGTCGGTAATGGCGGCCTGCACCGGGCTGCTGCCGTCGTCGGCGATGGCGTCGGACCCCACGAACACGATCGCGACCCCGGCGGTGGCCGACGTGTCGGTGCGCTCGCCACCTAGGGTCGCCGACAGCAGCCCTCGCTGCTGCTCGGGTATCCCCGCGAGGGCCGCGGTGGAGAGCTCGTCGACCTGGGGGTTGGTCAGCGTCGCCGGGTCGATGCCCTGCTGGGCGGCGGCGCCCAGGACCAGGTCTCCCCACGTGATGATCGCGGGCTGCTGCGTGGACCCCTCGACCAGGGCGTCGGCGATGGTCGGGTCGGCCCGCAGCTGCTGGACCAACGACTGGGCAGCCACGATGCCGTCTGCCGACAGCATGTCCCCGCCCTCGGGCGCGTACACGCTGATCTGGACCGCGGCCCGGTCGCCGGACGAGAACCGCTGCGCGATCGTGTCCTGCGTGGCGGAGATCTCGTTGTCGGGCAGGAAGTTCTGGAAGCCCTGCTCCTGCTCGGCGAGCCCGACCGAGGCCCCGAGGATCCCGGTCAGGACGAGGATCCCGACGATGACGCCGACGGGCGACCGTCGCACGACGGCCTGGATGGCACGGATGATGGCTTGCACGGCGAACCTCGACGGCGACTGGCGGAACAGGAAGCGAGTTGAATTACTTGCCGAATGAAACTATCATCATGCGCACACACATGCCAAACCGGTCAGGGACGACACCGCGATGACCACCACTTCCACCGACGGCCCCGACGGCCGGCCTCGACAACGGGACGCCACGACGGCACCCGACGACCTCGACACGGTCGAGGACCTGTCCGCCGTGATGGCACGGTTTCGGACCCTGGCCGCCGAGGGGGCCGAGCGCATGGGCGCCGCGGTCGAACTCTCCCCCGGGCAGTTCGCGGCGCTGCTGGCGATCGACGAGGGCGCCGTCAATGTGTCGGCGGTGGCCCAGCAGTGCCTGACCCACCTGTCCAACGCGTCGCGCACGATCGAGTCGCTGGTCCGCGACGGGCTGCTGGACCGCTCCCGCGATCCCGACGACCGGCGCTCGGTGGTGCTGACCCTGACCGAGCACGGCGCCCGGCGCGTGGCCCGGCTCCACGACCACCGTGACCGAGTGATGGCCGCGGCGCTGGACGACATCTCCCGCGTCGACCAGGCACGCCTCGTGGCCCTGTTGCACCGGTTGATGGCCGGCCTGGAGGGCGCCATCCTGAACGGCGACGAGGGCGCCTGACCCGCATGTCGGCCCGCCGGCGGAACACCGCTCCGGACCGACGGTGGTCGCCGGGCGTTGAAGTCAGCCGACGTCCCAGGTGCTGCCCGCCGACAACAACTCGTCGAGGCTGCCGCGGCCACGGGACGCCACGGCCTCCTCGACCTGGGCGTTGATCAGGTCGTCGTAGACCGGGCGCTCCACCTGGCGGAAGATGCCCAGCGGCGTCGGGCCGGTGGGGTTGTGGGACAACCGCGACAGCGCGAAGGCGGTGGTGGGCTCGGTGCGCGACGGGTCGTGGACCACGATCCGGTCGCCCGCCTCGGCGGTCGGCACGATCAGCAGCGACCCGCCGTCGTCGGCCACCACCGCCTTCTCGCCGTCGGGGCCGAACGTGATCGGTTCGCCGATCACCAGCCGGATCTGGTTGATGACCTTGGTGTCGCGGTCCATGATGTCGTGGTAGAAGTCGTCGTTGAAGACCACGCAGTTCTGGTAGATCTCCACCAGCGAGGCCCCCCGGTGGGCATGGGCGGCGGTCAGGACCTCGGTGAGGTGCTTGCGGTCGGTGTCGACCGTGCGCGCCACGAACGTGGCCTCGGCACCCAGGGCCAGCGACACCGGGCTGAGCGGCTGGTCGATCGAGCCCATCGGCGTCGACTTGTGGATCGACCCCATCGGCGACGTGGGCGAGTACTGGCCCTTGGTCAGGCCGTAGATCTCGTTGTTGAACAGCAGGATCGTGATGTCGATGTTGCGACGCAACGCGTGGATGAGATGGTTGCCCCCGATCGACAGCGCGTCGCCGTCGCCGGTGATGACCCACACGTCCAGGTCCGGCCGCGCCGACGCCAGCCCGGTGGCGATCGCCGGTGCCCGCCCGTGGATGGAATGGATGCCGTAGGTGTCCATGTAGTACGGGAACCGGCTCGAGCACCCGATCCCGGACACGAACACCGTCTCCGAGGGGTTGCGCCCGAGGTCGGCCAGCAACTTCTGCAGCGTGGCCAGGATCGCGTAGTCGCCGCAACCCGGGCACCAGCGCACCTCCTGGTCGGAGGTGAAGTCCTTCTTGGAGAACTGCTCGGGGTGCTGGGGCAACTCGGTGCGGGCGTCGGGCGAGGTGTCCGTGCTCATGCCGGGACCTCCTGGGGGTCGGTGCGGGGGTCGGGGGCGGGGTCGCGCGGCCCGAGCAGGTCGTCGATCGCGCCACTGACCTCGGCCGCCCGCAGCGGTTGGCCGGTCACCCGGTTGTGCCCGACGATGTCGACCAGGAACTCGGCCCGCAGCAGCATCCGCAACTGCCCGGTGTTGTTCTCGGGCAGCAGCACCCGGTCGTAGCGGTGCAGGATCTCGCCGAGGTCGCGCGGGAACGGGTTGAGGTGACGCAGGTGGACGCGCGCGATCTTGTGACCGCGTTCGCGGGCCTGGTCGACGCCGCCCCGGATCGGCCCGTAGGTCGACCCCCACCCGATCACCAGCAGGTCCGCACCCGGTCCGTCGTCGGTCGCGTCCGGGTCGTCGACCTCCAGCGGCGGCAGCGACTTCGCGACGGCCTGCACCTTGTCGTGGCGCAAGGTGGTCATCGCCTGGTGGTTGTCGGCGTCGTAGGAGATGTTGCCGGTCCGGGCGTCCTTCTCGAGCCCGCCGATGCGGTGCGCCAGCCCCGGCGTGCCCGGCAGGGCCCACGGGCGTGCCAAGGTCTCGGGATCGCGCAGCAGCGGCACGAACCCTTCCGGGGTGTTGGCTTCGGTCGTGAACGACACGTCGATCTCGGGCAGCGTGGAGGGGTCGGGCAGCAGCCACGGTTCCGACGACGTCGCGAGGAAGCCGTCCGACAACAGGATCACCGGCGTGCGGTACATCAGCGCGATCCGGGCGGCCTCGAAGGCGGCGTAGAAGGCGTCCGACGGCGACTGGGCCGCCAGCACCGGCAGGGGTGCCTCGCCGTTGCGACCGAACATCGCCTGCAACAGGTCCGACTGCTCGGTCTTGGTCGGCAGCCCGGTCGATGGGCCACCGCGCTGGACGTTGATCAGCACCAGCGGCAGTTCGGTCGCCAGGGCAAGCCCCAGCGCCTCACCCTTGAGCGCCACGCCGGGTCCGGACGTCCCGGTGACCGCGAGGTGACCGCCGAAGGAGGCACCGATGGCCGATCCGATCGCGGCGATCTCGTCCTCGGCCTGGAAGGTGCGGACGCCGAAGTGCTTCAGGCGGGACAGTTCGTGGAGGATGTCGGACGCCGGGGTGATCGGGTAGGAGCCGTAGAAGATGTCGAGCCCCGACTGGACGCTGGCGGCCACGAGCCCGTAGGCCAGCGCCTGGTTGCCGGTGATCTGCCGGTAGCGACCGGCCTGCAGCGGCGCGGCCGGGACCTCGTAGGTGTAGACGAACGCCTCGGTGGTCTCGCCGTAGGCATGGCCGGCGTGCAGGACCCTCACGTTGGCGGCGGCGATCGCCGGGGCACTGGCGAACTTGGTCTCGAGCCACTCGACGGTCGGCTCGATGGGACGCGAGAACATCCATGACACCAGGCCGAGCGCGAACATGTTCTTGGCGCGCTCGGCCTCCTTCTTGTTCAAACGTCCCTCCGCCACGTCGTCGGCCAGCGCCCGCAGCGTCAGGTCAGTGATCGGGACCTCGTGCACCCGGAAGTCGTCGAGGCTGTCGTCCTCGAGCGGGTTGTCCTCGTAGCCGGCCTTGCCGAGGTTGCGCCGGGTGAAGGCGTCCGTGTTGATGATCAGCGTGCCGCCCGATCGCACCGCCCCGAGGTGCTTGGCCAGCGCCGCCGGGTTCATGGCGACCAGCACGTCGGGTTCGTCGCCCGGCGTGTGGATGTCCTGGTCGGAGAAGTGGACCTGGAAGCTCGACACGCCGGCGAGGGTCCCGGCGGGGGCGCGGATCTCGGCCGGGAAGTCGGGCAGCGTCGACAGGTCGTTGCCGACCACGGCCGACTCCGACGTGAAGCGGTCCCCCGTCAGTTGCATCCCGTCGCCGGAGTCCCCGGCGAAGCGGATGACCGCGCCGTGGAGCCGCACGTTGGACGTCGGTCCCGCGGCGGTCGAAGGACCGCCGTTGGTACCGGGAACCGTGGTCGTGTCATGGTCCGGATGGTCCGCCTGCATCGTCGTGGACTCCGCGTCAGGGCTCATCGAGGACCCGGCGTGGTGCGCCGGGGAGTGCCGGGGCACCACGGTACTGAGGTGTCGACGCCACACCCGGATTTGCGCCCGGTGTCCGACCACGCGATTCGCCCAGCGCACACCTCGATCATTCGCCACACCCGGTCATTCTTTCCCCATATCAATACACGCCTTCTCCGGTTCCTGTCCGAAGGGACACTGGCCCCACTCCGACACAGGTTCCCCACACCTGACTAGGGTTGACCTCCATGCTGCCGTCATCTCGACACCCGTTCGACCCGCCCGATCCGGCTCCGCGGGTCGCTGGTGCGCGCCGCGTGGGGCTGGTCGCGGACCGTCGCACGGCGCGGGTGGTCGCCGCCGTCGTGACCGCGGCCCTGCTGGCGGTCCCGGGCCTGGCCCGGGCGCAGACGCTGGAGGACGAACTCGAGGACACGACGTCGAACCTGTCCACCACCCGGGCGGAGATCGACGCGACGACCGCCGAACTCGACGACGTTCGCGACCGCATCGTCGAGATCGACCAGTCGCTGGCCGACGCCGAGGAACTCCTGACCGCGCTGGACGAGGAACTCGACACGCTGGCGCACGAGGCCCAGGACCTGGTGGACCAGATGCTGGCCCTGCAGGACGAGGTCGAGGAGGCCCGCCTCCGGATCACCCAGCGGGCCCGCCGCCTGTACATGCACGGCGGGA
Organism: Nitriliruptorales bacterium; assembly: GCA_038233055.1. Lineage (GTDB taxonomy): Bacteria > Actinomycetota > Nitriliruptoria > Nitriliruptorales > Nitriliruptoraceae > Salsipaludibacter. Next base: position 9,575 of record JBBSMS010000007.1, read on the forward strand.
CCACGCCGGTCCTGATCATGTTCGAGGCCACGTCCACCGACATGGCCATCGACCGCGCCAACACGGTCACCCGCGTTGCCGAGACCGACCGGGCCGAGGCCGAGGAGGCCGAGGCCAGCCAACGCGAACTCGACCTGGTGGTGGACGAACTGGCCCGCAAGCAGGGCCTCATCGGGGTCCGCAGCCAGGAGGCCGCCGACGTGCGCGACCAGGTCGCGGCCAACCTCGCCGAGGCTGAGCGCCTGCGGGTGGGCCTGTCCGAGCGCGCCACCGAACTGGGCTCGTCGGCCGCCAGCCTCGAGGCCGAGATCCTCGCGATCAACGACCGCATCGAGCAGCGCGAGGCCGAGCGCCTCCGGCGCGAGGAGGAGGCACGCCGCCGCCGCGAGGCCGAAGAGCAGCGCCGCCGCGAGGAGGAGGCCCGTCGCCAGGCCGAACTGGAGGCCGAGCGGATCGCGGCCGAGGAAGCCGCCGCCGAGGAAGTCGCGCGCGTCGCCACCGAAGCGGCCGAGGAAGCCGCCGCGGAGGAGGCCGCGCGCGTCGCCGCCGAACAGGCCGCCGCCGAGGAAGCCGCCCGCGTCGCCGCCGCCGAAGCGGCCGAAGCCGAGGAAGCCGTCCGCGTCGCCGCCGCCGAAGCCGACGAGGCGGCCGAAGCCGAAGACTCGGCCGAAGCCGAGGAAGCCGCCCGCGTCGCCGCCGACGACGAGGCGGCCGAAGCCGAGGAAGCCGCCCGCGTCGCCGCCGACGACGAGGCGGACGAGGCGGCCGAAGCCGACGAGGCGGCCGAAGCCGACGAAGCCGCCCGCGTCGCCGCCGACGACGAGGCGGCCGCCCAGGCCCGCGAGGACGAACGGGCCGAGGCTGACCGCCAAGCCCAGGAGGCCGAACGCGAGGCCGAACGGGCCGCCGAGGCCGTCCACGAGGCCGAACGCGAGGCCGAACGGGCCGCCGAGGCCGTCCGCGAGGCCGAGCGGGAACGCGAGCGGGAAGCCGAGCGCGAGGCCGCGCGCCAGGCCGAACGGGACGCGGCCCGCGCCGCCGAACGCGAGGCCGAGCGGGAACGCGAACAGGCGCGCGAACGCGAGCGAGAACGGGAGCGGGACGAGCAGGTCGACGATCCGTCGCCCGCGACGGGTGCCAGCCGGGTCTGCCCGATGGGCTCGACCCACCTCTGGAACGACTGGGGCTGGCCGCGGGGCGGCGGCACCCGCTCGCACGAGGGCAACGACCTCTACGGCGACTACCGCGAGGACGTCTACGCGATCGTGTCGGGGACCTGGGACGTGATGCCCTACGGCAACAGCGCCGGGGTCTGGTCGATCCTGCGCGGTGACGACGGCAACCAGTACTGGTACCTGCACCTGGACGACCATCGGGTGGCCGACGGCGCCCGCGTCACGAAGGGCCAGAAGGTGGCGTGGAACGGGTGGACCGGCAACGCGGTCGGCACCATCTACCACATCCACTTCGAGTACCACCCGGGTGGCGGTGGACCGGCCGATCCCTACCCGATCCTGTCGGGGATCTGCTGATCCAGCGGCCCCCACGCGTGCGGGGCCGGCCCGGCGCATCTGCACGAACGGGGGTGGCCGTCCGTCCCCGCCCCCACCTACCCGGAGGCTGTCGGCCGTCCCCATCCGTGGGGTGATTACGATGCGCGACATGACCTCCATCGAACCACTGACCTCGTTGCCTGTCGGCATGCCCATCCTCGTGGGCGGCGACCGGGTCACCCACGTCGACGAGGCCCTGGCCGCGGCCTTCGAACCCGGCGATGCGCTGCTGGTGGTCGCCGGCGACCTGTTGCACGTCCCGGCGATCGACCGTGAGCGGGCGCGGGCGGCCGTGTCGCGGGCCCGGACCGCCTTCGAGGCGATGTCCACCGTCGACGACGACGCCGTCACCGCCTTCTTCGACACCTTCGCCGACCGACTGGCCGACGACGACGTGTTCGCCGCGGTCGCCGAGGCCAACGCGCTGGACGTGGAGCGGGCCCGGGCCGCCGGCCGCACCACGACCCGGCTGGTCCTGGACGAGTCGATGCGATCGGACATGGTGGCGGGGCTGCGGACCTGGGCCTCGACGTCGTCCGGTCGCGGCCGCCCGTTTCACCGCATCGACCACGACGGCTGGTCGGCCGCGGCGGTGCGGGACGGCCTGGGCGTGGTCGCGTTCGTGTTCGAGGGCCGCCCCAACGTCTTCGCCGACGCCACCGGGGTCCTGCGATCCGGCAACACGGTGGTGTTCCGGATCGGGTCTGCGGCGCTGGGCACGGCCCGGGCGCTGGTGCGTGACGTGCTGGACCCCGCGCTGGCCGAGGCGGGCCTGCCAGACGGCGCCGTCACCCTGCTGGACGCGGCCAGCCACGCCGCCGGGTGGGCCATGCTGGCGGATCCGCGGCTGGGCCTGGCGGTGGCACGTGGCTCCGGGCCCGCCGTCGCGCAGATGGGCGCGATCGCCCGCGCCGCGGGCAACCCGGTGTCCCTGCACGGCACCGGCGGAGCGTGGATGGTCGCGACCGCAGCCGCCGACGCCGAGCGGCTGCGCACGGTCGTCGCCGCATCGCTGGACCGCAAGGTCTGCAACACCCTGAACACGATGGTGGTGACCGCCGAGGCGGCCCGGGCGCTGGTCCCGGTCGTGCTGGCCGGGCTCGCGGACGCGGCCGAGGCCCGGGGCGCCGAGGCGCGACTGCACGTGCGTGCCGGGGACGCCGACCATCTCGCCCCGGCCGACCGGGACCGCACGGTCGCCGTCGCCCGGGCAGACGGCAACCACGACGAGCCCTTCGCCACCGACCTCCCGGTCGAGGACCTGGGGACCGAGTGGGAGTGGGAGGACAGCCCCGAACTGACACTGGTGGTGGCCGACGACCTCGACGACGCGGTGGCGCTGCACAACCGCCACGCGCCCGGGTTCGTCGCGTCGCTGGTGTCGGAGGACGCCGGGGAACAGGACGCCTTCTTCGCCGCGGTCGACGCCCCGTTCGTCGGCGACGGGTTCACGCGCTGGGTCGACGGACAGTACGCGCTGGACAAGCCCGAACTGGGGCTGTCGAACTGGCAGTTCGGACGCCTGTTCGGACGTGGCGGGATCCTGTCGGGTGATGCGGTCCACACCGTCCGGCTCCGGGTCACGCAGACCGATCCGTCGGTGCATCGCTGAGCCGGCCAGGGCGGGCCCACTGGGAGGCCGTCGGCAGCGGTCGCCAGGGCGCGCCGCGAGAAGGCGACGAAGTCGTCCTCGCGGTTTGGCGCGATGCGTCGCGCCATCGTGACCGGGTCGGGCAGGTTCGGGCGGTTGGGCGGATTTCACGTCATGCGGCGTCGGCCAGTAGTTGGCGGGCGATCACTTTGAGGGCGAGCACCTCGTCGGCGCCCTCGAAGATGCTCAGCACGCGGGCGTCGACGAACAGGCGCGAAACGGTGTACTCCTCGGCGTAGCCGTACCCGCCGTGCAACTGTTGGGCCTCGCGGGTGACCCACTCGGCCGTGCGGCACGCAAACTGCTTGACCTGCGATGCCTCCAGTTGGCCCGTGCCGGCCGCGAGTTGCCGCGCGACCCGGAACGCGAAGGCGCGGTTGGCCGCGATCAGGGCGGCCATGCGGGCGATCTTGACCCGGCTGAGTTCGTAGTCACCGAGCGCGTGGCCGAACACGCGCCGCTGGCCCGCGTAGCGGACCGCCTCGTCCAGCGCGGACTGCATGACCCCCAGGGCCCGGGCGGCGGTCTGCAGGCGGGCGTTCGCGAAGGCCTGCATCTGGAGGTAGAAGCCGCGACCGACGCCGTCGTCCTCGCCGATCAGGTTCGCGTGCGGGACGCGCCACGAATCGATGGCGACCTCGAAGGAGTGCATGCCGCGGTAGCCCAGCGTCGGGATCGCCCGCGCCTCCATGCGGCCGCCGTCCTCGCCGTCCTGCTCGACTGACCACTGGTGGCCGGCGAAGCGGGGCTTGTCGACCACGAACAGGCTCAGGCCCCGGTGGCCGGCCGCCGGGTCGGGATCGGTGCGGGCCAGCACCAGCAGGTACTCGGCCCGGCCGGCGAACGTGCACCACGTCTTGACGCCGTTGAGGATCCAGTCGTCGCCGTCGCGCACCGCGGTGGTGCCCAGCGACGCGACGTCGGAGCCGTGGTCGGGCTCGGTGACGGCGACCGCGCACATCTTCTCCCCCGACGCGATGGTGGGGAGCCAGCGTTGTTGCTGGTCCTCGGTGCCGCCCTTGAGGATGGCCGTGCCGATGATCTCGGGCCGGGTGATCAGCGACCCGGCCACGCCCAGCGACCCGCGCGACAGTTCCTCCGTCACCAGCACCATGTTCAGGAGTTCGTCTGGTCCCCCGTCGGCCATGCCCCCGTGCTCGACCGGGATCGACAACGCGAAGCAGCCCATCTCGGCCAGCCCGCTGATGATCTCGTCCGGGATGTCGGCGTCGTCGCGGTGGACGTGCTCGGCGATCGGGGCGACCCGGTCCTCGGCGAACCGGCGGAAGGCGTCGCGCACCATCTCGAGGTCGTCGTCAAGGTGCCGGGGCGCGGCCTGGCCGGTGCGCAGCACGCGCGCACCGATCTCGGCCAGTAGGTCGGTCGAGCGCCCGGCGGTGATCGCCTGGTCGACGGGGCCGAGCGGGTCGTCACCGAGCCCCCAGGCGTTCCACCGGCCGGTCGCCCGGGCCACCAGGTCGGTGGCCACGTCGGCCGCGAACGCCAGCGCGAGGCCGGCCTCCTCCGGGTCGGCATCCGGCCCGGTGGCGACGTCGACCAGGGCCCGGGCCGCCTGCACGCCCGACGCCACGGTCGCGAGGTCGTAGGCCAGCGTCCCGCGCGCGTCCACGGCGGACGTGTCGACCCGGCCGTCGTCGACCACCCGGTCGGCGAGATTGGCCGCAACCGTGGCCACGACATCGTCGAGGTGGTCCACCAACGCACGGGCGGACGTGGCATGCGACGGCTCGGACACGCGGGATCCTTGGGTCGGTCGGGGCGCCGTCGCGGCGGCCCGGGACCCCGAGTGTGGCGAACCGGCCGAGGACCCACCAACTCGTGGGGTTCGCCGGGGTCCGCCGGGGATCGTCCGGGACCCGGTCGGACTCAGTCGATCCGCTTCTCCTCGACGACCGTGGTGCCGTCGTCGGAGGTCTGGCGCTTGGTGGTCATCTTGTTGCCGCCATCCATGCCGCCACCACCCTGGACCATGCCCATGATCAGTGCGAGCAGCCCGGCACCCATGAGGATGTAGCCGATGAGCTGGATGTTGGCGATGTCGGTGGTGAGGCCAATGGCGAAGGCGAGGATGGCGCCGATGGCCAGCAGCACGATTCCGAGACGCGTCATGATGGGGATCCTTTCGAGGACCGGTCGGTGTGGATGGGGGTCCGACTGTCGAGCGTGCCCATTCGGTGGCGACGTCCGGGCCGGACGGGCACGGGTCCATGCACGGTGCAGATCGTCGCCGTCCCCGGCGCGCAGGGTAGGCCGCGGGACGTCGCGACACCGCCAACCTCCGCCGGGGGTCGGCAACCGGTCGGTTCAGCCCTCGCCTGGCCCGCCGACGTGGTCGTGGGCCATGGCCGCGGCGCCGATCGCGCCGGCGTTGGGCCCCAGTTCGCCCGGCGCCACGTGCACGGTCGGGGGCTGCAGGAACAGGTGCGGGCGCATCGCGGACTCGATGCGGTGCCGGTACCAGTCCCCCAGCGCGTCGACCATGGCACCGCCCAGCACGACCAGGTCGAGGTCGAGCAGGTTGACCGCGGAGGCGATCCCGGCACCCATCGCGGCCACCGCGTCGCGCAGGGACTGCACCACCACGTCGTCCCCGTCGTCCAGCGCCCGCTTCCAGTCCTCGGCGGCCGGCTCGGCGTGGCCGTTGGCCTCGGCGAGGTCGAACAGGTTCGTGGCCTGGCCGGTCGCCACGGCGACGCGGACGGCGTCGTTCATCGCCCGCCGGCCGGCATAGGCCTCGACGCAGCCCCGCCGTCCACACGGGCAGGTGGCGCCATGGTTGACCACGACGGTGTGCCCGAACTCCCCGGCCCCGCCGTGACCACCCTCGTAGGCGGCCCCGTTGAGGATGAGGCCTCCACCGACACCGGTCCCGGCGAACACGACCAGCGCGTCGGCCTGGCCGCGGGCCGCACCGAAGCGGTGCTCGGCGACGGCCGCGGCGGTGACGTCGTTGACCAGGCGGATAGGCCGGCCGACCCGTTCCTGCAACCGTTCGGACAACGAGAACCGCTCGGACCAGCCCGGCACGTTCGACGCACCGCCGATCGTGCCGCCCACGACCATGCCCGGCGTCGCCACCCCCACCGCCCCGATGTCGTCCAGCGCGAAGCCGGCCTCGTCGGCCACGGACCGGACACCGGTCTCGAGGACGTCCACGACCTCCAGCCGACCGCCGGTGGTGGGCGTCCGCAGCCCGATCTCGGCCACCACCGCCCCGTCGGCATCAAGCGCCACGGTCGTCACGGTGATGCCGCCGAGTTCCACGCCGATCCAGGTCACCGGACCCTCCCGTCCTCGGGGACACGCAACCCTACACGTGGCTCCCGGCGCGACCGATGGCGGATCGACTTTCGCGCACTCGCCGCACCGATGGGGTCAGCCGCCCAGCGTGGCGGGATCCACGACGGCCAGCCGGACCTGCCCCTCGGCCACCAGCTTGCCATCCGCCCGGGTGATCGTCGCGCGCCACAGGTGCAGTCGGCGGCCGAGGTGGACCGGGACCGCGACGACGTCCAGCCGGCCGGTCCGGTGCGCTCGCAGGAAGTCCGTGCGGTTGGACACGCCCACCACGCCGCTGCCGTCGGCCCGGGTGGCGGCTGCGCCACCGATCGAGCAGGCCGTCTCGACGATCGCCGCGTGCACGCCGCCGTGGACGATCCCGTGGGCCTGGTGCAGACGCCCGTCGACGTCGACGTGGCCCTCGATCCGGGTCGGCGAGACCAGCGTCGGCTGGAATCCGACCAGGTCCATGAATGCGCTGGGGTCCTCGGGCAGGTCCGCGAACAGGGCCGGGTCGACGTCGGTGAAGGTGATCGCGGCCTGGTCCATGCAACTGCCTCGTGGTCGGGACGCTCGACGCTACCCACCGTCCGCACCCCCTCTCCCTGCTCCCCCGGGCCATCGAGTGTTCGACGTGGGTTTGGCGAGGCGTGGCGCGCGGTCGTACGGTGCCCGGTAGCTCCCGCTCGTCGCCCGAGTCCCGCGTCCGCCGTCCGCACCCACGAGGCCCACCCGTGCAGTTCGACGACCTCCGCAAGTTGTGCCTGGCCGCCGCCATGGACCTTGTCGAGCGCGAGGAGCGACCGATCCCGCCGACCGTGATCGTGCCCGGTGGTGACCGCACGCAGTTGCTGGCCCTGACCGGGTTCCCGGACGACGACGAGGAGCGGCACGCCTACCTCGCGACCTTCGCCGACGACCAGTTGGCCGCGAACCGGGTCCCGGCCTGGGGGGTCGTGGTGGAGGCGGAGGTGAACGGCGTGGACGCGCTCGTGGTCGTGTACGGCGCCCGCAAGAAGGCCCCCCACCTCACCGCCGCCCCGCTGGACGACGACGGCCTGGGCGCCTTCGTGGACTCCGAGGAACTGGACCCGACGGCCATGCCGTTCCTGCACCCCCTTCAGCACGCCGTCGACGCCCTCCCGGCCGAACCCGCCGATCGACCGTCGGGCCCCGGACCGATCACCGGGGCGGGCGGCACCGACGCCGGCCTGCCCCTGTTCGACGCCTGATCTGCCACCCGAGGACCCCGTCGAATGTGCGCATCGACCCGTTGGCTCCTCTCGGTGGGGACGCGGACGCGCCGGCGAGTCCACGACGCCACCGGACGGTGGCCATGCCGGGACTATCGTGCAGCCCGGGTGGCCGCGGCCACCACCGACCCCCTCCCGACGACGCCGGAGCACCACCATGGCCGATCCCCGCCACCGCAGTCGCGAAGTCACCGAGGGCTACGAACGTGCCCCCGCCCGCGCCATGCTCCGCGCCGTCGGCATGGACGACGACGACTTCGCCAAGCCCCAGGTCGGGGTGGTCTCGTCGTGGAACGAGGTGACGCCGTGCAACCTGTCACTGGCGCGGCTGGCGAAGCTGTCCAAGCAGGGCGTGCACGACGCCGGCGGGTACCCGCTGGAGTTCACGACGATCTCGGTGTCCGACGGCATCGCCATGGGCCACGAAGGCATGCGCGCCTCGCTGGTGTCGCGCGAGGTGATCGCCGACTCGGTCGAGACGGTCATGCACGGCGAGCGCTTCGACGGCATGGTCACCCTGGCCGGATGCGACAAGTCCCTGCCCGGCATGATCATGGCCGCGGTCCGCCTCGACGTGCCCAGCGTGTTCCTGTACGGGGGCTCGATCCTGCCCGGCCACCACGACGGCCATGACATCACGATCCAGAACGTCTTCGAGGCCGTCGGTGCCCGCGGCCGCGGGACGATCGACGACGACGAACTGCTCGCGATCGAACGGGCCGCCTGCCCGGGCGAAGGCTCGTGCGGCGGCATGTTCACCGCCAACACGATGTCGGCGGCGGCCGAGGCCATGGGACTGTCGCTGCCGGGGTCGGCCTCGCCCAGCGCGGTCGGCGAGCGGCGCGAGGCGTTCGCGGTCGCGTCGGGCCGGGCGGTCGTCGCCCTGCTGGAACAGGGCATTTCCGCCCGTGACGTCGTCACTCGCGCGGCGATCGAGAACGCCGTTGCCGTCACGATGGCGCTGGGCGGTTCGACCAACGCGGTCCTGCACCTGCTCGCGATCGCGCGCGAAGCAGACGTCGGCTTCACCATCGACGACTTCAACCCGGTCTGCGAGCGTGTCCCCCACATCGCCGACATGACCCCGGGCGGGGCCTACGTCATGCACGACCTCGACGAGCGCGGCGGCGTGCCGGTGGTCATGAAGGAGTTGCTGGACGCGGGCCTGTTGCATGGCGACGCCCTGACCGTCACCGGACGCACGATCGCCGAGAACCTCGCCGACATGGAGGTGGCCGCCCCGGACGGTGACGTGGTCCACCCGCTGTCCGACCCGATCCATCCGCAGGGTGGGCTCGTCATCCTGAAGGGCTCGCTCGCCCCCGGTGGCGCCGTGGTCAAGGTGGCCGGGATCCCGGCCGACAAGCACGAGTTCACCGGCACCGCGCGCGTGTTCGACGGCGAACAGGACGCACTGGAGGCCGTCCTGACCGGGCGGATCGAGGCCGGCGACGTCGTGGTGATCCGGTGGGAAGGCCCGGTCGGCGGACCGGGGATGCGCGAGATGCTGGCCACGACCGCCGCGATCAAGGGGGCCGGGCTGGGTGACACCGTGGCGCTGTTGACCGACGGCCGCTTCAGCGGGGCAACGCACGGGTTCTCGATCGGCCACGTCGCCCCGGAGGCCGCCGACGGTGGCCCGATCGGGCTGGTCCGGGACGGCGACGAGGTCCGAATCTCGGTCCCCGACCGCGTGCTGGACCTGCACGTCGACCAGGAGGAACTGGAACGCCGCCGTGCGGACTTCGTGCCGATCGAGCCGCGCTACACCCGTGGCGTGCTGGCCAAGTACGCCCGCACGGTGTCGTCGGCCTCCGTCGGCGCCACCACCAGCGTGTGACCGCCAGGGCGCGAGGCACCAGCGCATGACCGAACACCTGCACGACGACGAGCGGACGATCAACCTCGACGTCGTCCGAACGCTGGTCACGCGCGACCTGCCCGAACGCCTTCCCGTACTACTGGCGGACCATGCCGGGGCGGTGCGCCAACCGCCTGGCCATGGCTCGCCAGGTGCTCGCGGAGGCAGACTGACGCCGGCGACGCCGGTCGCTGGCACCATCGACGTCCGGTAGGGGTCCGCCAACCGACGATCACCAGGCAGGAGCAATCGTGACCATCTTCGCCGGCGTGGGCGTCGCCCTCGTCACCATCTTCAACGACGACCTGGCCGTGGACCTCGCGGCCACGGCCGGGCTGGCCGTGGACCTGGTCGAGGCCGGCGTCACGTCCGTGGTGGTGGCCGGGTCCACCGGCGAGGCGTTCGCGCTCGCGCCAGACGAACGCGCCGACCTGATCACGGCGGTCCGGGACGCGGTCCCCGCCGAGGTCCCGGTCGTCGCCGGCACGGGTGCCCCGTCGGCGCACCAGGCCGCCGCCCTGACGCGATCGGCCGTCTCCGCGGGCGCCGACGCCGTGCTGGTCCTGTCACCGCCCCGCAGCACCGACCCCCGCCCGTACTACGCGACCGTCGCCAACGCGGCCGGGGGCACCCCGATGCTGGCCTACCACTTCCCGCTCGCCAGCTCCCCGGGCATCGCCCTGGACCACCTGCGCGACCTCCCCGTGGTCGGGGTCAAGGACTCGACCGGCGACCCTGCGCGGTTGCTGGCGGAACTGACCACCTTCGACGGCGACGTCTACACCGGGTCGTCCGCGCTGCTGACCCAGGCCGGTGCGCTGGGCGCGACCGGGGCCATCCTGGCGCTGGCCAACAGCCAGCCACGGGACTGTGTGGCCGCCTTCGCCGGTGACCCCGACGCGCAACTCCGGCTTGCACCCCACCACCTTGCACTCCAGGCGTTCCCGGCCGATGTCAAGACCCAGGTCGCCGCGGCGTGGGGTCTGCCCACCCACGCGCGCATGGGTTGACTCGCTCACGGCAGGGTCCTCACGACGGCAACCCGAGCCCTCGGGTGGCCGTCGTCGTGTGGATCGTCGGGGCGGTGGCGGTCATGCCGGCCGTGGGGCCGGCGCGGGTTCCAGCCGGTCGGCCAGTCGTCGGAGGCCGCTGGCCATCTCGTGGCGGCTGCGCCCGGGAGGGCGCGGTCGCTGGGCCAGCACGCGGTGGCGACGCAAGGATGCGTCGACCCGGGCCTGGTGCAGGGACAGGTGCAGTCTGGGGTCCATAGGTCGATCCTCGTCTGTCGGTGATGGCGTCCGCTGAAGCCACGCCGCGAGCGGTCACGATGCCAGCGCGTCCAGGTACGGGCGTGGGTCGCCGGCACCGAGGTCGGTGATGCCGGCGGAGGCGAGGGCGCCGACGGCCAGGGTCCGCCGGACCGCCGCAAACGTGATCACGTGCCCGATCATGCCCCCGAGGGTGTGCGTGGCCGGCGGTTGGCAGGTGGTGTCGATGAAGGTCTCGCCCAGGGTGTTGTCGTTGGCCGCGGTGGCCACGACCTCGCGGTAGTCGGCGCCGGCCACCTCGTGGCGCCGTGCCAGCCCGGCCATCGACTGGTCACTCTCGTCCGGCCAGTCGCCTCCCCGCAGGGCCGACAGCCAGTGTTCTTCCTGGGTCACCATCGCATTGACCACCGAACGCAGCGTGGGATCGTCGTCGATCGCCTCGACCGAGATCTCGATCGGTCGATCGAGGACCTCGTCCGGAAGGTCGGACGCGCGCTCGATGATGGCCGCGAGCGTGTCGATGTGGTGTTCGACCAGATGTTGGACCAGGTCCATGGTGGATTCCTCTCGTGTTGCCGGCAACCGCAGGCTGCCGAGGGGTTGGAAGTGCACGCCGCTGGCACCCGGCAACTCCAGTTCCCGGAACGTCAGCGGGGGGGTACGCCGAATGACCGTCGGTGGTCGCCCATAGGCACGCGCGAAGGCTCGGGTGTAGGCCTCGTGCGACGAGTAACCAGCCTCGATGGCCACGTCGAGGATGGTCTGGCCCGCCCTCGTCGGGACGACGAGACGGTGGGCTGAGCGCTCCAGCAGCAGGCGCCGCCGGAGCGAACCGGGCGGCTCACCCGCGATCGAGGCCACGACGCGATCGAAGTGGAACCGCGACAGGTGGGCGCGCGCAGCCAGTTGCTCTGCGCTGGTGGTTGCATCGTCGAGCACCGCCTGAGCGAGGTCGAGGATGGTTGCGAGGCCGTCGTTGGTGTCCATGAGCGCAGCATGCCCCCGGTCGGAGCGGGACGTTTGATCGTTCTTGCGGACCTGCGTCGACTTGGTGGACGCGGCCTCGCGACCCTGCCGCGGTCGACTGACCGAACCCCGACCCGACCTCCGCCGCCCGGCCCTCGTACCGGCGGCGGCCGTCTGCCGTCAGGGCCCGGACAGCACCACCATCTGCTTGTCTGGTGACGAACAGCCAGCGTGCGATCCGGGGACCAGTATGGGCACGAGCTACCAGGGACCCGCCGAACTCGCCGCCTGGCTGGAGCGCAGCCGCACCCACATCGCCCCGCTCACGCCCCGGTAGCCTATCGTGCGCTGAGCGCACGCTGCGGAGTGGATCGCCTCCACTCGATCGTGGAGGTGGTGAGCCACGATCGGAGTGCCGACCGTGAGGCCGCGAGTCGTCCGCCCTGACGGACCTCCTCCGTCCGTGACAGAGGCACGAGTGCTGGAGGCTGCCCGTCCGCCCCGCACCCCCGGACCCGGCGACCAGTTCCCGGCAACAGGACATCGAAGGAGACGCATGCAGGTCGACGATGGTCTGGCGATGGCTCCGGACTTCGAGGTGTTCCACCGTGAGCATCGAGACCGACTGGTGGCAAGCCTCGCCCTCCACCTGGGCGACGTCCACCTCGCGAGCGATGCCGTCGACCACGCCATGGCCAAGGCCTGGACGCGGTGGGAGCGGCTGGACGACCACGACGATGCAGGAGCATGGGTCTACGGGGTGGCTCGCAACTGGGCGACGTCGTGGCTCCGGCGGCTGCGCTTCCGGAGCAACCGGGCGGTTCCGGAGCGGGCCAGCGGCGACCCCCTGCCGTCCGACCTGTTGGACGACGACCCGGCGCTGCGACGGGCCTTGGCATCCCTGACTGACGGCCAGCGCGCCGTCGTCGTGCTCCGGCTGCTCCAGGAGATGTCCACCCGTGAGGTGGCCCTCGCACTCGACGTGGAGGAGGGCACCGTCACCAGCCGCCTGTCCCGGGCCCGGCGACAGCTCCGCGATGCCCTCACGGACACGGAGGCAGAGCAATGACGATCGACGACCCCCGGAACCCACACGAGCGCGAGTTCGACGACCACGTCGCCGCCCGGCTGCGGCGTGCGGTCGCCGGGATGGACCTTCCCGCCGCCTCGGCGGCCCGCGCCCGGTCGAGTGGGCACCAGCTCCAACTCCGAGCCCGACTCGCGGCCTCGGCCGGCGCCGTCGCACTGGTCGTGGCCGCGATCACCGTGGCCACGGCCATCCGCCCCTTGGGGACAGGGGACGTGGTGCAGGGACCATCGACCGCGCCCGTCCCCGCCACCACCGCGGATCCGACACCCGTTGTGTGCCCCGCCGTCAGCCCCACCGTCCAGCAGGCCGAACCCCGACTGCCCGAGGCCCGACTCGAACCCGCAGGCATCCAGGGTTGGGCCCTGCTCTTCACGGAGCCACCGTGGCCAACCGGGGAACAGGTCAAGGTCGTGTGGCGACTCGACGGCACCGGCGACCCCGACGCCAGCGCGATCGGACCGTCGGACACCGTCGTCGACTCCGACGACCTGACACCTCACGGAGGATCGAACTGGGACCGGCCCGGCGACGAGTGGGGGACGATCTGGACGTTCGACGAGCCCGGTTGCTGGGAGTTGCGCATGGCCCGCGCCGAGGGGTCGGCCAGCCTGACGGTCCGCGTGGTCGATCCGGACGACCCGAACGAGGCCGGACTCACGGCGGCACAGTTCGAGGCACGGATCGATCGCGCCCGGGCAGCCCTGTCGGACGTTGACGAGGACAACGTGGTGCACGCGGCCATGGCCGACGACGTGGTGACCGAGAGCGAGCTGGTGACGGCCCTGGAACGCACGAGGTCCTGTGCGCGCGACGCCGACCCCACCGCCGAGGTGACGACCGGGCACATCGGCGACGTCAGCAGTTCGGCAGCCGACGGGAACGCGGTGGAGCGCTGCATCGCCGAGCACTACCAACCGACGATCCGGGCCTTCGTGACCCTGTTCGCGCCCTCGGCCGGGCAACAGGCCGCGGTGCCGGATTGTCCCCAGGCCAGCACGGACTGCCTCGACGAGGCCGAGACCGTCGTCGACGGGATCATTCGCTCCAACCTCCGCCTGGTCGGGGAACTGGGACACACACCAGAACCGGCCGCACCGTCGGACGCCGGTCAGGCGGCCGCGCAGCAACTTCACGCCGCCGCGCGAGCTGACGACGACCGCGGGTTGGCGCAGTTCGCGCAAACCTGGCTGGCGTCCGACGAGGTCGAACTGTGGCTGGGACCGACGACGCTGGACCACACGGCCACCCCGGCCGACCTGGTGGATCCGGACGGGTGGGTGCTGTCTTCCGACGACTACGCCGGGTACACCGGCCCGTTCTCCGGGCTCGATGCACTGGCCGACGTGGACGACATCACCGTGTCGACCGGCCCCCAGCCCAACTGCGCCGCCCCCGCCCGCCCGGCACCCGCCGGGCTGGAGGGGCTGGAACGGATCGCGATCGAACCCGCGGAGAGCGATTCCTGCCTCGACTGGTTCGTCGTGAACCTGTGGGTCGACGACGGCCATGTCCGCGCCGTCCAACTCGACCTGTACGAGCCCTGAGCCCTGCCAGCAACAACGCCACGCTGGTGGCCCAGAACCGACGACAGCAGCGCTTCCGATGCCGCGGAAGCGCTGTGGACATCGCGACCCGGAGTGCTCCCGCCGGCGCGGTGAGAGTGGTGCTACCGGGCAGCCTTCGTCGTCTCGACACGGGCCCGAAAGTGGCGCCTCCGGGCGCTACCGGGCAAGGTTGGACGAACACACCCCGGAGGCGCAACCATGATCCTCCCCAAAGTCCGCGACCCCAGCTTCATCACCATCCGCCGCGGAGGGACGCTCACCGACTCCGACCATCGGCTCCTGGCCGTGTGGGCAGCCGTGTGCGCAGAGCACGTCCTCCACCTCTTCGAGTCGACACAGCCCGCGGACCCGCGACCTCGCCAGGCGATCGAACAGATTCGGGCATGGACCCGCGGCGAGATCAGGATGTCTGAGTCCCGCGCGGCAGGTGGCCATGCCATGGCTGCCGCACGAGCGTTGAGCGGAGCCGCTCGGCACGCGGCATTTGCTGCTGGGCAGGCGGCAGTGGTCGCGCATGTCGCCGCGCACGAGCTCGGCGCGGCGGCCTACGCGATCAAGGCCGCCCGCGCGGCGGCCCCCGGACACGAGGGTGAGAGCGCCGGCCGGCTCGAGTGCCGTTGGCAGCGCGAACAGCTTCCGGATGCCATACGCGAACTCGTCCTGGACGATCAGCGGTTGCGCAACGAGATCTGCTGGTCAGTGTTCGACTCTTGACGGGCGTGACGGCTTGCCTGCACTGCCCCACAAAGCGCCTCGACCTGCGGCCGGAGGCCTGCATCAGTCCCATGCGGCGCCGTTCCGCGACGCTCTTCCGGCTCGACAGCCGACCTTGGGAGTGTCCAGAGACAGCGGATCTCCGATGGCCTCATCTCCGATGTGACAACCGCGCCCCGATGTGACTTCCGACCACCAGGTGCAGCCAAGTCACATCGGTGCGCCCAAGTCACATCGCTGGGTGGGGCTGGCGGGAGGGGAAAGCGACCTCGGGGAACCCCCGGACATCAACGTCCTGACACCGAGAGTCAGCGGCCGAGGTGGGCGGCGGTCAGGGCCCAGCGGGCGGCGGCGTCGCCGCAGGCGCCGTGGACGCCACCTCCGGGATAGGTGGACGACGAGCCCAGCCACAGCCCACGGATCGGGGTGCGGTAGGGCACCGGGCTGATGACCGGCCGGAAGATCGCCTGGGGCAACTCGTAGGTCCCGCCGCCGACATCGCCCTCGACCAGGTTCGCGTTCGCCGCCTGGAGGTCGGCCGGACCCTGCACGTGGCGAGCCAGGATGCGGTCGCGGAAGCCCGGGGCGAAGCGCTCGACCTGGTCGAGCATCCGCTCCACGTGGGCCAGCACCCGCTCCGGCCCACCGAACCCGTGGGGCACGTGGGTGTAGGCCCAGACGGTGTGGGCGCCGGCCGGTGCGCGGGTCGGGTCGGCGATCGTTTGCTGTCCGAACAACAGGAACGGGCGGACCGGGACCCCGCCTCGCGCGACCGTGTCGGTCGCGGCCCGGACCTCGTCGGGTCCCCCGCCGACATGGACCGTCCCGGCCACCCGCGCACCGGGGGCGGTCCACGGGGTCAGACCGTCCATGGCCACGTCCACCTTGACCGTCCCCGGCCCCCAGCGGTAGTCGGCCAGGCGACGGGCGTACGACGAGGGCATCGCCGTGCCCGCCATCGCCACCAGCGCCCCGGGGGTCGTCGTGGCGACGACCAACGGGGTCCGGTATCGCCCGCCCCCGGCCGTCACCGCCCCCGCGACCCGCCCGTCGTCCACGACCAGGCGCTCGACCGGCTGGCCGAGCCGGACCTCGCCACCCAGCGAACGCAGGTGGGACACCAGCGCGTCGGTCAACGCCTGGGCACCGCCCCGCGGGCTGGGCCACCCGACAGCGTGGGCCATCACCTGCAGCCATACGCCGCCGATCGCGCTCCCGCGCTCGTCGAGCGGCACGTCGGTGTGCATCGACGTGCCGTACAGCCACGCGCGGGCGTGGTCGCCGTCGAACAGGCGCTCGCCCAGGTCCGACGCCGAGCCCACCAGCACGCCCAGCATCTCCGCGGCCTTCGCCGGACCCAGTGCCGCCGCCAGTCGCAGGCCCGGCACGGCCGGAGGGAACGCGCCCAACGCGACGTCCCGGAAGCCATCGAAGTGGTCCAGCAGTGGCGCCACCCACGAGCGCCACGACGACCCGTCGCCCAGGTGCAGGTCGTCGAGGTGATCCGCCGTCACGTCGACGTCGCGGTACAGCACCCCGGCACGGCCGTCCGGCAACGGATGGGCCATGGCCGCATCCGGCTCGACCCACTCCAGCCCGTGGTCGGCCAGCGGCAGCCGTCCGAACACGGGTGAGACGGCCGCACCCGGGTGCACCGCGCTGAAGGGGTCGTGCACGAACCCGGGCAGGGTCAACTCGGCACTGCGGACCGCGCCGCCCGGGGTCTCGGCCGCCTCGCACACCACGACCGACCGGCCGGACTCCGCCAACCGGATGGCCGCGGCGAGCCCGTTCGGTCCCGATCCGATCACCAGCGCGTCGACCGACTCACCACGATTCGACCCGTCTGCGGCGACCTTTTTCATGTCGGGCTCCTCACCAGCGCGGGTCGGACAGGTCGAGGCCGGCGGCCTCGGCGGGTTCGCGGTAGGCCTTGGCCAGTGACGTCACGGTCTCGTGGGCGTTGAGGCCGCTGGGGTTGGGCACCACCCACAGCCGTGCCTCCGCCAGCCCGTCAGGCTGCTCGCCAGCCACCGCACCTCGCACGCCGAAGGCGGTCCGGTAGGCCGTCAGCCCGGCGATGGCGACCACCCGGGGGTGCCAGGCCGTCACCCGCTCGACCAGTTCGGCTGCCCCGTCGCGAAACTCCTGCGTGGTCAACTCGCTCGCCCGCGCCGTCGCGCGCCGCACCACGTTGGTGATCGCCAACCCCCGCGACAACAGGTGGGCGCGGTCGTCGTCGTCCATCCCGTCCGGTGGGATCGCGCGGTCCACGATGCCGGCCAGGTGCAGCGCCGGGTAGAACCGGTTGGAGGGATGCGCGAAGTGGGTGTTGGTGGCAGCGGTCATCAGCCCGGGGTTGATGCCGACCACCACCAGGCGCACGTCGGCGCCGACCAGGTCGTCGACCTCGGCGTCACGGAACGCCTCGAGTTCCGCCCGGGTGAACCTCATGGGGTCGCCCGGTGATCGGGCCCGACGCCGTCGAGTTCGACCAGTTGCTCGACCGCTGCCTCGACGAACACGCCGCTGGCGGTGGCAACGACCTCGTCGTCGGCGACCGCCCGGCCCGCGATGGTGGTGCGGCGGCCGTCGCGGTCGACGATCCGGGACCGGAACGTCAGCGGGACCCCGATCGGGGTCCCGGCGAGGTAGCGCACGGTCAGTTCGCCGGTGTAGGCCACGATGCCGTGCACGGTCAGCAGGTACCCCAACACGTCGTCGAACAGGGCGGCCACGATCCCGCCGTGCGCACGACCGGGGGCACCCTCGTGCGCCCGGCCCAGGATCACCTCCCCGACCACCTCGTCGCCGTCGACGCGGGCTCGGAGGCCGATGCCGAGCGGGTTCTGGCGACCGGACACCACGCAGTCGGCGAAGTGTTCGAGTTCGTCGCCATCCCCGACGTCGCGGGGGAAGAAGCCCCGGAACCAGTCCCCGGGGTCTCGCCGCCGGGCCGGCGCCCCGTCCAGTGACGCCACCAGGGACTCGACCTCGGCGGCCAGGGCGACGATCGACTCCTCCCCCGGGTCGGATGCCAGGCTGCGATGTCCGAGTGCCCGCACGGCGAACGCCAACCTCCGCCGGGCCTCGTCCGATCCGGTCTCGTCCGATCCGGCGTCGTCCGATCCGGCCCCCTCCGATCCGGCCCCGCCCGGTCCGGCCCCGCTCACGTCGCGACCGTGGTGGCGGTGGCGGGATCGGCGTCATCTCGGACGGGCGCCGTCACCTGCACCGTCCCGGCGCGACGGCCGTGGAGGTCCAGGACCCGGAAGGTCCAGCCGTCGACCTCGACCACGTCGCCGCGCTGGCACAGTCGTCCAAGTAGCTCCATCAGGAAACCGTTGACGGTCTCGGTCTCGCCCTCGGGCAGGCGGATGCCGGCCAACCGGTGCAGTTCGTCGCGGCGCAGCAGCCCGTCGATCGTCCACTCGCGGTCGCCGGCACTGACGACATGCTCGCCTTCGTCGAACTCGTCGGAGATCTCGCCGACCAGTTCCTCCAGCACGTCCTCCAGCGTGACCAGCCCGATCATGGCCCCGAACTCGTCGACGACCAGCACGGCGTGGGATCGGTCGGCGCGCATGTCGGCCAACAGGTGTTCGAGGTCGCGGGTCTCGGGGACGGCCTGGATCGGCCGCCGCAGGTCGTGGACGGTCACCTCGCCCAGCGAGGCGGGGTCCCGGGTCAGCACGTCCTTGACGTGCACCATCCCGACGACCTCGTCCTGGTCGTCGAGGTAGACGGGGAAACGCGTCAATCCGGTGCGCTCGGACACCGCCAGCACGTCGGCCGCGGGGGCGTCGTCGGCCAGCATCTCGAGGTCAGTCCGCGGGGTCATCGCCGCCTCGGCGTCGATGGTGGCGAGTTCCAACGCGGCCGACAGCAACCGGACGTCGGCCGGGGCGACGGTGCCCTCGCGCTGGGACTCGCGCAACGCAACGGCGAGTTCCGCGGGGGTGTGCGCCAGGTCGTGTTCCTCGATCGGTTCGACCCCCACGGCCCGGACCAGCAGGTTCCCGAGCCAGTTGAGGAACACGATCAGCGGTCGCAGCAGCCACACGAACCCGCGGAAGGCCCGTGCCAGCCGCAGTGACACGTCCTCGGCGCGGGCGAGTGCGAGGTTCTTCGGGGCCATCTCGCCGACGACCATGTGGAGGAACACGACCAGCACGAGGGCCACCACGGTGGCAATCGGCCCGCTCCACACCTCGGCGGTCGTCGCAAGCCCGAACAACCGCGCGATCACGGCGGCCAGCGCCGGTTCAGCGACCGCACCCAGGCCCAGCGAGGCCATGGTGATGCCCAACTGGGCGCCCGAGAAGGTGATCGACAGTTCCGACAGCGCATGGAGGGCGATCACCGCGCGGGGCTCACCCGCGTCCGCCCGTTCCTCGATGCGGGCACGGCGCGCGGCCAGCAGCGCGATCTCCGCTGCCACGAAGAAGCCGTTGGCGACCAGCAGGAACACCCCGAACAGGATCGCCGGGACGCTGATCGGACCATGGTGGCCGCCGGCCTCGACCCCCAGCAGGAGCAGCGGCGACCACGTGGGCAACGACAGGGCGGCCATCATTCGCCCGAGTCCACGCCGGGTGCCGGCGGTCGCCGTTCGGGGTGCGACTCCAGCGGGGTGCCGACGTCGTCCACCAGGGGTTCCACGCGCAACTCGGCGATGCGCTGGCCGGTCATGCGGGTCACGCGCCAGCGCAACCCGGCGGCGTCCACCTGGTCGCCCTGGTCGGGGATCCGGTCCAGTTCCTGGATGACGAAGCCGGCGACGGTGTCGTAGTCACCCGTGGGCAGCGTGCGCCCGGCGGCGAGTTCGGGCAGCCGACCGACGGGCAGGCGGCCCGAGACCAGCAGTCGCCCGCCACCCAGGCGACGCACCATCGGCACCTGGCGTGGGTCGAACTCGTCCTCGATCCGGCCCACGAGTTGCTCCAGCACGTCCTCCATGGTGACCAGGCCCGTGGACACCCCGTACTCGTCGACGACCAGCCCGAACGTGCGCGACTCGCCGCGGAAGCGCAGCAGCAGGCGACGCAGGGTCTCGGTCTCGGGGACCAGCAGCACGGAGGTGGTGACCTCGTCCACCATCACGTCGTCGTGGTCGGCCGGTTCGACTCGCAGCAGGTCCTTGACGTGGACGCTGCCGACGACGCGCTCGCCGTCGCGGACCGGGAAGCGCGAGTGGCCACTGGTGCGCGAGGCCTCGCGCAGGCTCGACAGCGGCTGGCCGGCGTCGACCCAGGTGATGTCGGGGCGCGGGACCATGACCTCGACGGCGCGGCGGTCGCCCAGCGACACGGCCCGTCCCAGCAGGTCGGCCTGCTGGTCGGACAAGGTGCCGTCACGTCCGGACGCCTCGATGATGCGCGAGAACTCGTCCAGGCTCAAGCCGCCGGCCAGTTCGTCGGCCACCTCCACCCGGAACACGCGTCGGGTCAGCCACGCGGCCGCTGCGTCGAACACCCGGATCACGGGGCCGAACACGATGCCGAACACCCGCAACGGCATCGACGTGGCCATCGAGGTGGCCTCGGGGCGGGCGATGGCGTAGTTCTTCGGGGCCAGTTCCCCCACGACCATCTGGAACATGGTGGACAGCAGGAAGGCGGCGGCCACCGAGATGGTCGTGGTCGACCCGGCCGGCAGGCCGAGCAGGTCCACGAACGGGTCGATGATGACCGCGCCGATGGCGTCCTCGGCCAGGAACCCGACCAGCAGCGAGGTCGCGGTGATGCCGAACTGGCAGGCGGACAACACGAACGAGAGGTTGCCGAGTTGCCCCAGGACCCGGGCCGCGGCCCGGTCACCGCCTTGGGCCCGTTCCTCCATCACCCCACGGGACGCGCTGACCAGCCCGAACTCGGCGGCCACGAACAGGGCGTTGCCGGCGATCAGGACTCCGACCAGGGCGAGCGCGAGGCCCGGCGTCACGATCGATGCCCGACGGCCGGCGCCGCGGCGCTCGGGTGGCGCGGGAGGCCGGCGGCGGCAGCCGCCAGGTCGAAGTCGCGGGCCATGACGGTGCGCATGGCCAGCCCGGTCAAGGCCCCCAGCAACACCTCGGCGTGGCCGGCCGCGGACGCGTCGTCGACGTCGGGGTCGTCACGTTGCATGGCGGCGGCGAAGCGCTCGACCCGGCGGGCGTGGGAACGCGCGATCGGCGCGGCCACCTCGGGCTCGGTCAGGGCGATGCCGGCCAACTGGAGGTGAATTCGGGCCAGGGTGGCGGTCTCGCCGGTCACGAAGGCCACGAACGCGGCGATCAGGTCGTCGACGGTTTCGGTGCCATGGCCGTCGGGGTCCGGGTCCACGGCCGTGATGGCTTCGGCCAGCACCTCCCAGACCGCCGCCTCCTTGGACTCGAACAGGTTGTAGAACGAGCCCGCGCCGACACCGGCACGGTCCGTGATGGCCTTGAGCGTGGCGGATTCCAGCCCCTGCTCGCCCAACACGTCCCGGGTCGCCTCCAGGATCCGCGCGCGAGTCTCCATCCCCACCCGATAGCGGGCCATGTGTCGAGATCCTCCGTCGTGCCGGGCATCGGCAAGGCTCGACGCTACCGCCCACGCCCCCGCCCCGCGCGCACAATTGGAGCGCTTGCTATACTTTCGAGGACACAACTTGGAGCGTTCGCTCAAAGTTCGCGAAGACGCCGTCACGGCGAAGGGGAGCACGCCATGAGCCACTACCGGAGCAACCTGCGCGACATCCACTTCAACCTCTACGAGGTGTTCCGGATCCAGGACTGGCTCGGCACCGACGCCTACCCCGTCGACGAGGACACCGCCCGGATGATGCTGACCGAGTTCGAGCGCTTCGCCTCCTCGGGGCCGTGGGCGGACTCGTTCGTCCCGGCCGACCGCACGCCGCTGGAACTGGACGCCGATGGCAACGTCACCATCCCGGCCGAGCTGGACGAGGCCCTGAACGCCTTCTTCGACGCCCAGTGGCACCTGCTGTCGCTGCCGCTGGAACTGGGTGGCATGGGCACACCCCCGACGGTGCGGTGGGCCGCCAACGAACTGATGGCGGGTGGCCACGCCGCCGCGACGTTGTGGTTCATGGGACCGCTGTTCGGGCAGTTGCTGGCCGAACAGGGCACCCCGGAACAGTTCGCCCGCTTCGGCCACCACATGATCAACAGCCGCTGGGGCGCCACGATGGTGCTGACCGAGCCCGATGCCGGATCCGACGTCGGCGCCGGGGTGACCAAGGCCGTCAAGGTGGCCGACGACGGCGAACACGAGGCCGGGGACGGGCTGGGCTCACAGTGGCACCTGATCGGGGTCAAGCGCTTCATCACCTCGGCCGACGCCCAGACCTTCGACAACGTCGTGCACCTGGTGCTGGCGCGGCCCGAGGGTGGCGCGCCCGGCACCAAGGGCCTGCGCCTGTTCATCGTCCCGAAGTTCCACGTGACCGACGACGACGGGTCGCTGGGTGACCGCAACGGGGTCAGGGTCACCAACCTCGAGGACAAGATGGGCATCAAGGCCTCGGCGACCTGCGAACTCACGCTGGGCGCCGATCCCGACCGGCCCGCCGTCGGGTACCTGGTCGGCGACAAGGATGGCCACGGTGACGGCATCGCCCAGATGTTCCGCATCATCGAGCACGCCCGCATGAGCATCGGCATCAAGGCGATGGCGACGTTGTCGACCGGCTACCTCAACGCCCTGGACTATGCCAAGGTGCGCGAGCAGGGCCCGGACATGACCCGGATGACCGACAAGACGGCCCCGAAGGTCGCCATCATCAACCACCCGGACGTGCGCCGCCTGCTGATGGACAACAAGGTCCACGCCGAGGGCATGCGGGCTCTGTGCACCTACGCCGCGGTCATGCAGGACCAGGTCGGGCTGGCCGAGACCGACGAGGAGCGCGCGGCCTGGGCCAAGCGGGAGGACCTGTTGCTGCCGCTGGTGAAGGGGTACTCGTCCGAGAAGGCCTACGAACTGCTCGCCGACTCGCTGCAGGTGTTCGGTGGGTCCGGGTTCACCCGCGACTACCCGATCGAGCAGTACATCCGTGATGCCAAGATCGACACCCTCTACGAGGGCACGACCGCGATCCAGTCGCTGGACCTGGTGTTCCGCAAGATCGCCCGCGACAACGCCCAGACGCTGTTCTGGTTCGCCCAGCAGGTCCAGGAGACCATCGACACCGGCCCCGACCACCTGGCGGACGAGCGCAAAGCCCTGGGCCAGGCGCTGGAGGATGTGCAGGGCCACCTCGGCCACATGCTCGGATGGGCGATGGCCGCGATGGCCGACGTCGAGCAGGCACCGGAGTTGTACAAGACCGGCCTGCACACGGTGTCGATGCTGGAGTCGCTGTCAGAACTGCTGATCGGCTGGTTGCTGCTGCGCCAGGCCGACGTCGCCCACCACGCGCTGGCCGCCAGCGAACAAGGGCCGAGCGCCGGCGCCCGCGGCCGTGACACGGACTTCTACACCGGCAAGGTCGCCACGGCGCGCTACTGGGCCCGCACGGTCCTGCCCAAGGCCCGTTTCCGCCGCGAACAGGCGATGGCCGAGGACGGCGCCATCATGGACCTCCCCGAGACCGCCTTCTGACCCAGCCGGCCCGCTCCCCGCAGACCCCTGCGGCCGATGACCGTGATACGTCAGAGCGCCGATTGGGGGCGATCCGGGCGGTCGGCGAACATCGCGACGGCGCCCCTTGGCAGGTGTCGAGCGATGGGGTATCGTCCAGCAGACCCGGGCGGGACACACGTCCCCACCGGAACGCACGACGGCACCGCGACCAACAGGAGGTGAGCCGATGATGCGAACGCGAATTCCCGCAGATCTCGGCAACCGCCGGGTCACGGCGTCGTGCGCCATGTCGGTCTCGTAGACCGGCTGGTTCCTGCTCGACGCGGTGGCCAGTGGCCGCCGCGTTTCGTCGTTCGGGTGCCTTCACCGGGTCCTGTCGTTCGTCTCGTGTCGTGGCCACGCACCGTGCCACACCCACCAACACGAGGAAGCAACGATGGATCCCGTCCTGCACCTGTCACTGCACCAGGCCCGCGTCGACGCGTCTCTGCGTCGCCACCGCGTGCTGGCCCAGCGACCGCGTCCTCCCGGGCGCAGCCGCCGCGAACTGGCCAGCGGCCTGCGACGACTGGCCGACCGGCTGGAGCCTGCTCCCGCCGTTCGTCCGGCCTGATCACGACGCACGACCACGACGGCCACCCGACACGATCGGGTGGCCGTTCGTGGTGTTCGGGGGACTGTCGGCGGGTGGATCAGCCCTGCAACAGCGACTGGGCCCCGTCGACGAAGATCTCGGCCCCGCTGACATGCGCGGCGGCGGCGCTGGCCAGGAACGCGATCACCTCGGCGGCCTGCTCGGCCGTGCCGGGGGCACCGTCGGTCAACGGGATCTCGCCCTCGGGAAACTCGACCGGCTCCGCCGCCCGATCGGTGTCGTGGTCCTCGGTGTTGTCGTCGATCTCGGACTCGATCGCGCCGGGACAGATCGAGTTGACCCGGATCCCGTCGCTGGCGAGTTCCAGGGCCAGCATCCGCGCGAGCGCGACCTGGGCCGCCTTGGTGGCGGCGTAGGCGGTCGCGCCCGTGTTGGAGAACATCCGGGTGCCGTTCACCGACGACACCACCACGATCGAACCACCCTGCCGGCGCAGGAGCGGGACGGCCGCCCGGATGGTGAGGTAGGTGCCGGTGAGGTTGATGTCGACCGTCTGGCGGAAGTCGTCCGCCGACAGGTCCTCGATGGGCGCCCAGACCCCGTTGACCCCCGCGTTGGCGACCACGACGTCCAGCCGGCCCCACTCCCCGTCGACCCGACCACACGCGTCGGCCAGGTCGTCCTCGATCGACACGTCGCCGGGAACGGCCATCGCCTCCCCACCGGCGGCTCGGATCTCGCCGACCACCTCGTCGAGTTCCTCGGGTGTCCGGCCCAGCACCGCCACGCGGGCGCCGTCAGCAGCCAGGACCCGGGCCGTGGCCGCCCCGATCCCCGATCCTCCCCCGGTCACGAGTGCGACGTGGTGGTCGAAGCGGGCCATGGGATCCTCCGGATGTCGGTGGTCGTGGTGCCCAGGATCGTCGCGTGCCATCGGACGCTGCCGGGCCAGGTGGCCGGGGGTCGGCCGTTCGGCCCCGGCCGCGGGTCGCGCCACCGGATTGGATGATCGGAGTCGTGCCGTGCGGGCCCCACGCCCGCGGCCGGACGACGTCGAACCGACCGAGGAACACCCCATGGGACTTTACGAGATCATCATCGTCGCCGGGGTCGTGATCCTGGTGCTGGTCGCCGCGCTGGTGATGGCCATGCGGTCTCGCTCCGCGGCCGCCCGCCGCGAGCAGGACCTGCGCCACCGGGACGAAGCCCACCAGCTCCGCGACCAGGCCCGCGAGCACACGCCCGCCGTCGAGGACCGGGTCGCCGGCGCGCGCCAGGCCGAAGCCCAGGCCGACCAGGCGCGCGCCGAGGCCGATCGAGCCCGCGAACAGGCTGAAGCCATCGAAGCGCGCACCCAGGAAGTCGAGGCCGACACCTCCCAACGGCGCCAGGACGCCCACCAGGCCATGGCCGACCGCGACGAACTGCTGGCACGTGCCGATGACCTCGACCCCGACACCGATCCCATGGGGTCGAGCGACCACCCCGACCAGTCGAGCGCCGACGCGACCAGCTCGGACCCGGCTGACGCCCCCCACGCGGACGGTGACCCGGCCTTGGAGACCGACGCACACCACGACGGGGCGGCCCAGCCCGACGCGCACGACGATGACACCCTCGTCCGCGACCCGGCCGGCGAGGAGACCCGGCGGCTGGCAAGCCCGCCGCCACCGGCCGATGACTCGCAGCCCCCGCCACCACCCTCGACCTGACCCGGCACACGCCGGTCGCGGGCTGGCGCATGCGTCGGCCCGACCAGCCGACTCGCCTGCCCGGACCACAGTGTGGCGCCGGATACCGTTTCCCAGATGGCTTCCCACAACGACCCACGTTCCCACCACGGTGACTCCGCCGCCCGCTCCTCCTCGCGCCGGCCCGGGCGCTGGCAGCGCTGGCTGGCCTGGTTGTTCGTCCCCGGCCTGCTGCTGGCCGCCGTCCTCGCGGCCACCCTGTTCGTGCTGTTCGTACGCGTGCCGCTGCCGGAGGACATCGCCCCGGCCGCGACCACCGTGCTGGACCGCGACGGGCAGGTCGTCGGGACCCTGGCCGGCGAGGTCACCCGGACCGACGTCACGCTCGCCGACCTCCCCGAGCACGTCGGGCTGGCCGTGCTGTCCGCCGAGGACCGCGACTTCTACACCCACCAGGGCGTGTCGCCGCTGGGGATCGCCCGCGCGCTGTACGTCAACGTGCGTGCGGGCCAGATCGAGCAGGGCGGGTCGACGCTGACCCAGCAGTATGTGAAGAACGCCGTGGTGGGCGACGAGCAGACCCTGACGCGCAAGGTCAACGAGGCCGCGATCGCGATCAAGCTCGAACGCAGCGTGGACAAGGACACGATCCTGGGCTGGTACCTCACCTCGATCTACTGGGGGCGGGGCTCGGTCGGGATCGGGGCCGCGGCCGAGACCTACTTCGACGTGCCAGCCTCCGAACTGACCGTGAGCCAGGCCGCCACCCTGGCCGGCATCATCCAGGCGCCCGAGGGCCTGGACCCGGCCGAGGAACCCGAGGCCGCCAATCGGCGCCGGATCTACGTCCTGGACGGCATGTTGGAGGAAGGCTGGCTGGGCCAGGCCGACCACGACCGGCTGGTCGACGAGGGCCTGCCCGAGGTCAGCACGGACACCGCCGCGGCCTCACGGACCGCCCCGTACTACCTCGACGCGGTGACCGACGAGTTGGTCGACCTGCTGGGTGACGGGGCCGTGGCGCAGGACCTGGTGATCGAGACCGGGCTGGACCTGGAGGCGCAGCAGGCGGGCGAGCAGGCCGTGGCGGACGGCCTCGCCGGGTCCGACCTCGACGCCGACGACCTGTCCGGCGCCCTGGTGTCGGTCGATCCGTCCAACGGCGAGGTGATCGCGCTGGTGGGCGGGCCGGACTTCGGCGAGCAGCAGTTCAACGTCGCCACCGACGGCCTGCGCCAGGTCGGCTCCACCTTCAAGGCCTTCACGGCTGGCGCGGCCTTCGAGGCCGGCTTCTCGCCCGACGCGGAGTTCGATGCCCCGGCCGAGATCGAGGTGGTGGACGAGGGACCCACGGAGGCCGACGACGACGGGTTCGTGCGGGACTACGCCGACGAGGATCGCGGCATGATCACCCTCCGCGAGGCCACGGCCGTGTCCGCCAACACCGCATTCGTCAACATCCAGCGCGAGGTCGGCCCCGAGCAGGTCGCCTCGATGGCGCGTCTGCTGGGTCTGCCTGCCGAGCGGCCCGCCCCCGACGACACGACCGAGGCCACCTTCTCGCTGGGTGACTCGATGACGCTGGGCGTCGACGAGTTCACGCCGACCGAACTGGCGCACGCCTACGCCACCATCGCCGCCGAGGGCGTTCGCGTCGACACCCACCTCATCCGCCGGATCGCGACGACCGACGGCCAGGAGGTGTACGTCGCGGGCACCGGCCAGGACGCCGTCATCGACGCCAACGTCGCGCACGCCCTGACCTCGGTCCTCGAGACCGCCGTGACCGACGGGACCGGCAGTGCCGCCGCCCTCGACGACCGGCCGGTCGCGGGCAAGACCGGCACCACCCAGGGCGGCGCCGACGGCTGGTTCGCCGGCTTCGTGCCACAGCGCGCCACGGCCGTGTGGGTGGGTCGCCTGGACTCCAACAGCGCGATCGAGGGCCTGTCCGGCGCGAACCTCCCGGCCGAGATCTGGCACGACTTCATGGAGGTGGCCGTGCGCGACCTGGAGGTGCGCGACTTCCCCGAGCCCGACCTGGACGCCTTCGACCGTGGCGAGCCGTCGCCGACCCCGTCGCCGACCCCGTCGCCGACCCCCTCGCCGACGCCCTCGCCGACCCCCAGCCCCACGCCGACGCCCTCGCCGACCCCCAGCCCCACGCCGACACCGTCACCGACGCCCAGCCCAACCCCGTCCCCGACGCCCTCGCCCACGCCGAGCCCGACGCCGTCGCCCACCCCGCCACCGCCGCCGCCGCCGGAGCCGACGGCGCCACCCGAACCGACCGAACCACCGGTCCCGACGCCGACGCCGTCGGTCGTGCCGTCGCCCACGCCGGCGGCCGTGACCTCGCCAGCGCCCGCCGCGACCGCCGCCTGACGCGCGTCGACCAACCGCGACGGCGGATCGGACTCCACCGACGCGTGCCGGGGCGGGGTCGTCGGGACCTACGATGCGGACACGATCCCGAGTCGAGGACGTGACGTGCGAACGGTCCCGCGCCTGGCGCTCACCGTGCTCGTCGGCGCGGCGGTCGTCGCCGTGGCGGCCGGCGTGGCCACCTGGGGGATGGGTGCCGTGGACGACGCCCCCGGGGGGTCGCCCACGACAACCCCGACCGTCACGCTCGCGCCGCACGGGCGCGGCTGGGCGGTATGGGGGGCTCGCGCCGACGGCACGCCGCTGCGCTGGGACCCGTGTCGACCGATCGAGTGGGTCGTGCGACCGAGCGATCCGCCGTGGCTGGTGGCCCTGGCGACCGCCGCCTTCGACCAGGTCGGCGCCGAGGCCGGACTGACCTTCCACCACGCCGGCGTCGACGACGGCCGGGTGGGGGCCGAGCGCGGCACCGCCACCGAGGACGATCGGTGGCAACCGGTGCTGGTCACGCTCGCCTCGCGGGAACAGGTGACCTGGCTGGCCGACGACGACCGCGCGCTGGCCGTACCGGTGGTGGTCGACGACGTGTTCGTGACCGGCCAGGTCCTGCTGGCCGACGACGTGGACCTCGACCCCAACTTCACCACGCGGGACGGGTCCTGGGGCGCGACCCTGCTCCACGAGGCTTCGCACCTGGTCGGCCTCGACCACGTCGACGACGGCGACCAGTTGCTCTACCCGTATCCCCTGCCCGGACCGGCCGCACTCGGCGAGGGCGACCGCGACGGCCTTGCGGCCCTGCGCGCGGACGGGTCCTGCCTGGATCCCGGACCCGTCCGCAACCTGCCCGTCACGACGCCGCACCGACCAGGATCACCCCGATGACCATGCCATTGCCGATGTTCCCGCTCGGGACCCCGCTCCTGCCCGGGATGGGCATGCCCCTGCAGATCTTCGAACCGCGCTACCACGCCATGATGGAGGACGTGTTGGCCGCAGACGACGGTTTCGGCGTATCCCTGATCACCCATGGTCACGAGGTCGGTGGTGGCGACCTGCGCTCGACGGTCGGTGTCCGTGCCGAGATCCTCGAACACCAGCACCTCGATGACGGTCGTCGGCTGGTGCTCGTCGTGGGACGTCGCCGAATCCGGATCTCCCGCTGGTTGCGAGACGATCCTTATCCTGTAGCTGAGGTTGAGGGTTGGGATGATGAACCTCGACGAGAGATCCGAGAGAACGACGGGAACCCCACGATGCCGCGACGGGGACGGATCGACATCCAGGCCCGCCTGGACGACATCGTGGCGCTGCTGGCGCAACGGGTGGACGCCGAGGACCGGGACCGCCTGCTCGAGTCATCGACCCTCCCCCGCGACCTCGACATCGCGATCTGGCAGGCAACGATCGTGGCGTGCCTCGGTCCACTCGATCGACAGCGACTGCTCGAGGCACCCGGCCTGGACGATCGGCTCCCGCTGCTGGTGGAGATGCTGGAGGACCGTCGCGACGTGCTGGCCTTCACGCTGGCTGAACGCGACTGACGGCGCCCTCGGGATCGCGACCGATCCGGGTTGGCCCGGGATCCCCTGTCCGGACGAGCGTCGATCGAGGACGAGATCGAGGCGCATCGTGCCTGCTCAGCGATCGATTGCGGATATCGCCATCCGCGCGTGGTGGAGGGCCGCAGGCGGCGTACGCTGGACGGCCGACCAGCGCGGGAGGACAACGTGGAGGGGGTGACGATCCGCGAGGCGACTCCGCAGGACCACGAGGCGATCACCGAGATCCTGCGCGTCGGCTACGCGGGGTTCGGACCGGACACGCCCTACCTCCGGGACGTGCTGGATCCCTCGCGATGGGCCCACCGCGCGACCGCCACACTGGTCGCCGACGACGGCGGCGACGTCGTGGGTGTGGTGGCATTCGCGCTGGCGGACTCGCCACTGCACGAGCCCGTGGTGCCACCGATGGGCGACGCGAGTTTCCGGTTCCTGTCGGTGGCCGAGCGGGCCCGGGGCCGCGGCGTGGGGCGTGCCCTGGTTGAGGCCTGCATCGAACGCGCCCGTTGGGCCGGGTGCTGCCGCCTCGCGATCTTCAGCATGGGATTCATGGCCGCTGCCCATCGCCTGTACGACCGCCTCGGCTTCTCCCGCCGGGCCGACCTCGACGTCCGCTTTCCCGGCGGCCCCGGACTGGCGTTGTCCTACGACCTCACCGAGGATGCCGAGGACCGCTTCGGCGCTCCCGGACCGGTGCCTGACCGCCCGCCCTGGTACGGCGACGTGTTCGACAGGTCCGCCAGCGCCGATCCCGACCCCGACCCACACGAAGGAGCCTGACATGTGCGGCCGCTACGTCGCCGTCTCGACCCCCGAGCAACTCGCCGACGCCTTCGACGTGGACGTGGTCCGGACCGAGTCCCAGGGGGCGCGGTTCAACGTCGCGCCCACGCTCGACGTCTACGCCGTCGTCGCCAAGGAGCAGGAACGGCGCCTGGGCACGATGCGCTGGGGGTTCGTGCCGCACTGGTCGAAGACGCTGAAGGGTCGGGCCCCGATCAACGCCCGGATCGAGACCGTGGCGACCAACGGGATGTTCCGACGCTCGGTCCGCGAGCGCCGCTGCATCATCCCCGCGGACGGCTTCTACGAGTGGCAGGACCGCGACGGACTCGACCGTCGACAGCCGTGGTTCATCCAGGCCGCCGACGAACACCCGCTGGGCTTCGCCGGCATCTGGACCGTGTGGAAGGATCCGGCGGACCCCGATGCCGAGTGGCTGTCGAGTTGTGCGATCGTCACCACCGCGGCCAGCGGCCGCATGCGCGACATCCACGATCGCATGCCGGTGATGCTGCCCGAGACGCTCCACGCCGACTGGCTGTCGGCCGACCCCGACGAGGCGCCCCACTTGCTGCGAGCCGTGACCGCCTTCGACCCGCCGGACCTGCGCGCACACACGGTCAGCGATCGCGTCAACAACGTCCGCAACGATGGCGAGGACCTGGTCGAGGAGGCCGCCCCGCTGGAGGACTGATCGAATCGGTCACCCGTCCAGGTGCGCGACCGCGGCAGCCGTGGCGGCTTGGCCGGAGGCGACACACGGACTGACCCCGATCCCG
This sequence comes from Nitriliruptorales bacterium, assembly GCA_038233055.1. Taxonomy (GTDB): domain Bacteria; phylum Actinomycetota; class Nitriliruptoria; order Nitriliruptorales; family Nitriliruptoraceae; genus Salsipaludibacter. The sequence goes on from JBBSMS010000007.1 coordinate 41,161, forward strand.
TCGTAGGCGGCGCCCGCGAGCAGGATCCCGTCCGGCAGGTTGCGGCGGATCCGGTCAACTCGACCGAGGTGGCCGACGTCGTACTGCGGGAGCGCGTCCACCCAGCGCACCACCACGTGCTCGGTGGCGCTCGCAGCCAGTCCGGTCAGGTCACGGACCTCGCGGTCGACGATCGCGGCCAACTCGTCGTCGTCCAGGTCGAGGTGGCGGTGGTCATCGATGCGTCCGACGCTCGCGCGCAGGACCGCCCCCCGGTCGGCCAGGTGCGGCCACTTTCGTGCCAGCCACGTCGCGGCCTTGACCAGCCGTCCCTCCCGGCGCGGCACCAGGATCCCGGACGCGGCCGGCAGGTCGGCCGGGTCCGCGGCGCCGTAGCGCAGGGCGATCACCGATACCGACGCATGGTCCACGGTGCCCAGTTCGGCGGCACTTCCCGGCGCCACGGTTCCGAGCAACCGCGCCGACACGTGCGCTGGCGCGGCCAGGACCACGGCCGAGGCGAACACGTCGGCCCCGGGGCGCCCGTCGGCCGACCCGACCCGCACGAGCCAACCGTCGCCGTGGTGGTCAAGTCCGACCACCGGCGACGCGGTCCGCACGACCGTCCCCAGCCGGTCGGCGAGGGTCGTCGCCAACGACCCCATCAGGCCTTCGGGCGTGGCGAACACGGCCGAATCGCGTTCCGGTCGACGGGCCAGCGCGTGCTGGAGCGCGTGCGCCAGCGATCGGCCGCGACGATCCGCGCTCGCAACCAGCGGCGTGGTGGCCTCGACCGACAGCCGGTCGGGGCGCCCGGCGTAGATCCCGCCCAACATCGGCTCCACCAGGCGCTCGACCACCTCGTCTCCGTAGCGATCCGCCACCACCTCGGCGACCGACCGGTCGTGGGGACCTCGACGTCGCCGGGGCCACGCCGCCTCAAGCGATGCCCGCGCCAGCCCGACCGGGGACAGAACTCGTGCCCGCGCCAGGGCGACCAGGTCGGTCGGGATTCCGTACGGGGCCCCGGATGGCAGCCGGCGCAGGTGTCCGTCGGCGACCAGTTGCACCGTGCCCGTGGTCGGGTGGACCAGCGTCAGGCCCAGGTCGCGGGCCAACTCCACACCCGCGCGGTGCCGCGCCAGCAACGAGTCCGCCCCGACGTCCAGCGGGCCCGTGCCCAGGTCGCGGGTGGACAGTTTGCCTCCGGCGGCGTGACCAGCCTCCAGCAGCACCGGGTCCAGTCCGGCCGCGACCGCCTCGTACGCCGCCACCAGCCCGGTGATGCCGCCGCCGACCACGACCAGGTCAACCTGCTCCACCGCGTCAGGAGACGGGTCCGTCATCGCGCCGTGGCCTCGTGCACGTGGTCGACCACCGCGGCCAACACCCCGGGGTCAGTCGGTGGCAGGACGCCGTGGCCGAGATTGAAGACGTGGTCGTGGCGCGGCCCGATCCGGCCCAACAGTTCGTCGGTCGCCGCCAACGCCGGTGCTGCCCCGGCCACCACGACGGTCGGGTCGAGGTTGCCCTGGGTCGCGACGTCGGCCGGGATGCGCTCGCGGGCGAGGTCCATCGGGACCCGCCAGTCGACCCCCACCACGTCGGCCCCTGCCGCCGCCATCAGGCCCAGCAACTCACCCGTCCCCACACCGAAGTGGATCCGGGGCACGTCCAGGTCGTCCAGTGCGGTCAGCACGCGGCGGGAGTAGGGCAGGACGAAGGTGCGGTAGTCCGCCGGCGACAGCGTCCCGGCCCACGAGTCGAACAGTTGCACGGCCGAGGCGCCGGCAGCCACCTGGGCGCGCAGGTGGGTCGCGACCAGGTCCGCCAGGCGCGACAACAGGCCGTCCCACACCAGCGGCTCGGTCCGCATCAAGGCCTTGGTGGTGGCATGGTCTCGCGACGGACGTCCCTCGATCAGGTACGACGCCAACGTGAACGGCGCACCCGCGAACCCGATCAGCGGCGTGTCGCCCAACTCGTCCACCAGCAGGCGGATGGACTCGAGCACGTAGGGCGCGTCCTGCTCCGGCTCCAGCGGCCGCAGGCGTTCGAGGTCCTCGACGGTCCGGATCGGTTGGTCCAGCACCGGCCCGACGCCCTTGCGGATCTCGACCGGCAACCCGACGGCCTGGACGGGGGTGACGATGTCGGAGAACAGGATCGCCGCGTCGACGCCGTAGCGGCGGACCGGTTGGAGCGTCACCTCGACGGTCAGGTCCGGGGTGTGGACCACCTCGTCGAAGGAGTGCTCGGCCCGGATCTCGCGGTACTCGGCCAACGCCCGGCCCGCCTGGCGCATGAACCACACCGGCATGTGTGCCGGCTCGCGCCCTGCCAACGCATCGAGGAACACGGACACGGCGACCTCCGGGTGAACGAACGCGGACGAACGAGCCCGCGAACGCCCCAGCGTATGCGTGCCCCGCCCGGGTCCCGGAACGCGTCCCGAGCCCTCGAGTCTCCCCCGCAGCACGGACCGGATTCCCCAGATCCGGATACCTCACCCGACCCTCGAACCCCACGGGCAAGCGCTGTCAGTACCGGGGATAGCGCCACTCTTGACCCTGCGTCAGAACGCCACACCCGACCCTGGGTCAGTTCAGGGTGTGGGCGGCACGACGGACCGGCCATCCGGCCCCAACGGCGCCGTCGATGAGGTCCAACAGACCAGCCTTGGTGACCGCGTCGACCCGGCGGGGGACCCGGCCACTCAGCCCCAACCGTCTTTTCCCTCCACCAACGTCAACTTCACCGCCGACTCCTTGACCGCCTCCGGAACCGGACGATCTCGGCGTTGGCCTGTTCGAGTTCCCAGTCGCGCTCGGTCACCTTGCGGCCCGGCCGCGACGGAGACAGGGCCGCCAGCGCACCGTCCTTGGCCACCTTCCGGATCCGCATGATTGTGGAGCGGTCCACCTGCCACGCCACGGCAGCCTCGTTCTGGGTCACCTCCTGACGGACCAGCTGCAACCAGATCTCGTACTTCTGCGACGGCGTCAGGAACCGCTTC
>JBBSMS010000008.1:0-43030 GCA_038233055.1 Nitriliruptorales bacterium
ACCCCGTCGAGAAGGCGACGGTGCGCGTTGTGGAGGAGACGCATGCACACGGGCAACTCTTGGAGGGCGGCGATCGCCTGCTCGGCGGCATGCACGTAGTTGAGGACTTCGCGCGTGTCGCCGCTTGCCGCCTGGCCCGACACCTCGGCCTGCAGCAGGTCCCCGAAACCCGTGTGCGTGCCTTCAAGTGCCGACGTGGTCACGGCCTCGCGGCGCAGCAGGGCCGCCACGAGCAGCATTGGGTCGGGCAGCTCACCTGCCGCACCGTCCAGGCGGGCGATGTCGCCCTGAGCCGCGGTCACGCCAGCCCATGCGGCGGTTGTGAGCTCGACTGTCGCTGGCAGTGCGTCGGGCACGAACGCCCGGTGCGAGTACTCCTCGTCATACCGGTGGTCGACGCCACGAACGGGGACGAGACTTCCTAGCGCGCTCAAGTTCAGGCCCATCGACAGTTGTTCGGCGAAGTTCAGGTTATCGGTCGAAAGCGTGAATTCCAACCGTGAAACTTAAGACATCTGTGAGTTCGAGTGCTGTGGCATCAGGACCACAGTGAAACATCACTTCGCGCTTCGGGCCTCGCCAGTGCACAACCAGTGCACGTTTCGACGGGGGTCCCCTTTGTCGTCGGTTGGCGGCATCGCGGCTTGGGTGGCCATTCCGGGCCCCTTCTAGTCGTCGGCGTCGTCGAGACAGATTGCTCGCAAGGCCTTCCGCAACTTGGCGATGCATGCCCGTCACGAGGGCGTAGGGTCCATGAGCGTGGGGACCGACCTGTCGGTGTTCGGCTTGGCCGTTCGCGCACGTCGACCGGGCTGCGCCTTCCGGATTTGTGGAGATCTCGTGACGATGGTGGAGATCGGCTTCAGGAAGCCCTCGTAGTCGAAGCCCTGGGTTGCCAGGCCGAGACACGTGGCCGCGTCTTGGGGTGGTCCCGAAAACACGATCAGGTCGCCGTCCCAGAACACCCAGGCACTCAACTCCGGCGCGCGTTCCACGACCCCGGATTGATCGGGGGGATCGGCGAACGCCGCCGTCAGGATCATCACTGCCAGCATTGCCAACAGCAACATCGGTGTCGCGGTCCGTGACCGAACCCTGTCCATCATGGCTTCTCCTGTCGATTCGTCGGGTGGGAGAAACTTGTGGGCGATGGCCGTGTGCGGAATGAGTGGCGGCCACTCACGTTGCGGACGGGACCAAGGATGGATGGGGTGTCGGCGGCAGAACGCAAACCAGTCGTGCAGGTCCAGCCGACAGGCCCGCCGTCTCGCAGGCGAGGCACGCCCGGCCAAGGACGCGCCGGCCAGGCTGGCCGCTGGCGATCTCCCAGACGAGCCCGGGAGTGGCGGTGTGCAGGTGTCGGGCCATGGAACGACCGCCCTCGCGTCCGCGTCGGACGGCCAGTCGACACCCGACGCGCCTGGTGGCGGGACGTACCGTTGGGCGCTATGAGCATGCACATGATTGCCAACCGCTACACCGTCACCGGCCAGATCGGCGCCGGCGGCGGCGGGACGGTCTGGCGGGCCACCGACGAAGTCCTCGGACGGACGGTGGCCATCAAGGAGATTGCGCTCCCGGCACACCTGCCGGAGCCAGACCGTTTGCGCGTGCGCACCCGCGCCCTGCGGGAGGCTCGGGCCGCGGCCCGGCTCGAACACCGGTCGGTCATCACGATCTACGACGTCATCGAGGGGGACGAGGCGCTGCACATCGTCATGGAGCACGTCGACGCGCCGTCGCTGGCCACCCTGGTCAGCCACGACGGACCGCTGCCGCCCCAGCGCGTGGCCGCAATCGGCCTCGAGGTCCTCGACGGCCTCGAAGCCGCGCACCGTGGGGAGGTGATCCACCGGGACGTCAAGCCGAGCAACGTGCTCGTCCCGGACGTCGGACCGGCCGTGGTCACGGACTTCGGGGTCGCCGCCGTGCTCGGCGAGACGGGACTGACGCGGACGGGCGAGGCGCTCGGCACGCCGGACTACATCTCCCCCGAACAGCTCGAGGGCGGACCGGTCGGCCCACCATGTGACCTGTGGGCACTCGGCTCGACGCTGTACGACGCCGTGGAGGGCGTGCCGCCGTTCCAACGTGACAACATGATGGCCACCATCAACGCCGTCGCTTCCGCCGCGCCGCGACCGATGGAGCGAGCCGGGCCGCTGGCGACCGTGCTGATGGGGCTGCTGGCCAAGGACCCGGCCGCCAGGCCCGACACCGCCGCGACCCGGGACCTGCTGCGAACGGCGCACGAGTCCGCATCCCGGCAGGACGAGGACGGCACACCCTCCACAGTCGTGATCTCGACCGGCGTTGCGACCCGGGACGCAGCCGAGCCGCCACAGGAGCGCGGTCCCGACGGTGCTCGATCCGGTCCGGACCGACCGGTCTCCGCCGGCACCGAGGACGGGGGCGAGCGCCGCCGCGCGATGCTGATCCTGGGCAGTTTGCTGGCGCTGGCGCTGGTTGCCGTCGTCATCGGGCTGACCTCTGGTGACGGGGACACCACCACCGACGGATCGGACCCGAACGCGCAGGCATCGGTCGCCGCACCCGAGCCTCCGCAGGCGTCGGCCGAACCCTCCCAGTCGCCAAGCTCGGCCACGCCGCCACCCACCGAGCGGGAGCCGGCAGCTCCCGAGCCGGAGCCGGCAGCTCCCGAGTCGGAGCCGTCACCCACCGAGTCGCAGCCGGCAGCTCCCGAGCCGGAGCCGTCGCCCGCCGAGCCGGAGCCCACGTCCAGCGAGCCGGAGCCGGAGCCGGCCCCGGCCACGACGGAACCGGAGGCCCCGAGTGCGCCTGCCTCGTCCGGAGCGCTGCCGGACGGCTGGAGGTCCTTCGACGGTGGCGCGTTCTCGGTGGGCGTGCCAGGTGACTGGGAGCCGCGGGAGGCGCCGGACTCGGCGACCGACCTCGTGGCGCCCTCCGGCGACGCGTACCTGCGGGCCGTCGACACGGACGCACCGGCCGCCGACGTGCTGCTCGACACGCAACGGATCCGCGACGACTTCCGCTCTCGCTACGGCAGCTACCAGCAGATCGCGCTCGAACCTGTCCAGTACCGCGACTACGACGCCGTCCGCTGGGAGTACACCTACACGCCGGGCGACCAGACGTTGCGGGCGGTGCACCTGAACTTCAGCAACGGCGACCACGGCTTCATCCTCAACTACCAGGTCCCGGCAGCTCGCTGGGACGACCTGTCAGGCCGTTTCGACGACTTCACGGCGACCTTCCAAGAAAGGTGATGCCGCACCGTCGCGCACAGATCGGCCTGTATCGCCCCACGCGGGCGATCCACGGAAGCGCTCGCCCTCCGAGCCACGTCGCGGGACTCGGTCAGGTGTCCTCGCCGACAGTGCGCACAACGTGGCGCCTGGCGGCAGGTTCGAGCATCGTGCGCAGGTTGGTGAACAGCGCCACCGCGGTGTTGCCCTCCCAGGCGTCAGGCAGGAGTTCCGGTGGCAGGCCCGGGTCGAGGTAGGGCAGTTTGCGCCACTCGTGCAGGGCGGTCACGTAGTCGCGGAAGGCCGCGGCGACGTCGGCGTGCGGGTCTGCATCGGCCCAGTGATCGTGGACCGGCCGGAAGTTGTCGAGGTACTCGACGTAGCCCCGGCGCATCGCGTCGATGTTCCAACACCGCCGGACCAGCGAGGGCAGGTCGCCGAAGTCCCGGTAGTGCGCCTCGAACAGGTCGACGTGGTCCTGCAGTCCGAGGTCCAGCACCATCCGGCGGGTCTGCTCCTCGATGCGGCGCGGCGCGATCCACAGGCCACCGACGAGGTTGCCGAAGCCGAGCCATTCCAGGCGACTGCGCAACTGGTGGCGCCTGGACCGGACGTTCTCGGGCACCGAGAACGTGGCCAGCACCCACCCGTCCTCGACGCGCGCGGGCTCCAGTCGGGCGAAGATCCGTTGGTCGCCCTCGGTCAGGATGCGGTTGGCGGCCGGCGTCAACTGGTAGCCGACCTGTCCGTCGATGCGGTCACGCTCGAACAGGTCCTTGCGCAGGAACCGCGACACCGACGAGCGCACCACCGGCTCCTCGACGCCGAGGTGGTCCATCAGGGCGATCAGGTCGGCCACGGCGATCCATCCGCCGAGGTCGCGGACGAAGGCGCCGTAGACGTCGAAGACCAGCGACCTGGACTTCAGCAACCTCATGCCGGACCCCCTCCCGGGTGCTGCCCATGCGAACAGCGGCGGGTTCGGCGCAGCCCCGCGTCGCGCCCCGATCTCGACGGTGGTCGATCGTTCGTGGTCAGGCGTCCTCGCGCAGCTTGAAGCGTTGCAGCTTGCCGGTCGGACTCCTGGGCAACTCGTCCACGAAATACACCCGTCGCGGGTATTTGTAGGGCGCGATCTCCTGCTTGACGTGGTCCTGCAGGTCCTGCGCGGTCGGGGGGGCGTCATCGGTGGCGCGGAGGATGACGTGGGCCACCACGATGTTTCCCCGTTCCTCGTGGGGTTCACCTACCACCGCGACCTCCCGGACCGCCGGATGGGTCATCACGGCGGCCTCCACCTCCGGCCCGGCGATGTTGTAGCCCGACGAGATGATCATGTCGTCGATGCGGGCCTGGTACCAGTACCAGCCGTCGTCGTCCCGGAGGAAGGCGTCGCCGGTGACGTTCCAGCCGTCCTGGACGTAGTCGTCCTGGCGGGGATCGTCGAGGTAGCGACAGCCGGTGGGGCCACGGACGCTCAAGCGCCCGACGGTCCCGTCAGCCACCTCGGTGCCCTCGTCGTCGACGATGCGGGCCTCGTAGCCCGGGACCGGTCGGCCGGTCGATCCGGGCCGGATGTCATCGTCGGACGACCCGATGAAGATGTGCAGCATCTCGGTCGACCCGATGCCGTCGATGAGTTCCACCCCCGTGCGGTCACGGAACTTCTCCCAGGTGTCGCGCAACAGGGTCTCGCCGGCCGAGACCGCGCGGCGAAGGCTCGACAGGTCGGCGTCGTCGACCGTGAGCATCGCCCGGTAGGCCGTCGGGGCGGTCCCACAGATCGTCGCACCGTGGTCGTCGATCGCCGCAGCCAGGTTCGGCGGCGAGCCCTGCTCCAGCAGCAGGGTCGCTGCCCCCGCCCGCAACGGGAAGATGACCAACTGGCCGAGGCCGAAGGTGAAGGCGAGCGGCGGTGATCCGGTGAAGACGTCGTCGGGGGTCGGCTTGATGACGTGCCGAGAGAAGGTGTCGGCGATCGCCAGGACGTCGCGGTGGCCGTGGACACATCCCTTGGGCGTCCCGGTGGTCCCCGACGTGAAGGCGATCATGCACGGATCGTCGGCACGAGTCGGAGCGGACCGAAACGACGTCGGATGGGAGCCCACCCGCTGGACGAGGTCGCCGTCATCGGAGCCGCCGTAGGCCACGATCTCGAGGGGGGCGTCCACGGCCTCCAGGTCGTCGAGGAACCGGTGATCGCACAGCGCGACCTCGATCTCGGCCAGGTTGACGACGTCGTGCAGTTCGCTCGCGCGCAGCAGTGGCATCGTCGTGACCGCCACCGCCCCGACCTTCATCGTGGCGAGCCAGCACGCCGCCAGCCACGGGTTGTTGGGGCCACGCATCAGGACCCGGTTGCCGGGGACGACGCCGAGCTCCTCGACCAACACGTTCGCGACCTGGTTGACCCGGTCGCGGGTCTGTCCATAGCTCCACGACTCGGTGGGGGAGGTCAGGCACGGGCGATCCTCGCCGTGCTGGTCGATGGTGGCGTCGAGCAGTTCGTCACCGCAGTTCACCAGCTCCGGGTACTGCACGTCGGGAATCGTGAACACCAGGTCCGGCCATGCCCGGGTGGGCGGAAGGTGGTCGGCCACGAAGGTGTCGACGAGGGCGGTGGGCGGCGAGGTCATGGTCGTACTCCCGGTGGCGGCGGTGGCGGCGGGGGGCGGCGGTGTGGGGTGGAGGCGATCAGCGAGCGGGCTGGTCGGTCCCGGCGCTGGTGGAGGTCGCGGAGGTCACGACGTCGGCGAGCAGGTCCAGTTGGTCGAGGGTGGGCACCGTGGGAAACAACAGCAGGTGGTCGCAGCCGGCGTCGGCGTACGCCTGGGAGTAGTCGCGGATCTCCAGCGGGCTGGTCAACAGCCCGTCGGCGATGCGCTGGGCGAAGGCGCCCGTGAAGGCGTAGTAGTCCAGTAGGTAGTCCCGTCCGGCCTCGGCCGTGTCGCCGAGCGCGTAGTAGGCCATCGACCAGACCTCCGGTCGGCCGGGACGTCCGGCGTCGGCCCAGGCAGCGTGGGCTTCGGCCACCTGCTGGTGGAACAGGCGGGGTGGGGACCCGTTGTGGAGCCACCCGTCGGCCAACTGGGCCATCCGCGACAACGCGGGGCCGGACGTGCCGCCGATGAGCAGGCGCAGTGGCGGGTGGTCGCCGGGGACCCGGACCTCGCCGTCCTCCTCGAGCTGGCGGATGCGGCCGAGCTGGTCGGTCAGGCGCTGTCCACGGGTCGCCTGCCCGAACTCCGACACGTCGTAGTCGTCGCCGCGGGCGCCGATCGCCAGGCCGGCCGTGAGCCGGCCCGGTGCCATCGCATGCAGCGACAGGAGTTGCTTGGCCATCGTGGAGGTCTCGCGCAGGGGCGCGATCAGGATGCTGGTGACCAGCTCGATGCGTTCGGTGACCGCGGCCGCGGCCGCCAGGGAGACCACGGGATCCAGGCTGTCGTAGACGATCCGGTCGACCACCGCGAGGCTGTCCAGGGGACCGGCGTCGGCGTGTCGGGCCCACTGGGCCACCATGGTCGGGTCCACACCCGGCAGTCCGTTCGGCAGTCCGACTCCCACCTTCATGCCTGCTCCTTCGTCCCGGCGGTGCGCTCGGTCGTCGTCGTGATGTCCACCCGTTCAGCCGTCCGAGTGCCGGTCAGCCAGTCCGGCAGGGCCGGCAGGGGACGACCGAGGACGCACACGTCGGCCTGTCCACTCATCAGCACGTGGTTGACGTCGTCGACGGTGGGCATGTTGCCCGAGGTCATGACCGGGCCGGATCCCTCGTTGCGGACCAGGTCGCTCCAGCGGGCATTGAAGGCCGGTCCGTACTCGGGGCGGGACCGTGCGGTCGTCTGTCCGGAGACCACGTGAACCAGGTCGACCCCGTTCGCGCGCAACTGGTCGACCACGGCCAACACGTCGTCGTGGTCGATGCCATCCGGTTCGAGGTCGCTGGCCGACAGGCACACCGACAGCAGGCGGTCCCGGGGCCAGGCCGCACGCACGCCCTCGACCACCCGAAGGGGGAAGCGCATCCGGTGTGCGATGTCGCCGCCGTGGTCGTCGTCGCGGTGGTTGGTGAGTGGCGACAGGAAGGACGCGAGCAGCCCGCCGTGACCGGCATGGATCTCGATGGCGTCGAACCCGGCATCGGCGGCCCGTCGCGCGGCCTCGACGTGGTCCTGCACGACCGCCTCCATGTCGCCGACGTCGAGTTCGACCGGTCGGTGGGCCGTGGAACTCCAGCGCACCGGTGAGGCGGCGACCAGCGGCCAGGCCCGGTCCCGCGGCAACGGGCGGCCGATGCCGCGATCGCGTGGTTGGGTGGCGCCGCGGGGTCCCGCGTGTACCAGGCGCAGGCCGACCCGCGCATCGCCTCCGCGGCGGGCGGTGGCCAGGGCCTCGGCCCAACGCCGGCCCTGTTCGTCGGTCCACACCCCCGCGTCGGTGATGGTGGCGCGCCCAGTGGCCGACACCGCCACGCCGTCGACCAGCACCAGCGCGGCGTCGGCGTCGGCCCAGCGCACCAGCGCATCGAGGTGCTGTGACGACGGCATGCCGACGACGGCTCCGTCGTCGGGAGTCGCCACCAGTGCCAGGCGATTGGCCAGCCGGGTCGGTCCGACGTCGATGGGATCGAAGGCCGGAGCCCGGGGCACCAGGGGCACCCGACCGTCCCTGGCGGCGTACCAGCGGTCGAGGTCGTCGACCAGGCGGTGGTCGCGTTGGCGCAGGTTGTCGTAGTCGACCCGGGTGCTGCGGGTCAGCAGGCTGTAGGCGAACTGGGGGGGATCGAAGCCCCAGTAGCGCCCGTACCGGGCAAACCAGTCCAGGCTCTCGGACGCGGCTTCCTGGATCCCCTCGACGCTGGGCTTGCGCGCGCTGACGTAGGCGTCCAGGGCGTGGTCCAGCGTGGTGGTGGTCGAGATGGCGTCGGCCAGCGCCATCGCGTCCTCCATCGCCAACTTGGTGCCCGAACCGATCGAGAAGTGGGCGGTGTGGGCGGCATCGCCGAGCAGGACGACCCGGTCGTGGCGCCACGACTCGTTTCGGACGGTGGTCCAGTCCAGCCACTTGGAGTTGTTGGCCACCAGGTCGTGCCCGTCGAGGTGGTCGGCGAACAGGTCCTGGAGGTGGGCGATCGTGGCGTGGTCGCTCTCGCCGGGTGCGAGGTCGTCGGAGTTGACAGCGTCCAGGCCGGCCGCACGCCAGGTGTCGTCGCTGCACTCGACGATGAAGGTGCCCACGCCCGCGCTGAACGGGTAGATGTGGGCCTGGAACCGACCGGCGTCGGACTCGGTGAAGATGAAGGTGAAGGCGTCGAAGCGCTGCGTGGTCCCCAGCCAGATGAACTTGCTCCCCTCGACGGTCAACCGGGGCCGGAAGTGCTCGGCGAAGTGCGCGCGCACCCTGCTGTTGATGCCGTCGGCCCCCAGGACGAGGTCGGCGTCCATCAGGTCGGACACGTCGGCGACCTCGTCCCGGAAGCGCAGGTCCACGCCCAACTCCCGGGCTCGTTCCTGCAGGATGTGCAGCAGCCGATGACGCGAGATCGCGGCGAAGGAGTTGCCTCGGGCCCGGATGCGTTCGCCGCCGTAGCGCACCTCGACCGGATCCCAGCGGGCGCAGGCCTCCCACAGGCGTTCGAAGCTGGGTGCGTCGGCGCCTTCCAGCCCCCGGAGGGTGGCCGCCGAGAAGACGACCCCGAACCCGAACGTGTCGTCGGCGGCGTTGCGCTCGTGGACCACGACGTCGCGCGAGGGGTCACCGGCCTTGAGCAGGATCGCGGTGTACAGCCCGCCCGGCCCACCACCGACGCATTCGATCCGCACCTGGGTCCCTGTTCCACGCGCCGATACCCGCCGGGACCGGGCTGGCCGGCGGGCATCGCGCCCTCGTCGCTGTCGAATATAACGCCTTCCTTACTGTCGTCAACAGCCTGTTATGCCCTAGAGTCGTTGCGAGGAGTCGTTGCGAGCCGGTTCGGGAGGAGCGTGCGATGGACCAGGCCGACGAGGACCGCACGACCGCTCGGGCGGACCGCGTCGAGGCACTGCGCCAGGTGGCCAGGCAGCGGTTGGTGCCACTGGTCGAGGAGGGCACGCCCGGCCGGGTGAACCGACGACTCGTGGCCGAGTTGGCGGCCTGCGGACTCTCCCAGCGGCTGTTCCCGACCTCGCTGGGTGGCAGTGTGGACGGGCCGCCGTCGGCCCGTGAGTTGTGCGTGATCCGCGAAGCCCTGGCCAGCGAATCCCTGACCGCCGAGACGACCCTGGCGGTCCAGGGACTGGGGTCCGACCCGATCCGTCGGGCCGGGTCGGACCCGGTCGCGCGTCGATGGATCCCCGAGGTCGCGGCGGGTCGGGCCGTGGCGGCATTTGCGCTGACCGAGCCCGGCGCCGGCAGCGACGCCGCCGCCCTGCAGTTGCGCGCCGAGCGCGACGGTTCCGGGTATCGGTTGACGGGGGAGAAGACCTGGATCTCGCATGCACCGGACGCCGACGTCTACACGGTGTTCGCCCGCACGACTCCCGACGCCGGCGCCGGAGGCGTCACGGCCTTCGTGGTCCCGGGGGACACCCCGGGCCTGACCGGTGAGCCACTCCACCTGGTGGCCCCCCACGCGATCGGTCGACTGGTGTTCGACGGGGTCGCCGTCCCCGACGACCACGTGCTCGGCGAGGTCGACGCGGGGTTCCGGGTGGCGATGCAGACGCTGGACACGTTCCGCCCCAGCGTCGGCGCCGCCGCGGTGGGACTGGCCCAGTCGGCCCTGGAGGCGGCGTTGCGCCATGCTGACGAGCGCCAGGCGTTCGGTGGTCCGTTGCGCCAGTTCCAGGCCGTGTCCCACCTCCTGGCCGACATCGCGACCGACCTGCAGGCGGCTCGCCTGCTGGTGTCGGACGCCGCGTCGACGGTGGATCGCGGCGACCGGTCCACCCGGCAGTCGGCCATGGCCAAGCTGTTCGCCACCGAGATGGCCCAACGAGCCGTCGACGGCGCGATCCAGGTGCACGGCGCCAGTGGCCTGGAACGTGGACACCTGCTCGAGGAGTTGTACCGCGAGGTCCGGGCACTGCGGATCTACGAGGGTGCATCCGAGATCCAACGCACCATCATCGCCCGGGAACTCCATCGTGAGCGGTGAGCGGTCGGCCCTCGTGCTCGGTGGGTCCCGCGGGATCGGCCGGGCGATCGTGACCCGGTTGGCGCGCGACGGTGCGGCGGTCACGGCCACGGGTCGCACGGCTTCGTCGTTGCACCGGCTGGCCGTGGACCTGGCGGGCGACGGACTCGACGTGACGACGGTGGTCGCCGATGCCACCGATCCGGATGCCACTGCCGCACTCGTGGACGAGGTCGGCGTGGTCGACCTGCTGGTCGTGAACGCGGGTCGGTCCAGCGCCGCCCCGCTCGCCCGCACCAGTCTGGACGACTGGTCGGGCCAGTTGGACGCCAACGCCACCGCGGTGTTCCTCGGCCTGCGGGGCTTCGTCCCGGGCATGGTCGATCGGGGTCACGGGCGCGTGGTGGTCGTGGCCTCGACTGCCGCGGTCTCGGGCAGCCCCTACATCAGTGGCTATGCCGCGGCCAAGCACGCCGCCCTGGGCCTGGTCCGCAGCGTTGCCGCCGAGGTGGCGGGAACCAGCGTGACCGTCAACGCGGTGTGTCCCCACTTCGTGGCCACGGACATGACCGACGCCTCAATCGAGCGCATCCGCAGGGCGACCGGGCGCACGGCCGAGCAGGCCCGGGCGCAACTGGAAGGATCGTCGCGGCTCGGTCGGCTGATCGAGCCGGAGGAGGTGGCCGGGGTCGTGATGTTGCTGGCCTCCGACGACGCGGGCATCCTGAACGGACAGGCACTCGTGCTCGACGGAGGAGGACACTGGTGACACGCTTTCGAGGTTCCGCCCCGTTCACCAGCGACTGGGAGCACTTCTCGTTCGAGGTGGTCGACGGCGTGGGCACGATCACCCTCGACCGACCCGAACGCCTCAACGCCCTGACGCTGAACGTCTACGCCGACCTGCGTGACCTGGTGGCGGAACTGGAGCATCGCGACGACGTTCGTGCGCTGGTCATCACCGGACGAGGACGAGGGTTCTGCTCCGGTGGCGACGTCGAGGAGATCATCGGGGAGTTGTTGGCCACCGGTGACAACCGCCGGGTGACCGACTTCACCCGGATGACCGGGGCGGTCGTGCGCAACCTGCGGGAACTGCCCATCCCGGTGATCGCCGCGGTGAACGGCACCGCGGCCGGGGCGGGCGCCGTGATCGCGTTGGCAGCCGACCTGCGGATCGTGGCGCGGTCGGCGTCGTTCCACTTCCTGTTCGCCAAGGTCGGCCTGGCCGGTGCTGACATGGGCAGCGCCTACCTGTTGCCCCGCATCGTCGGGCTGGGACGCGCCAGCGAACTGCTGTTGCTCGGTGACCGGCTTTCGGCCACCGACGCGGCCGACATGGGCCTGGCCAACCGGGTGGTCGACGACGACGACCTGGTCGCCGAGGCGCAGGCGGTGGCGCACCGCCTGGCGGCCGGCCCGTCCTTCGCGCTGGCGATGACCAAGCGGTTGCTCAGCCGCGAGTTGGACATGGACCTGCACAGTGCGATCGAACTGGAGGCGATCACGCAGGCCTTCCTGATGCGCAGCCAGGACCACGCCGAGTTCTTCGCGGCCCGCGACGACGGGCGTGACCCCGACTGGACCGGCCGATGAGCCACCAGATCGTCAACCCCGACGGTCTGCTGCCGCCTGTCGGCTTCTCGCATGCCGTGGTGGCCGCATCGGGGCGGACCGTGTATTTGGGGGGACAGACCGGCCACCGTGGCGATGCCACGCTCGACGACGGGTTGGTGGCCCAGTTCCGTGGTGCCCTGGCCAACCTCGCCGTGGTCATGGGCGCCGTGGGGGCGCGCCCCGAGGACATCGTCAGCATGCAGGTGTACGTCACCGACGCCGCCGACTACCGGGCCAACGCCCGCGAACTCGGTCGTGCATGGCGCGAGGTCCTGGGCACGCACTACCCGGCCATGGCCCTGTTCGAGGTCGCCGGCCTCCACGACCCCGGTGCCGTGGTCGAACTGCTCCCGACCGTGGTGATCCCCGACACCCGAGCCCACCCCGGCGATTCGGCCCCGTCGGCAGGTCCCGGCCGACCGCGTCACGTCGACGAGGTCGCCGAGTCCCCGCCTGCCGTCGGAGGCTGAGATGCCCTTCGTGCTGTCGCCGCCCGTGACGACCGACCGAGCTGGTGTGTGGGGGGAGGGGCCGGCCTACGAGGTCGAGAACCTGTCACGCATCGATGGCGACCCCGACTCACCCCCCGTCCACTACGACCAGCACCTGCTGCGCCCGCACTCGATCACCCACGCCGAGGCGCCCGAGTTGTCCGTCGAAATGCTTGCGATCGTCGGGAATCCGACATAGGGTTGCCGACGTCATCGACGAGGGGTTCGAGGCATGGGCGCAGGACACATGGGACCGTCACATCGACGGTGGCACACCTGGATCGCCGGCGTGGCGACCCTGGGCCTGGTCATGGCCGGCTGCGGTGACAGCGCCGGAACCGCCGATGCCCCGTCCACGGGCGCCGTCGACACCAGTGCCCCCGAACCCACCGACGGGACGGACAGCCCGTCGGCTGCGAGCACGGCGGACGAACCTGCCACCACCGGCAGTGAACCGGTCACGGTCGGGATGCTCACCACGTTGTCGGGCAACGCGGCCTACCTCGGCGAGGACACCCAGAAGGGGTTCGAACTGGCCCTGGACCTGGCCGGTGCCGACAACGTCGAGCTCGTGGTCGAGGACGACACCCAGGACGCCGAGACGGCGCAGGGGTTGGCCGACCGGATGATCAGTCGCGATGGCGCCCAGATCATGACCGGCATCGTCTTCTCCGACGTCGCCAACGCCGTGGTGCCCACCGTCCTCGAACAGGACATGCTCTACCTCAGCACCAATGCCGGGCCGTCAACCTTTGCCGGGTCCGGCTGTGACGCCAACTACTTCTCGGTGTCCTACCAGAACGACAATCCGGCCGAGGCCACCGGTGAGTGGGTCAAGCAGCAGGGCCACGAGAACGTGGTCGCCGCGGCCCCCAACTACCAGGCCGGCCAGGACAGCGTCAACGGCTTCCGACGCACCTTCGGTGAACTCCAGAACGAGTTCTACACCGAGTTGGGCGCGACCGACTACGCCCAGACGATCGCCCAGATCCGTGACGAGGACCCCGACGCCGTCTACTTCTTCTACCCCGGCGGCATGGGGATCGCGTTCGTCCAGCAGTACATCGAATCCGGCCTGGCGGAGGAGATTCCGATCTACGGGCCGACCTTCTCCTTCGACGAGACCCTCGTGGACGCGATCGGCGAGGCGGCGGTCGGGCTGGAGAACGCATCGTTCTGGGCACCGGACCTCGACAACCCCGCCAACGAGGAGTTCGTCGCGGCCTACCGGGACGCCTACGACACCACCCCAACCAACTACGCCGCCCAGGGCTACGACACGGCTCGGCTGCTGCTGTCGGCGCTGGAGGCCGTGGGAGGCGACGTCAGTGACACGGCCGCGTTGCGCGAAGCCGTGGCGGCGGCCGACTTCGACAGCGTCCGCGGCGACTTCTCCTTCGGCACCAACCAGCATCCCGTCCAGGACTGGTACATCCTGGAGGTGGTTGCCGGGGACGAGGAGGGCGACTACACC
Organism: Nitriliruptorales bacterium; assembly: GCA_038233055.1. GTDB lineage: Bacteria > Actinomycetota > Nitriliruptoria > Nitriliruptorales > Nitriliruptoraceae > Salsipaludibacter. The sequence goes on from JBBSMS010000008.1 coordinate 13,930, forward strand.
AACCAGATCGTGGAACAGGTGCTGGATGACCACGTCGATGCCTACGCCAGCGAGTGCTCCCTGGATGACGGGTGAGGGCTGATCGTCGCGTCCAGCGGGTCGCCACGGGCCGCCTGCTCGCCGACTGACGGATGGAACTGTTCCTCGAACAGACCCTGAACGGCCTCCAGTCGGGGTTCACGCTGCTGATGATCTCGTCGGGGTTGACGCTGATCTTCGGCATGATGGGGATCCTCAACCTGGCACATGGGTCCCTGTTCATGGTCGGGGCGTTCGTTGCTGCCGACATCGGCGCCCGGACCGGCAGCTTCACGGCGGCCCTGCTGGCTGGCGTGGCCGGCGCCGCGCTGGCCGGGGTCCTGATGGAGACCGTGGTGGTCCGGTTCCTGTACGACCGGGATCACCTGGACCAGGTCCTGGCCACCCTGGGGCTGGTCCTGATGGCCAACCAGGGCGTGCAGATGGTCTGGGGCATCGCGCCGCGGACGGTCACGCGCCCGCCGTGGCTGGAGGGGTCCGTGTCGCTGTTCGGCCTGGACTACCCCATCTATCGACTGGCGATCATCGCGGCCGGAGTCGCCACCGTGGTCGTCCTGTGGTGGTTGATCCACCGGACCAAGGTCGGCATGTGGATCCGTGCCGGCAACACCCATCGTGACCTGCTCGGTGCGCTGGGTGTCAACGTCAGCCTGCTGTACACGGGGGTGTTCGCCCTGGGAGCGGCCCTGGCTGGCTTCGCCGGCGTGGTCGCCTCGCCCTACCTCACGGTCGAGGCCGGGATGGGCGACAACTTCCTCATCCTGAGCTTCGTGGTAATCGTCATCGGGGGCATCGGGTCGATCCGCGGTGCCGTGTACGCCTCGCTCCTGCTCGGTCTGGTGGACACCTGGGGGCAGACCTATCTCCCAACGGTGGTCGGTCGGCTCACCGACCCCTCGACCGCAGCCGCGATCGGGTCCTCGCTGGCCTCTGCCTCGATCTACCTCGCCATGGTGGTCGTGCTGTTGATGCGTCCGCAGGGCCTGTACGGCGCACCCCGTGGCTGAGCTCCCCGAACAGTCCGAGGCCGACCAGCCCCAGGCCGAACAGAACCAGGTCGAACAGTCCCACGCGAGCGCGCCCCTGTCGGTGGCGTCACGCCGGCCCATGGTGGTCACGGTGCTGGTGCTTGCGGTCGTCGGCGTGGCCCCGGTCCTGGCCGGAGCGCTCGGCTTTGACTACCTGCTGGGCACCCTGACACGGGCCGTGATCCTGGGGATGGCGGCGGTGGCGCTGGACTACGTGGTCGGGTACGGCGGGCTGGTCAGCCTGGGGCATGCGCTGTTCCTTGGCACGGGGGCCTACACGGCCGGCATCCTGGTGCTCCAGCACGACGCGGGGACGGGCCTGGGCACCGACCAGGCCCTGCTGGCGTGGCCACTGGCGATGCTGGTGGGGGCGGGCTTCGGCTGGGTGCTGGGTGCCCTGGCGCTGCGCACCCGGGGCGTGTACTTCATCATGGTGACGTTGGCCTTCAACCAGATGATGTTCTTCCTGTTCAACTCGCTGGCCGCCTACGGGGGCGACGACGGGGTCCGGCTGTCGACCCGCGACCGGCTCGGTCCGCTGTCGTTGGACGACGACTCGGTCTTCTACTACGTGTGCTTCCTGCTGCTGGTCGTGGTCGTGGTCGTGTTCAACCGCTTGGTGCGGTCGCCCTCCGGATGGTTGCTGCGGGGCGCGCGCGACAACGAACTGCGCCTGCGCTCGGTCGGGGCCAACACCCGACGCCACCAGCTGGCCGCGTTCGTGCTGTCGGCCTCAGTGGCCTCGTTGGCTGGTGCCCTGGCCGTCAACGAGTCCCAGTTCCTCTCCCCGGCGATCAGCCACTGGACCGAGTCCGGTGAGTTGCTGGTGATGGTCATCATCGGGGGGGTGGGGAGCGTGGTCGGAGGTGTGCTGGGGGCCTTCGGGCTCCTGGTGTTGGAGGAACTGGCGATCGAGTTCACCGACGACTGGCAGTTCTTCGTGGGACTCGGCCTGATCGTCATCGTGCTGCTGGCCCGGCGCGGCTTGGCCGGGCTGTTGCTGGGTGGGCACCGAAATGTCTGACCCAACGACCCTGCATGCCCGGGGCCTGGACAAGCACTACGGCAATCTGCACGTCACCCGTGACCTCGACCTGCAGGTGCAGGTCGGCCAGGTCCATGCCCTGATCGGCCCGAACGGTGCCGGCAAGACCACGGCCCTGGGCCAGTTGTGCGGCGAGTTGGCGTCGGACGCCGGGACCGTGCACCTCGACGCCGAGGACATCACCACCGTCGACCTGGCCGGCCGGGTGCGACGTGGAGTCGCCCGGTCGTGGCAGATCTCGGCGCCGTTCCCGGGCTTCACCGTGGGCGAGAACGTGGTCCTCGCGGCGTTGGCCACCGCCCACCGTGGCTTCGGGTTCCGTGGACGCGCTCGCCGGGATCCCGGACGCAACGACCGGGCCCGGCACCTGTTGGGCGAGGTGGGCCTGCACGCCGATCCGGCCAGGCCGGTCAGCGAGCTGGACCATGGGGGACGACGACTGCTGGAACTGGCGATGGTTTTGGCGACCGACCCGGTGGTCCTACTGCTCGACGAGCCGATGGCGGGCCTCACCCCCGGTGAGGTCGAGCATGTTGCCACCCTGCTGGTCCGCCTCCGGGCGGACCACGGGATCCTGCTGGTCGAACACGACATGGACGTGGTGTTCCGGCTGGCCGACGACATCACGGTGCTGGCCGACGGGGCGGTGTTGGCGTCGGGTGCGCCCGAGGCCATCCGACGCGACGAACGCGTGCGGTCCCTGTACCTGCAGGAGGACGACTGATGCTGGCGGTGTCACAACTGCAGGCGGGCTACGGGTTGGCCCGGGTGCTGTTCGGGATCGACCTGCAGGTCGACGAGGGGGAGATCGTCGGCCTCTTCGGCCGCAACGGCATGGGCAAGACCACCACCGTGCGCACGATCTTCGGCCTGCTGGCACCCACGGAGGGCTCGATCACCTTCCGGGGAAAGGAATTGGTCGGCCGACGCCCGTACCAGATCGCCCGGGCCGGGCTCGGCCTGGTCCCGGAGGGTCGCCAGGTCTTCGACCTGCTGACCGTCGACCAGAACCTCGCCGCGATGGAACGTGCGGGCCCGGGTGGGCGCCGGGACTGGGACCGCGATGCGGTCTATGCGTTCTTCCCCCAACTCGAGGCCCGCCGGGACATCCGATCCGACCACCTCTCCGGGGGGGAACAGCAGATGCTGGCCATCGGTCGTGCCTTGGTGATGAACCCGCACCTGTTGGTGCTGGACGAGGCGGCGGAAGGCCTTGCCCCCAACCTGCGACACGAGATCTGGCAGGGGTTGCGGACGTTGCGGGAAGCCGGCCAGGGGATGCTGGTCATCGACGGGCACGTCATGGAACTGCTGGACCTGGTCGATCGTGCCGCGATCCTCGAAAGGGGTCGGATCGTGTGGGCGGGGACGGCCGACGAACTTGCCGCCGATCCCGATGTCCGCCACGCCCACCTCGCGGTCGGCTGAGCATCAGCATCTGAATGGGTGTGTGTCAAGGCGGGCTTCACGCCTCAGGACGTCCCGACAAGGTTCGCCAGTTCCTGGCCGGTGAGGGTCGAGACGTCGGCGACCAGGTCGGCGGAGGTGCCCTCGAACACGGCCCGGCCGCCGTCGCTGCCGGGCCCCGGGCCGAGGTCGATGATCCAGTCGCCGTGGGCCATGACGGCCTGGTGGTGCTCGATCACGATCACCGAGTTGCCCTCGTCGACCATGCGGTCCAGCAGCCCGCGCCGGGTGCAGCGTCGCGGGTGGCCTTGGCGTAGGCCCACCCAAGTCGAGGCTGATGGCTTCAAGCTTCGCGGTCCGCTCAGGGCCGAGTTCGGCGTAGAACCGCCCGAGCGTGGCCGAATCCTTGCCCGACTTGCCGTCACGGCCTTCCCCGGCCCACACCACCGCACCGTCCCGATCATGGTCGGCCACCACCGTGAGATAGCGGTGGCCCTTGCGATAGGAGATCTCGTCGACCCCGATTCGCACCAGCCCATCCAGGCGGGCATCGTCGAGCTGGTCGGCGACCACCACCTCCACGGCGTGGGCGACCGCGGCCCACGACACCCGCAGCAGCCGGCGCACCGTCTGCTTGTCGCAACGTTGGGCCAGCCCCACGATCACATCCTGCAGATCACGCGAATGGCGAACGCCATGACGAGCCCACGGCAACGCCTCGGTGACCACCCGCCCACACGGCCGACACGCCAACCGACGGATCTCGGCTTGCAGCCAGATCTTGGGCGATCCCGCGTCGATGTGACGCCACCGACGCCGCGACGAGTCATTCGTTCCAGACCACTTCGTCCGGAAGTCGCCGGTCGGGAGCCGACCGCGCACTCCGCGCGCGACCCGCTCCCGAGCATCGACTCACAACGCCCTTTCGGCCGCACGCACCCAGTTTCGTGCTACACCGTAGACTGCCGCGCGGCGTCGTTGCGGTGGGCGGACCGCTCGCAGGGGCTGTCGCATCCATCCGATTCTCATGAAAGGCACCACAGTGCGTCGAACCCAATCCGCCAGATGGACACTTCCCGCCGTCCTGGCCCTCCTTGTCATGCTGCTGCCCGGAGCGGCCCTCGCCCACCCAGAGGTGACCGACGAGCCGGCGCACAACGATGATCTGCGGCATCAATTTGAAGGCATGGACCGCGACCCGGCCGCCGCACTCCAGGAACACGACGAGGAAGTGAACGACGTCGTGGACGCCCTGCCCTCGGGGCACGGACGGAGGGGGATCGTCAGAAACCTCGAGGTTGTTGGCCGGGGCGACCGCTTGGTCCCTGACGCCACCACCGATGTGTGGGTACACGACCGCTACGCCTATCTGGGAACGTTCCAGGTTCCGTGCGGCACGGGCGAGGGGTACGAGTTGGGCAACGAGCCGGTTTCACTGAACGACGACGTCGAGGCGCCGGGCATTGCGATCTTCCTTGTGCGCAACCCCAACAAGCCGAGATACGTCGGCAACCTGCCCAGCGTTGAGGGCAGCCGTACGAACGATGTCAAGGTCTTCGAGGCGGCGGACGGCACCGACATCCTGGTGCACTCCAACGAGCCCTGCGACGGCGGTCCCGGCGGCTTCGAGATCTACGACGTCAGCGACCCCGAGAATCCTGTCCACTTGTCACGCGTGACCACCGGGGATGTCAACCCCATCGTCCTCGACTTGTTCGACACCACCGACGAGGGCGTGCACAACCTGTTCCTGTTCAGCAGGGACGACCGCGATTACGTCGGCGTGCAGGTCGAGGCGGTCTTCGACAACTTCCAGATCTTCGACATCACTGACCCCACCAATGCCGAGCTGGTGTCGACCTGGGGCGCGGAGGAGATCTTCGACCCGGGTGTAGGGGACGAGACCTATGACGTTGACCGCGTCATCGATGCCTACTTCTGGTTGATCGATGGATACGGCGCCTCCCAGAACCGGTTCCTGCATGACTTCTGGATCTCCGAGGACGGCACGCTCGCGTACCTGGCCAACTGGGACGCCGGTCTCGTCCGCCTGGACCTGTCCGACCTGTCCGACCCGCAGGTTGTCTCTGTGGCGCTTGACATCGAAAGCGAGGACGGCGAGGTCAACAGCCACTCGGTGTGGCCGAGCGAGGATGGCAACATTGTCCTCGAAGGCGAGGAGGACTTCGCGCCGTTCAAGGTGCAGCTGTTCATCAACGGGGACATCTTCGACGCCGCCGAGGCCAGCTTCACTCCAGCCATCGCGGACCTGCCAGAGGGCACGTTCAATGGTGACACGGTGTACGTGGGCTTCGCGTGCAGCGAAGGGGAAGACGTCCCCGCGGACGTAGCCGCACCAGTGCCTGCCGGTGGTGGTGACGACATTGCCGTCGTGCAGCGTGGCACGTGCACGTTCGTCGAGAAGGTGCAAAACATCGAAAACGCCGGTGGCTACAAGGCGGTAATCATCTTCAACGATGCCGCTCGTGGCGACGCGGTGCTGACACCGGGCGGCGATGAAGCCCGTGAACTGCCGACGGTCTTCGTCGGCTACTCGACCGGACTGACGCTGTTCGGCCTGACGCCGGACACGGCCGACCAGCTCGAGATCGGGATGATGGGCGAGACGGCCTCCGCCGAGGCTGTTGCCGACGGCTGGAGCGGGTTCCGCATCTGGGATTACTCCGACCCGGAGAATCCGGTGCTGAAGAGCACGTACAACACGACATGCAGCGCCGACCCAACCGCGGACACGTGTGACCCGCGTGGCACGTACTCCAGCCACAACGTGATCGTGGAGACGCGGGGCAATCGGGTTCTTGCCTACATCTCCTGGTACTCCGCCGGTGTCGTCGTCCTCGACGTGACCGATCCGGCTCACCCGGTCGAGTACGCCCGGTACAACCCGACGACGCCCGAGTTCGAGGAACAGAACGGCGGCATTCAGGACGTGTGGGGCATCTACAAGGAAAAGAACCGTCCGTTCATCTACGCGTCGGATCGCAACGGTGGTCTGTACGTGTTGATGCTCAGGGGCGTGGATCGTGAGCGGTCAAACAACGGCCGCGGCCGACCGTAACCTCAGCAACTCAAGAAGGGGCCGCAGTCGACAGGCTGCGGCCCTTTCCACGATCGCTCCGCACGACTGCGGACACCTAATCGTTCGCTGCCGATTCGTGTGGTGGAGGAGTGGGTCTGACCGGTGGATGTCGGGAGGTGAATCGTTGTCTGAACCGCTCCCGACATGATCCGACACGTCAGCCGCGCGTACGTCCTCTCGGTAGCCGCCACCCTGCCACCCAACCACCTGCTGGCCATCGCCCTGTCCCTGACCGCCCTCGTGGGCATGTCGACGGCGGCGACCGCCCATCCCGGTCCCGACGTCTCGACGGCGGCGACCACGAGGTTGCCGGCCAGTTGCAGGGCCCGGCGGAGGACGTCGTTGCCGACTCCCTGGCCAATCATGACGCCACCCACGGATCCGACGTCGTCAGCGACGGGCCGATCACGAAGAAGTCGAAGGCCCTGGACGTCGTCGGCCGAGGCATCCGCACGACGTGGGTGCGACCACGGACGTGTGGGTCAATGACGGCTACGCCTACACCGGGACCTTCAACGCGGCATGCGGCGGTGACCCGGAAGCCGGCATCTGGGTGTGGGACGTCCACAACCCCAACAAGGTCGAGTTCGTCACCATCATCGAGTCCCCGGCCGGCAGCCGCACCAACGACGTGCGCGTGGCGACCATGAACTCCGGTGACGTGCTGGTCCACAGCAACGAGTCGTGTGACGGCGGTCCCGGGGGCTTCGAGATCTACGACGTCGACGACCCTGCCAACCCGGTGTTGCTGGCGTCGGTGCAGACCAACGACGTCGACGCCTTCCTGCGCGACAACCGTGGGTACACCGACTTCGGGGTGCACAACCTGTGGCTGTTCACCCAGGGCGACCGTGACTACGTGGCCGCGACCGTGGAGTCCGAGTTCGGGAACTTCCAGATCTTCGACATCACCGACCCCGCTGCGCCCGAGCTGGTGGGCTGGTGGGGCGCCGAGGAACTGCGCCTGGCCGAACTGGGCCTGGACATCGACCCCGCCGACATCACCGACTTCGACCTGGTCCTCGACCTCGACGCCTACTGCCGGGGTGTGCACCACCAGTGGACTGCTGTGCGCGAGCACGAGCGAGGACGGTGGTGTCTGGATTGACAAGGAACCCGCCGGCACGGCCAGGCTGGAACGCCACGGCCAGCCGACGCCGTTCCCCGCCGTGGGTCACGCCGTGACCTGCACCCCCATGGCCGCCGACTTCATGGGAGCCGAGACCCCGCAGGTCCAGGTCGTCAGCGGTGCCGAGAACGACGTCATCTGGTTCCTGAAACTCCATCCGCTGCCGTTCACCGCGGCGCAGGGGATCGACTGGCCGGGCTGCGCCATGACCACCGGGACCGGCGCGCTCGTCGCACGCTCGACGACCTGCGGACCCAGCTGGCCGAGCTGTCACGGTGGAGCTTCGACAGCGCCTTCTGGGACGGGGTCACGTGGGGCGACCACGCCCTGAGCCTCCAGCGGCTTCAGCCCTCCTCCATCGGACTGGTCCCCGAGCCACCCCACATCTTCCGCGGCTGACGCGCGGGCCCTCGGCGACGGCGTCGCGATCGCGGGACCGACACCACCCGGTGTGCGGCCACCCGCCGTGCGGCCATCGGTGGCGACGCGGTCGCTGACTACGCTGGACATTCGATGGGACCATCGCGGGAGGAACACACATGGGACGCAGGAAGCGCATGAAGGCCGCCGAGCAGTCGGCGTCGGACGCCGTCGCCCTGGCCGAGCAGGCCCTGGACGAGGCCCGCAAGGCCGCCAAGGACGCGGCGAAGGCGGCTCGGGCCGGCATGAGCGAAGCGCGGGAGGCGGCCCGCGACTCGGCCAAGGACGGCGCCGACACCGCCCGTGACAAGGCCAAGGCCGCACGTGAGTCGGCGGCCGCGGCCAAGACCAGTGCGAGCAAGGCCACGGCCAACGCCCGCAAGAAGGTCGCGGCAGCCGTGGCCGACGAACCAGAGCCCGAGTCCGGCGGTGGCCTCAAGACTGTCCTCGTCGCCGCGTTGGTGGCCGGGGCGGCGTTCGCGGCCTCGACCTTCAAGCGCAAGCGCGACCAGGAACTGGACGAGTCGTTGTGGGACGACCCCACCTCGGTCTGACCTCCGCCCGACTCGTGCACAACCGCGGCCCGGACGCTCGGCGACCGGGCCGACGTCTGTCCGGCGGTCCGTCACGATCGGGCGGGTGGCCGCAGCACGACGCGAGCAGTCCACAGGGTCGTCAACAGCTTCGGAGTTCCACGGGCGTCATTCATCCCCAACTGTGGAGACGGCTGTGGACGACCGCGTGAGTCTGAGGGGTGATGGGCTGACCAACTGGGTCGCCTGACGCCGGGGCGGAGCCGCTCAGACTGGGTGTGTCCGGGTGGAAGGGCCTCGGCCAGGGCTGGTGAGAAGCCGGAGTCGCACATGGTCGTGGCCGCCGATATCGGCAACCCGGACGTCGGACCTCGGGACGGCGGCGGTCGTCAGTAGCTGGAACCGGTGACGTACTCGCGCAGGCTCTGGGCCTGGGTCTCGAGTTCGAGGATCCGGAAGCGCACGACGTCGCCGATGGACACGATCCCGGCCAGGCGGTCGCCGTCGACGACCGGCAGGTGGCGGAAGCGTCGTTCCGTCATCTTGGCCATCAACTGGTCGGAGGTGTCGCCACCGTGACAGGTCGACACCTCGCTTGTCATGGCGGCGCGGACCGGGTCCTCCAGGCAGTCCCGCCCGTGGGTGTGCAGGCGTCGGACGATGTCGCGCTCGGACAGGATCCCGTCGACGCTCGCGCCGTCCTCCGAGACCACCAGCGCGCCGATGTTGTGCTCGGCCAGGAGGACGAGCGCGTCCTCGAGGGTCTGGTCGGGCCCGATCGTGGACACGTCGGCGCCCTTGGACGCGAGGATGCTGGTAACGGTCACGGCCATGGATCGACCTCCGGGGGTCGGGGAGTCTCTCCCCCACGCTAGTTGCCGAACCGGTCCATGGGGCCGCCTTCCGTGGCCGCGTTCGGACGCCCCGCGGTCGTCCTCGTCCCACCTCGGCCTGCCATGATGCGGCCGGACGGGCACACTGGACGTCCGCCGGCCCGCTGTCCACGTGACCTGCCGGTAGACCGGAGCATTCCCATGTGTCGCAGCATCCGCACCCTCCGTCCGCCCCATCTTGAGGAGGTCCACGACGGCGACGTGGTGGCCGCCGCACGCCAGTACGTGCGCAAGATCTCGGGCTTCCGTGAACCCTCCAGTGCCAACCGCGAGGCCTTCGAGCAGGCCATCGCCGCGATCGCCGGCGTGACCACCGACCTGCTGGAGACGTTGGAGGTCCGCGGCCAGGAGCCGTTGGCGGTGGTGGCGGGTCCGGAGCAGCGTCCGCCGTCGCGGGCCGGAAGCGGTCGACGGCGCTGACACCCACGGTTCCAGCTGTGGCTGGCGTGGCGCTGGGCACAGGATCGCTTGCCGTGGTTTCGAGACGCTTGGCCCGGCGCCCGCCATGGGATAGATTGTCCCGGCAACAAGGCGCCACGGTGTGATTCTTTCGACCACCATGCGGACTGCGGGGGCGGTCCTGCACGGTGGATGGAGGGTCGGCCGTGGCCGGAGGATGGTCCGCGTGTCCGTTCCGGACACCCGACGACCGTCCTCCCCGGCGTCCCTGCCTGCGGCCGTGTCATCCCTCGTGGATGCACCCGAGGGCAGGGGCGTCAACATGTCACGGCTCCGATCAGCCGCGCGGCATCGCGTCCAGCCCCCGCAGGCGCTCCAGGCCCGCGTCCAACACGGACTCCCGCTTGGCGAAGGACCACCGCGCCAGGTGTCGACCCATCTCCGGGTCGTCCCAGAACACCTCGTGGGGGATCGCTGCCACCCCGACGTGCTCGGGCAGGTCGAGGCAGAACCGCATCCCGTCGTCGAAGCCCAGGGGACGGATGTCGGTCGAGACGAAGTAGCCGCCGCCGGGGACGGTCACGTCGAACCCCAGCGCGTCCAGTCCCGAGGCGAGCCGGTCCCGCCGCGCCTGCATCGTCGACTGGAGGTCGGCGAAGTAGGCATCGGGCAGGTCCAGGGCCTGCGCGATGGCCGGTTGGAACGGGCCGCCGGAGACGTAGGTCAGGAACTGCTTGGCCGACCGCACCGGGCCCAGCAGCGGTGCCGGCGCGATCGCCCAGCCGATCTTCCAGCCCGTCAACGCGAAGGTCTTGCCGGCGCTGGAGATCGTCACGGTGCGCTCGGCCATCCCCGGCAGGCCCGCGATAGGGACATGCTCGTGGTCGTCGTAGACCAGATGCTCGTAGACCTCGTCGGTGACCACGACCAGGTCATGGGCCACGGCCACGGCCGCCACCGCGGCGAGGTCGTCGCGCGACAGCACGGTTCCGGTCGGGTTGTGCGGGCTGTTGAGGAGGAGCAGGCGCGTCCGGGGCGTGATCGCGGCCTCCAGCCGTGCCGGGTCGAAGGCGAAGTCCGGCGGTGCCAGCGTGACCGGGACCCGGACCCCGCCCGCGAGTTGGATGCCGGCCGTGTAGGAGTCGTAGTAGGGGTCGAGCGCCACGACCTCGTCACCCGGATCGACCAGTCCGAGCAGCGCGGCCGCGACCGCCTCGGTGGCCCCGGTGGTCACCAGCACCTCCGTGTCCGGATCGACGGTCAGCCCGTGGAAGCGCTCCTGGTGGCGTGCGATCGCCCGTCGCAGTTCTGGCACGCCGGCCCCCGGCGGGTACTGGTTGTGCTTGCCAGACCGGAGCGCGTCGACGGCGGCCTCGACCACCTCGGCGGGTCCGTCGGTGTCGGGGAAGCCCTGGCCGAGGTTGACCGCGCCGTGGCGCACGGCCTGGGCCGACATCTCGGCGAAGATCGTGGTCTCGAGCCCCCGGACGCGGTCGGCGCCGGGCGCGGTCGATCGGCCGTCCTGCGGGCCGGGGGGCGTCGCGCGGTCAGTCGGGTGGCGGGTCGTGGGTGCGTCAGTCATGGGACGAGCCTACGTCGCCGTGGGTGTCCGCCGACCCGACCGTGGGCCGCCCGGGGGTCGGAGCGTGGGGGCTCGCCGGGGGCGGCGGGGACGTGGTCCGCACCGCTCCCGCGAGCGTGGAGCGGGCGACGTCGTCGGTAGTACCGTCAACGGTCGCGAACACCACCGGAGGGCACACGTGGGAGCAGGAGACCTGGACGCACTGGTCGACGACGCGGTCACACTCGCCGGCACGTGGTTGGACGCCGCCGACGCCACCGAGACGCCGCGCCAACGCCGCCAGCGCGAACAGTTCCAACGCCTGATCGGCTCGGCCGAGGGCGTGGCCTTCACGCGCGTGTTCGTCGACCGGGTCATGCGGGTCGAGCGGCCCGACCTCGCCGCCGAGGTGTTCGCCGACCTGGTCGCCGACCAGGGCCTGCCGGACTTCCTGGGCCCCGCCGACAAGGCGCTGGTGAAGGTGGGGGCGTTGGTCGCGCCGACGCTGCCCCGGATCGCGATGCCGTTGGCGTTCCGACGGGTCCGGTCGCTGCTGACCGACCTGATCGGGCGCGCCGAGCCCGGCCCGTTGCAGGCCCAGGTGCGGGCCTTGCGCGACCAGAATTTCCGCGTCAACGTGAACCTGCTGGGGGAGGCGGTCCTGGGCGAGGTCGAGGCCAGGCGTCGACTGGAGTCGCTGGTCGAGATGGTCCGCCGGCCCGAGGTCGACTACGTGTCGGTCAAGATCTCGGCGGTCGCCAGCCAACTCCACCACTGGGCCTTCGACGCCAACCTCGATCGCATCACCGACCGCCTCACCACCCTGTTCGGGGCGGCCGTGGACCAGCCCGCGCCGGTGTTCATCAACCTCGACATGGAGGAGTACCGCGACCTCGACCTGACCGTGGCGGCGTTCGAACGGGTGCTGGAACGCGACGAGTTCGTGGGCCTGGACGCCGGGATCGTGCTGCAGGCCTACCTGCCCGACGCCGGCCCGGTGTTGGACCACCTGCTGGACTGGGCGACCGAGCGCCACGCCGCGTCGGGCGCGCGCACCAAGATCCGGCTCGTGAAGGGCGCCAACCTCGCGATGGAGCACCTCGAGGCCGCCATCCACGGGTGGACGCCGGCCCCGTTGCCGTCCAAGGCGATCGTGGACGCCAACTACAAGCACCTGCTCGACCTCGCCCTGCGACCCGACCGGCTGGGGCCGGCCTGGATCGGCGTGGCGTCGCACAACCTGTTCGACCTCGCGTCCGCGCACCTGCTGGCCGAGCAGCGCGGCGTGTCCGACCACGTGGTGTTCGAGATGCTGTCCGGCATGGCGTCGGCCCAGGCCAACGTCATCGTGCGCCACCGCCCGGTGCGCCTGTACCTGCCGGTGGTCGGGGCCCAGGACTTCGACGCCGCGGTCGCCTACCTCTTCCGCCGCCTGGAGGAGAACACCTCGCCCGAGAACTTCCTGACCAAGGCGTTCTCGATCACCTCCGACAGCCCCGAGTTCACCGACCAGGCCGACCGCTTCCGCACGGCCGTGGCGTCCCGCGACGACGTCGCGCAGGGCTCCCGGCGGTGGACCGGGTCGGTCGACACGCCCGCGTTCCCGCAAGCCCCGGCCCGCGAGGGCGAGGGTCGCCCGGCGGCCCCGCTGACCCCGATCCCGGAACCGCTCGCGGCGACGGACCCATCGGGGATCGACGACCCGGACTTCACCAACCGACCCGACGCCGACCCCACCGACCCGGCGGTCCGTGACGCGATCGCGGCCGCGCTGGCGGACCCGCCGACGGTCGAGGTGCCGCCACCGCCGACGGTCGACCAGGTCGACGCGGCGGTCGCGGGCCTGCGCGACGCCGACTGGCACGACCGCACCGCCGCCGACCGCGCCGAGGTGCTGGACGCCGTGGGCGACCTGTTGGACGCGCGCCGGGCCGAGTTGCTGGCGGTCATGGCCCACACGGCCGCCAAGACGGTCGAACAGGGCGACCCGGAAGTGTCCGAGGCGGCCGACTTCGCGCACTACTACGCCGGCTGTGCGCGCCGACTGGGCGACGTCGACGGTGCGCGCTTCACGCCCTACGGGGTCGTCACGGTCGCGCCACCGTGGAACTTCCCGCTGGCGATCCCGATCGGCGGCGTGGTGGCGGCACTCGCGGCCGGGGCCACGGTCGCGTTCAAGCCGGCACCCGAGACCCGCGCGATCGCCACCTACGCGCACGGCCTGCTGCTGGAGGCCGGGGTGCCGACCGACGCCGTCGCGCTCCTGGCGACCGACGACGACGAGGCCGGCCAGCGGTTGATCACCCACCCGGCGGTCGACGCCGTCGTGTTGACCGGGGCGACCGAGACCGCCGAACTGTTCCGGTCGTGGCGTCCGGACCTGTCGCTGCACGCCGAGACGTCGGGCAAGAATGCGCTGGTGGTCACCGACAATGCCGACTTCGACGCGGCGGTGGACGACCTGGTCACCTCCGCGTTTGGCCATGCCGGCCAGAAGTGCTCGGCCGCCTCGCTGGGGATCCTGGTCGGGGAGGTGGGGCGGTCCGAACGCTTCCGGCGCCAACTGGTCGACGCGACGAACAGCCTGACCGTCGGGCCCGCGACCGACCTCGCCACCGACATGACTCCGACCACCCCGCCGCCGTCGGACAAGTTGCTGAAGGGACTGACCACGCTCGAACCGGGCGAGCGCTGGCTGGTGGAGCCACGTCGTCTGGACGACACCGGCCACGCGTGGTCGCCCGGCATCCGCGACGGGGTCGAACCGCGCTCGTGGTTCCACCAGGTCGAGTGCTTCGGGCCGGTGCTGGGGCTGATCGCGGTCGACGACCTGGACGAGGCCGTGCGGGTGCAGAACGCGGTCGCCTTCGGGCTGACCGGCGGGATCCACACGTTGGACGGTGACGAGGTCGCGCAGTGGCTGGGCACGGTCGAGGTCGGCAACGCCTACGTCAACCGCGTCATAACCGGCGCGATCGTGCGGCGCCAGCCGTTCGGGGGCTGGAAGGCGTCCGTCGTCGGACCCGGCGCCAAGGCCGGCGGACCGAACATGGTGGCGTCGCTGGGCACCTGGCACGACGACGGGATGCCAATCCGTCGGTCCGACGTGTCCGCCGTCGTCGACCGCGTTGCCGGGGTCCTGCGTGACGCGCTCGTCGGGGTCCCGGGATCCGACACCGCGGACACACCGACCCCGGACGCCTCGACCCCGGACGCCTCGACCCCGGACCCCTCGACCTCCGATGCCGCGACGGGGTCAGCGTCGGACCACGGCGCGTGGGTGGCGGCGGCGCTGGGCTCGGACGCGTGGTGGTGGGCGCACGAGTTCGGCGTCGCCCACGACCCGACCGGTTTGGCGACCCAGGCCAACCTGCTGCGCTACCGCCCCCTGCCGTCGTGGATGGTGCGGATCGGACCGGGCGGCGCCGACCACCAGGTCGTCCGGATGTTGGCAGCCGCGGTGCTGGCCGGTGTCCCGACCGTGGTCAGCGTCGCCGAGGACCCGGGTGAGGTGGTGCGGCGCGCGATCGAGGTGGCCGGACCCCGGTTCGCCCTGGCCCTCGAGGACACGGCCATGGCCACCGACCATGCCACCCGCCACGCCCGCGTGCACCTGGTCGGGGAACGCGACCTCGGCGACCTGCCCGTCGGCGTCCACGTGGACGACCGTCCGATCGTCGCGTCCGGCCGCGTGATGCTGCCCCGACTGCTGCGCGAACAGGCGATCAGCCACGACGTCCACCGCTTCGGCCACGTCGCCCGCTGACCCAGCCCACGGGAAGACGTCGTCCCTGTCTGCTGCCCCCCGACCGGCAGCGTCGCCACCCGTGCACGTCGGTCCGTCACCGGCATCCAGATCGTCGAGTGTGCGGATCACGGCAACATGCGGCTGCAGGGCGCTCACTCGACGTGGGTCGTGGTGCGGTCGCCCGGTCCTGCCTGCCGATCACCGGCGAGTCGCGCGCCCGTCGGTGGCCGCGGCGTGGCATCATCGACCGCACGAACCGATGCCCGCCAACGGAGGTCCCCATGCGCGCACTGCAGTACCAGGAGTTCGGTGGGTCGGTGGAGGTCGTGGAGGTGGCGGACCCGGTCCCACCGCCGGACGGGGTGGTCGTCGAGGTGGCCGCAAGTGGTCTGTGCCGCAGTGACTGGCACGGGTGGATGGGCCACGACCCGGCCGTCACGACCTTTCCCCACGTGCCCGGGCACGAACTCGCCGGCGCCGTCGTGGCGGTGGGTGCCGACGTCGTGGACTGGTCGGTGGGTGCCCGCGTCACGGTGCCGTTCATCGTGGCGTGCGCGCGCTGCCGCGCGTGTCGGGCCGGCAACGAACCGGTGTGCCTGCAGCAGTGGCAGCCGGGCTTCCACGGGTGGGGGAGCCATGCCGAGTACGTCGCGATCCCGCGGGCCGACCACAACCTCGTGGCCGTCCCGGAGGGCCTCGAACTGGCCGTGGCGGCAGGGCTGGGGTGTCGGTTCACCACGGCCTGGCGCGCGGTCGTCGACGTGGCTGCCGTGCAGCCGGGGGAGTGGGTCGCGGTGCACGGGTGCGGGGGCCTCGGGCTGTCGGTGATCCTGGCGGCACAGTCCCGGGGTGCACGGGTCATCGCCGTCGACGTCGACGAGCACCGGTTGGCCCAGGCTAAGGACCTGGGCGCCGAGGTGGTGCTGGGGCCGGATGACGTCGTGGACCGGGTGCGCGAGGCCACCGATGGCGGGACCGATGTCTCCGTGGACGCCGTCGGCAACGAGGAGGCGGTCGCGAACGCCCTGCACGGGCTGTCGGCGGGCGGACGACACGTCCAGGTCGGGCTGCTCCCGGCCGGCACCCACGTCCCGATGGAGGACGTCATCGCCCGTGAGCTGTCGCTGGTCGGCGCCCACGGGGCGCCGGCTCGCGACGTCGCCGCCGTGCTGGAGGCCGTTGCCGACGGGACCGTCGTGCCCCAACGGCTCGCGGGGCGCCGCCTGGACCTGGCCGGCGGGGCGCGGGCCATGGTCGGTGCGGCCGGGACTCGCTCGGCCGGGCTCGCCGTCATCGAACCGCACGCGACCGTCCCCGACGGCGACTGAGGCGGTGCGGCCCCCGGCGCGGCGCCGCGCGGCCGCCCGGGACGACCGGCCGGACGAGGAGGGTCGGGTGGTCCTGTGCGGGTGTCCTGGTCCGGTGTAGCGTCGGCCGGGCCGAGGACACGGTTCGACGGACGGGACCCCGCAGTGCGAATCGATCCGCAGGTCTGGCACCCGCCCCCGTCCACGCCCCGGACCGGGGCGTGGGGACCGTCGGGATCCCTGGACGACGTCGAACTGGTGCCGGTACCCGGACGCGGGCCGGAGGACGTGCTGGTGGACGACCGCGGCCACGTCCTGACGGGACTGGCGGACGGGCGGATCGTCCGGGTCGACCCCGAGTCGGGGGCCAGCATCGACCTGGCCGACACCGGCGGACGTCCCCTCGGCCTGGAGTGGCTGCCGGACGGCGACGTGCTGGTCTGCGACGCCGAGCGCGGGCTGTTGCGGGTCCCGCGGGACGGGGGCGCGGCCGAGGTTGTCGCGGTCCGAGGCGGGGGGCCGCCGGTCCACCTCGCCAACAACGCGGCGGTCGAACCCGACGGCACGATCTGGTTCACGGACTCGACCCAGCGCCACGACCTCGCCACCCACACCGACGACCTGCTCGCCCACTCCCGGACCGGGCGGTTGTTGCGACGCGATCCCGACGGGACCCTCGACGAGGTGCTGGTCGGGCTGACGTTCGCCAGCGGGGTGGCGCTGTCGCCCGACGGCGACGCCGTGCTGGTGGCCGCCACCGGGGACTACGCCCTGCACCGGGTGGAGGTCGGGGGCGAGCGTGGCGGACAGGCCACGACGCTGCACGAGTCACTGCCCGGGTTCCCCGACAACCTGTCCACGGCGGACGACGGCATCATCTGGATGGCGATCCCGGCGGCGCGCCTCCGGACGATCGACCTGTTGCATCCACGGGCACCGGTGTTGCGCCGAGTCGTGGCCGCCCTGCCCGCGGCGCTGCGACCCGCGGCGTCGCGCTCGGCGATGGTCGTGGGCCTGCGGGACGACGGCTCCGTGGTCCACAACCTGCAGGGGTCCGGCAAGGCCTACTCGTTCGTCACCGGCGTGCGCGCGCACGGCGACTGGCTCTACCTCGGCAGCCTGCGGGGCGGGGCCACCGCGATCGCCCGGGTGCGACGTCCGGCCTGACGCCACTTGATCCGTCGTCGGCGCGACCCGGAGGGGGCGCGGCCGGACCAGGCCAGGTCGGGCGACGCCCGACCGCCGGACGATGCCCGGCCCCGTGACGGGCTCAGAGGTCGGCCCGGGCCGCTGCCACCCGTCGTCGCGCCTCGTCGTCGGGGAACGTGCCGAGCGTGGCGACGGCGACCGGTGTCGGTGGTCCAGGGTTCAGGTGCGGGCGAGGTTGGCGACCAGGCGCTTGTCCAGCAGGTGGGCGACCTCGCCTGTCCAGTGCCCGGCCGCGGGCCCGCGCAGCAGCGTCACCTGCATGATCCCGCGGTCGGGGGAGTCGAGGTTTCGGAGGTCGTCGCGCCACACGCCCAGCACGTTGTCGGCCAGGTTGTGGAGGTCGTCCCACGGTCCGAAGTCGCTCGTCGTTGGTTCGCCCGACCGGTGCACCAGTCGGTAGAGGCGTGCGGTGGCCAGCACGTGCAGGTCGTGGTCCGCGGCCAACCGCGTGAGGTCGCGCATCACGAGGCTGTCCACGTGGTCGATGTCTGCGCCCGCGCGCCGGTCACGCTCGTTGAACAGCAGCCGCTTGAGGTCGTCGACCACCAACAGGCTGGCGTCGGGCATGCCATGCACGGCCGCCGCGAGGTCGAGCATCGTCGTGTCCCGCCCGGCCACGATGTCCACCGGGTTGCAGTCGGCGTCGAAGCCGTGCAGGCAGGGCTGGCCCGGGCGGCTGGATCGGGACAGGACGTCGATGGCATCGTCCCGACGCTCGCGATCGGTCGCCGATCGGCCCGCGAGGGACGCGAGGGACGCGACCGGCGCCGGTCCCGCTCAGCAGGGCCGATCGGCGACGGCCAGGGCCGCCCACTCTCGACGCGCGCCGGACCGTCACGCACTGGTCGACCACCACCTCATTTGCCCCGGGGACGCCGGCCGGGTCAAAGCACAGGTCGACGTCGTCGGCCACCACGCAGACCTCGTCGGGTGTCACCGACCGCACGCGCCCGGCCGTCGCGGGCGGTTCGCCACCACAGTTGCCGACGGCGAGCACCGGCACGGCCAGCACGACGGCCAGCCCGTGCGTGGCACGTCGTCGCATCCGCGCGATCCGTCCTGTCGCCGTGCCCGAGTGGCGGGCGCGCCGCTGCTCCGCGTCAGATGCGCTCGCGCATCCAGTTCGTGGTGCCGCCGGCACGGACGTAGGCGCGTTGGCGGTCCGACAGGGTGTGTCGGGCGGTGATGGTGTCCTTGTCGCTGCCGTCGGCGGCGGTCACCGCGATCTCGATCTCGTCGCCGGAGTCGACCAGGTCGTGCAGGCCCGACAGGTGCAGGACGTCGCCCTGCTCCAGTCCGTCCAGGTCCGACCCGCCGTCGAACTCCAGCGCGAGCACCCCGAAGTTGGCCAGGTTCTGCCAGTGGATGCGGGCGTAGTCCCGGACCACCACGACCCGCAGGCCGAGGTAGCGCGGGGCGATCGCGGCGTGTTCACGCGACGACCCCTGGCCGTAGTTGGTGCCACCGACGATCGCGTGGCCGCTGTCGTGGCCGTCGTCCGGGCCGTCGCGTTGCTCCTTGGCGCGGGACGGGTAGGTCTCGTCCAGCACGTCGAAGGTGAACTCGGCGATCTTGGGGATGTTGGAGCGGTAGGGCAGGACCTCGGTGCCGGCGCGCAGGATCTCGTCGGTGGAGACGTCGTCGCCGACCTTCAGCAGGATCGGGACGGTCAGTTCGTCCGGCAGGGCCTCCAGGTCCGGCAGCGAGTCGATGTTGGGACCCTTGACGATCTCGGTCGCGGCCGACTCCTCGGGTGACGGCGGGGCCTGCAGCAGGTCGTCGTCGACGGTGGGCTCGGGGACCTCGGCGACCGACGGGTAGGAGATGCCGTGTGACTCGACCAGCGTGCGCGGGTCGGTGATCACGCCGGTGATGGCCGACGCGACCGCCGTCTCGGGCGAACACAGGTGGACGCGGTCCTCCTTGGTGCCCGACCGGTTGGGGAAGTTGCGCGGCGTGGTCCGCAACGAGATCGTGTCGGTGGCCGGGGCCTGGCCCATCCCGATGCAGCCATTGCACCCGGCCTGGTGGATGCGGGCGCCACGACGGACCAGTTCGTACAGGTGCCCGTCGCGGATCAGGTCGGCCAGGATCGAGCGCGACGACGGGTTGATGTCCAACGACACGTCCGGGTGGGCCATGGCGTCGGCGGCCTTGAGGACCTGGGCCACGATCGCGATGTCGCGGTACCCGGGGTTGGCCGACGAACCGACGTATGACTGGCTGATGGGCTGTCCGGCCACCTCCTCGACCGGCACGACGTTGCCGGGCGAGGTCGGCTTGGCGATCAGCGGGATCAGCGTCGACAGGTCGATCGAGTCCTCGACGTCGAACTCGGGGTCATCCTCCACGATCTCGGTGAAGGCGTCCTCGCGGCCGTAGGCGGCCAGGTACGCCCGTACGGTCTCGTCGGCGGGGAACACGGTCGTGGTGGCACCCAGTTCGGCGCCCATGTTGGCGATGACGTGGCGGTCCATCGCCGACAGGCCGTCCAGCCCCGGACCGTGGTACTCGATGATGCGACCGACGCCGCCGTCGACCCCGTGGCGGCGCAGCATCTCGAGGATGACGTCCTTGGCCGACACCCAGTCCGGGAGCTCACCGGTCAGTTCGATGCCCCAGATCTCGGGGGCCTTGATGCGCAGCGGTTCGCCGGCCATCGCCATCGCGACGTCCAGCCCACCGGAGCCGATCGCGACCATCCCGATCGCGCCGGCCGCGGGGGAGTGGCTGTCGGACCCGGCAAGGGTCGCACCGGGCCGCCCGAAGCGCTGTTGGTGAACCGGGTGGGACACGCCGTTGCCGGGGCGCGAGTAGTGCAGCCCGAAACGCGCTGACGCCGACTGCAGGAACTTGTGGTCGTCGGGGTTCTTGTGGTCCTCCTGGATGAGGTTGTGGTCCACGTACTGCGTGGACACCTCGGTCTTGATCCGGTCCAGGCCCATCGCCTCCAGTTCCAGCATCACCAGGGTGCCGGTGGCGTCCTGGGTCAGGGTCTGGTCGATCTTCAGCGCGATGGGTGTGCCAGGGATCAACTCCCCCTCGACGAGGTGGTCTTGAAGGATGCGGGTGGCGACGCTGCGAGCCATGCGGATCGGCCTTCGTGGGCAGGAGAGGGTCGCGATCCACCCTAGTGGCCGCGGCCGTCCCGGCGACCGGCGTCCGGACACGGTCGAGCCCGCCCCGACCGGCTCGGGCGGCCGCGGCGCCGGGCTCGTGGTCCGCATCACCGAGCGCGCCCACGCCCGCCCGCGGTCCGACGGAGGCACCGGCGGACCAGTCGGTAGCCTCTGGGGCGGCCGGTGTCGGCGCTCGATCTCCGGGTGGTCCACCCGCCAGTCCGCGTCACCGACCCTCGACCATGGATTCGCAGTGCCTTCGAACCGCCTCCCAGAGGGCGACGGCCCGTGCCGCGCCATCGACCCGACGCGCCCGACGTCGGCCTCCTGACCCCATGGCCTACTCACTCGGCAACGACGACCTCGACCAGCGCATCGTCGACCTCGTGGCGGACGCGTCCGACAACGACGGGGCGGACCTGGTGGCGGAACTGATCACCACTGCGCTGAAATTGCACCGCGACGACCCCCACCGCGGCGACCTCAAGTTGATCAACACGGCGTTGAAGGAGATGCGCTACGCCGACCTGGTGTTCTCGCGCGGCGACGAGCCCAAGGTCACGATCTTCGGCTCGGCCCGGTTGCGAGAGGACGACCCGAACTACCAACTGGCGATGGGGTTCGCGGCCGCGATGGCGCAACAGGGGTGGGGCTCGGTGACCGGCGCCGGTCCGGGGATCATGGAGGCCGGCAACCGCGGCGCGGGCATCGACCACGGCTACGGCGTGTCCATCCGTCTGCCCTTCGAAACGCTCGACAACCCGTACGTCGCACCGAACCGGATGGTCAACTTCAAGTACTTCTTCACCCGGAAACTGGCGTTCGTGAAGGAGTCCCAGGCATTCGCCATCTTCCCGGGCGGCTTCGGGACACTCGACGAGTTCTTCGAACTGATCACCCTGATCCAGACCGGCAAGTCCGACCTCCACCCGATCGTGCTCGTCGAGGCCCCCGGGACCGACTACTGGCCCCACGTGTTCGACTTGGTTGCCGGTGTGCTGGCCGACAAGGGCCTGATTTCGCCCGAGGACGTCGAACTGGTGACCCACTGCACCGACGTCGAGTCCGCGGTCGAGGCAATCACCCGGTTCTACTCCAACTACCACTCGCAACGGTTCGTGGACGGCGACCTGGTCATGCGGATCCTCCGCGCTCCCGACGGCGACGAGTTGGCGACCTTGAACGACGAGTTCGCCGACATCGTGGTGAGCGGGCGCATCGAGCGGATCGACCCCACCGACGTGGAGGTCCGTGACGGCGACCACGTCGAGATGGACCGCTTGCGGCTGCACTTCGATCGGCGTAGTTTCGGCCGGCTGCGGCTGCTGATCGACCGCTTGGCGGACCTGGCCGGCGGCGAGGCCGGCGTGCTGCCGCCGGGGCACCTCACCGAGGAGCAGGTCGAGCGCCCCTGGTGACGGATCCGGCTGTCCCATGCATGGTCGGGAGGATGCAGAAGGCACCGAAATCGGTCGTTGCGGGGCAGAAGGACCGGGACGGACGGGCGTTTGCCGCGGCAGCAGATGACCGGTCTGGGCAGTACCGCGGCAGCAGATGACCGGTCTGGGCAGTACGTTGTCACATGGTTCCACTGTCGCATGGGGATGCGGGTGTTTTGTTCGACGGTGGGAACCGTGCGTCCGTCAGCGCGCCCGGGGGGGATCGTTCGACGAGGATTCGATCCATGCCTCACCCACCGTCCGGCACGACGCCACTCGGGCTCCGTGAACGCCGGGCCGACCTGCGCTGGAACGCCGAAAAGCAGTGTGACGAGGTCATCGTCACACGCGAGACGCCGGGTTGGGCGTGGCTGGCTGGGGTTGTCACCGTGTCGCTGGGCCTGTGGGCCGTCCTGATCTGGGCCATCGTCCGCGTGGCGTCCTGGCTGTCCTGACCACCGCACCGCTCGGCTGGCGCGGCCCGGTCTCCGACGACTCGGCACCCGTCGAAGCGGTCACCTGTGGAACGCGCTCCGGTGGACCCGATCGGAGTCGAACCGACGACATCCGCCTTGCAAAGGCGGCGCTCTGCCAACTGAGCTACGGGCCCGGGCGGGGCATCGGCCAATGCGTCGTGGGCGGCCCCGTGGGGCCCTGACGGTACCGTGCCGCCCACCGGGGCGGTGTCCGGTCCTCGGCGGACCAGGAGGTGGCTCGTGCGGTTGGCCATCGGGATCGTCGTGGTTGTCCTCGCCGTGCTGGTGGGGACCCAGTTCGGCTGGAACTTCGTGTTCGCGCCCCTGCTGGGGTATGCCTTCATCCGCTGGTCGATCGGCTCGCTGCGGGCCATGACCGGCGACGAGAAGGCCCAGCGCGCGCTCGAACAGCCCCAACCCGTCCCGGTGCGTGCTTCCGAGCGCATCGTCTACTGGTGCGAGGACTGCGGCACCGAACTGGTGCTGGTGACCCGCGGCACCGGAAAGGCCCCGCGTCACTGCTCGACCGCCATGGCGGCCCGCGAGGAGATCCCGCGCGCCTGATCGAGGGGCGCGACCACGTCGGTCTCCACCGAGGTCGGCAACGCCAGTAGGGTCCGTCGGGCACGGCCCGGGGGTCGCCTCGCGAGCCCACGATCGCCGATCGAACGGAGTTCGTCGTGCCTCGCACCCACCAGCGCACCTGCAGTCTCTGCGAGGCCATGTGCGGCATCGTCGTGACCGTGGACGACGATGAACAGGTCACCTCCATCCGTGGCGACCACGACGACCCCTTCAGCCGTGGCCACGTGTGCCCCAAGGCGGTCGCGCTCCAGGACATCCACACCGACCCCGACCGGTTGCGCCATCCGGTCCGTCGCACCGAGGACGGATGGGAGGAGATCGTGTGGGAGGAGGCGCTGGACCTCGCGGCCGAGCGCATCCGGGCGGTCCAGTCCGAGCACGGCACGGCCAGTGTCGGCATCTACCTCGGCAACCCCAACGCCCACAACCTCGGCCCCCAATTGTTCGGGTCGTTGCTGATCCGGGCGCTGCGGACCCCGAACCGGTTCTCGGCCACGTCGGTCGACCAGTTGCCCCACCAGTTCGTGCAGTACCACGTGCTCGGGCACCAGTTGCTGTTCCCGGTCCCGGACGTGGAACGCACGGACCACTTCCTTGTCCTGGGGGCCAACCCGCTGCAGTCCAACGGCAGCCTGATGTCGGCCGGCGGCATCAAGGACCGCCTGCGCGAACTGCGTGCCCGAGGCGGCCGGGTGGTGGTGGTCGACCCGCGGCGCACCGCAACGGCCGAGTGGGCCGACGAACACCACCCGATCCGGCCGGCGCACGACGTCCTGCTGCTGCTGGCGATGGTGCACGTGCTGGTGGACGAGGACCTGGTCGACCTTGGCCGCCTGGCGACGTTCACCGATGGCCTCGACACGATCGCGGACCTGGTCGCCGACTGGTCCCCGGAACGGGTCGCGGACCGGATCGGGTGGGAGGTCGATGAGGTCCGACGCGTGACTCGGGCCTTCGCCGCGGCCGACTCGGCGGTCGCCTACGGCCGCATCGGGACCTCCACCCAGGCGTTCGGCGCCGTGTCGACCTGGCTCCTGCTGGTGCTGAACGTGTTGACCGGCAACCTCGATCGCGCCGGCGGGGCGATGTTCACCACACCGGCGGTCGACGCCGTGCTGCCGTGGAGGACCGGTGGACCGGCGCGGTGGCACTCGCGCGTGCGCGGACTGCCGGAGTTCGGTGGCGAGTTGCCGGTCGCGGTGCTGGGCGAGGAGATGCTGACGCCCGGCGAGGGCCAGATCCGGGGCATGGTCACGATGGCCGGGAACCCGGTCCTGTCGACGCCCAACGGTCGCCAGCTCGACGAGGGCTTCGCCGGACTGGACGCCTGTGTCGCGATCGACATCCACGTCAACGAGACCACCCGCCACGCCGACGTCATCCTGCCCCCGACCACCGGGCTGGAGGTCGAGCACTACGACCTCACCTTCAACTTGCTGGCCGTGCGCAACGTCGCGACCTGGTCCTATCCCTGCTTCGAGGTCGGCGACGACCGCCGCAGCGAGGCCGACATCATCCGCGGCCTGGCCCGGCGACTGGCCAGCGACGAACACCCGTGGGACGAGTCGAACCCGTTGCACGTGGCCGCGCCGTCGGCATTGGTCGATGCGGGACTGCGGGACGGGCCGCACGACCTCACGCTCGACGACCTGCGGGCCGCCCCGGCGCGTGGACCTGGGACCGCTCGAACCCCGGTTGCCCGAACGGTTGTTCACCGACGACCGCCGGATCCACCTCGCCCCGGACGTGCTGGTCGACGACCTGGCACGCGTGGCAGCATGGTTCGACGACGGGGTGGGCCAGGGGGACGCCGTCGACGGATCCGGATCGCTGTCGTTGATCGGGCGGCGACACCTGCGCGACAACAACTCGTGGCTGCACAACGCCGAGCGGCTGGTCCGCGGGAAGCCCCGGTGCACCGTGCTGGTGCACCCCGACGACGCCGCGAGCCGGGGCCTGGTCCAGGGCGACGACGTCCGGGTGCGCTCGCGCGTCGGGGAGGTCGTGCTGCCCGTCGAGGTCAGCGACGAGGTCATGGTCGGGGTGGCCAGCATCCCGCACGGGTACGGCCACGACCGTGCCGGCGTGGAACTGGCGGTGGCGGCCCGCCACGCCGGTGTCAGCATCAACGACCTCACCGACGACCGACTGGTCGATGCGCTGACCGGCAACGCCGCCTTCAACGGCACCCCGGTCCGGGTCGAGCCGGTGGACTGACCTCCGCGGCTGCCCTTCGGCGGGCGGCGCCGACACCGCCACACTGCCCGCCGACGCCACCGGGCTTGTCCCGGCCGCATCGCTTTCCGCCACGCCACCCTCCGGGAGCCCTGCCATGACCCACTCGATCGCCTCGACCACGTCGACCTCGGCGGTCCCACGACCGTCAACCATCGACGCGGTCCGGCCACACCTGCCCCCGACCGACCTGACCCTCCCGGCGACCTTCCGGTGGGGAGCGGCCACGTCGAGCTACCAGATCGAGGGCGCGCACGACGTCGACGGTCGCAGCCCGTCCATCTGGGACACCTTCACCTCCACGCCCGGCAACGTCGTCAACGGGGACACCGGGGACGTCGCGGTCGACCACTACCACCGCTGGGAGGTGGACCTCGACCTGTTGGACTGGCTGGGCGTCGACGCGTACCGGTTCTCGATCTCGTGGTCGCGGGTCATCCCGGCGGCCGACGGCGCGGTGAACCCGGCCGGGCTGGACTTCTACCGCCGCCTGGTCGACGGCCTCCACGAGCGAGGCATCGAACCGGTCGCGACGCTGTACCACTGGGACCTCCCGCAGTGGCTCCAGGACCGTGGTGGGTGGGCCGACCGGGCCACCGTCGACGCGTTCGTCCACTACGCCGCCACCATGGCCCGGGCACTGGGCACGGTCGGGATGTGGGCCACCCACAACGAACCCTGGTGCGCGGCGTTCCTCGGTCATCGCGCGGGTGTCCACGCCCCCGGCCACCGCGACGACGCCGAGGCCGTCGCCGCCTGCCACCACCTCCTGCTGTCGCACGGTCGCGCCGTCCCGGCGCTGCGCGAGGTGGCCGGGCACGCGCGACCGGACGACGCCCAACTGGGGATCGTGCTGAACATCGCGCCGATCCGCACGCCCGGGGACCGCGATGCCGACCGCGAGGCCGTCCGGGTGGTCGACGGTGGCCGCAACCGGTGTTGGCTCGACCCGTTGTTCCGTGGTTCCTACCCCGCGGACGTGCTGGCCGACTGGGCGTCGATCGCGGACCTGTCGGTCATCCGGGACGGCGACCTGGACGCGATCGCGGCGCCGATCGACTGGCTCGGCATCAACTACTACAACCCGATGCAGGTGCAGGCGGGTGACGGGCGCGCACCCGAACCCGGCGCGGACGAGGTCATCGGAGTGGATCCCACCGGCGACACCACGTTCATGGACTGGCCGATCGACCCCACCGGGCTGACCGAGATCGTGGAACGGGTGGTCCGCGAGTATCGGCCGATCCCGTTGTGGATCACCGAGAACGGCGGGGCCTTCCCCGACGACGCGACGCTGGGCCCCGGTGGGCCGCCACCCGGACTGCCGGCCGACGGTGACGGGCTCCCCGGCGGCACCGACCGCCCCGGAGGCGACGACCGCGACCGCGACGACGCGAGCGTCCGGAGTGACGCGAACGTCCGGGGCGATGCGAGCGTCCGGGGCGATGCGAGCGTCCGGGGCGAGCGGACCATCGGGGCCGAGCGGCCGTCCGACGACCGGGCGGGCGGGCCCGATGCGGCGGCGGACGGTGTGTTGGACCGCGTCGTCGAGGACCACGACCGCATCCGGTACCTCGACGGGCACCTGCGGGCGGTCGCCGACCTGGTCGCATCGGGCGTGGACCTGCGCGGCTACTTCGTGTGGTCGCTGCTGGACAACTTCGAGTGGGCCGAGGGCTACCGCTGTCGGTTCGGGATCGTCCACGTGGGTCCCGACCAGGTGCGCACGCCCAAGGCCAGCGCGCACTGGTACCGGCAGCTGCTGGCCGATCCGGCCTCGGACCCCGCGGCCACCTGAGGGACGACCCTCCACGGTGTCCCGGGGTCGGCAGGGCGGCACCGGTTCCGTGGGGCAACGATCGGGAGGCCGAGGGGATGGCGATGTCCGACAAGCCCACGCTCGAACAGGTCGTGGGGTCGATCGAGCAGGACGCGCCCGCGCCCAGCTCGATGGTGCTCCCGACCGACCTGGTCGTGCGCGAGTCGTCGTAGGAGACCGTCGGTGAGGCGTCACCCGGGCCGTCGCTCCAACGGCGACACTCGGTCGCGGGGTGCGTCAGGCTCGGGCCAGGGCGGCCACGACGACGACGACCAGCGAGGCGAGCCCGACGGCCCGGGGCGGCCACGACCCGGTCCGCCCCAGTCCCGCGAGCAGTGCGATCGCCGGAACGGCCATCGCGTCCCCCCGGCCGACGGTGCCAGGAACAGACCGGCCGCGGCGGCCGCCACCACCACCCCGGCCGTGCGGCAGGGGCCCGATGCACGCCCGTCGACGACTGCGGTGTGGGCCGCGACCACCGTCAGCACCGCGAGCAGGACGAGCCCGGCCAGGCCGAGGCCGATCCGATCGTCGTTGCCGGCGACGACCAGGGCGGACGCGCCCAGCACACCGCACCCGGCCACCACGGCATCCCCGAACGGCGCCGGGTTCGTCGGGACATGGTCCGCGGCTCGTGCGACGTCATCGCCGTCAGCACGCGGCAGAACGAGGCGGCCGGCGGCGTCACGGTCAGGGCCCGCTGTTCTCGCGACCCCCGGCGTCCGCGGCCAGGATGGCCTCGGCGGTCCGGCGACCGGAGACCAGCGCACCCTGCAACGATGCGGTGTCGCGGTGGTCGCCGCAGACCCACGTGTACTCGTCCACCCGGACGGGACGGCGCAAGGTCGGGAGGTCGCGCGGGTCCATGCGCGGCTGGGCGTGCGGGATGCGGTCCAGCCGTATCCGTTCCCAGTCGCCGACGACGCCACCCCACCAGCCCCGCAACTGGGCCCGGACCAGGCGGTCGACGCCGTCGTCATCGCCGGCCGGGATGCCGGTCACCGAGACCGACACCAGGTGGCGACCGTCCGGGGCGTAGCCGGGGGCCACGTCACTCATCACCGCCACGGTCGTGACGGGCCCGCCGTCGCCGTCCAGCACGAGGTCGGGCCGGCCCACCGGCGAGGCGTCGGTCGCGTAGTACAGCGTCACGCCACCACGGTCGGCGGTGTTGACCACGACCCGGTCGCCCAGCAACTCGGCGGCCGCCGGGGCCTCCGTCGCCACGACGACGTGGTCGCCGTTGAACTCCTGGTCCGTGGTCCGCGCAGCGCCGCCGTCGATCGCGACCACCGGCGAGCCGAAGTGGATTGCGTCACCGGGAAGCGCGGCGGCCACCTGCTCCGGGAGCCGCTGCATGCCCCTGGCCGGCACGGTGACCCGACCGCGGAAGAACGACCGGAAGACCAGTTCCACGAACCGGCTCGAGGTCGCGAGGTCGGGGTCGAAGAAGGTCCCGGCCACGAACGGCCGGAAGAAGCCGTCGACCAGGTCGTCCGAGAAGCGGGGGGGCGCGCGCCAAGCCGCCCCGGCCCCCTGCCGGGCGGTGGCCCGCCGGGCGCCCTCCCCGCCGCGCACCCCACGGCGCCCCCCCCCCACCCCCGGGGCGG
>JBBSMS010000009.1:0-42749 GCA_038233055.1 Nitriliruptorales bacterium
CTGTCGTTCCTGGTGGACGAGCTGGAGGTCCGCCGCGGCGGCACCGGGGCCAACATCGCCTTCGGGCTGGCACAGTTCGCGGTCCGGCCGGTCCTGGTCGGTGCAGTGGGCGAGGACTTCGACGCCGACTACCGGTCGTGGCTGGACCGGCACGGTGTCGACACCCGCTCGGTGCACGTGTCCGACCTGCGCCACACCGCGCGGTTCCTGTGCACCACCGACGACGACCAGAACCAGATCGCATCGTTCTACAC
Source organism: Nitriliruptorales bacterium (assembly GCA_038233055.1). Classification (GTDB taxonomy): domain Bacteria; phylum Actinomycetota; class Nitriliruptoria; order Nitriliruptorales; family Nitriliruptoraceae; genus Salsipaludibacter. The sequence goes on from JBBSMS010000009.1 coordinate 255, forward strand.
CGGGGCGATGGAAGAAGCCCGCTTCATCGAACTGGCCCCCATCGCGGAACGGCTCGGGGGGCTCGACCTGGTCGTGGTGGCGCCCAACGACCCGACCGGGATGCTGCGCCACACGCGCGAGTGCCGCGATGCCGGCATCGACTTCGTCGCCGACCCCGGCCAGCAGATCGCGCGCATGCCCGGCAGCGACGTCCGCACGCTCGTCGACGGCGCCTCGATCCTGGTCACCAACGACTACGAGAAGTCGTTGCTGGAGCGCAAGACCGGCTGGGACGACGCCGAGGTGTTGTCCCGCGTCGGGATGCGGATCACCACCGTTGGGCCCGACGGGTGCCTGATCGACCGCCAGGGCGAGGACCAGCTGGCCGTCCCCACGGTCCAGGAACGCCGTCGCACCGACCCCACAGGTGTCGGTGACGGCTTCCGCGCCGGCTTCCTTGCCGCGCTGTCGTGGGGCCTGGAGGTGCAACGCTGCGCCCAGGTGGGCTCGTTGACTGCCACCTACGTGCTGGAACACGTCGGCACCCAGGAGTACGGGCTCGAGCGAACGAGCTTCCTCGACCGCTTCACGACCGCCTACGGCCACGACGCCGGGAGCGAGCTCGAAGGCTGCCTGCGGGTGCGCTGAGCCGCGCCGCAGGTCCACGCCGACCGGCTCGTCGAGGACCATCGCGTCCAGTGTGCGCATCGCCCCGGTATCTCGCGGTGATCCGCACACTCGATGTGGATGGGGTCAGAGCTTGTCGACGATCCAGTCGACGCAGGCGGTGTAGGCCTGCAGGTCGCGGGCGGGGATCGCCGGGAACATGCCCAGGCGCAGCTGGTTGCGACCCAGCTTGCGATAGCCGTCGGTGTCCAGGATGCCGTTGTCGCGCAGGATCCCGTTGACGACGTCCGCGTCCACCGCCTCGTCCAGGTCGATCGTGGCCACCACCAGTGAGCGGTCCGCCTCGTCGGCCACGAACGGGGTTGCCCAGTCGCGCTCGGCCGCCCAGCCATAGACCAGGTCGGCCTTGTCTCGCTGGTCGGCGACGATCGCGTCCAGGCCGCCCCGTGCCAGCATCCACTCGGCCTGCTCGGCCGCCAGGAACACGGTGGCGATCGCCGGGGTGTTGTAGGTCTGTTCCTTGCGCGAGTTGGCCACGGCCGTCGACAACGACAGGAACGGGGGGACCCAGCGCTCGGACGCCGCCACCTCCTCGATCCGGGCCAGCAGCCCCGGCGAGGCGATGATGACGGTCAGCCCACCCTCGGAGGCGAACCCCTTCTGCAGGGAGAAGTAGTAGGCGTCGACCTGCGACAGGTCGACGGGCAGCCCCCCCGCGCCCGAGGTGGCGTCGACCAGCACCAGGCTGTGGTCGTCGCTGCGGACCGGGTCCATCATGGCACCAGTCGAGGTCTCGTTGTGGGTCAGCGCCTGCACGTCGACGTCGTCCGGGGCCGCCGTGACGGCGGGGACCGTGCCGACCGGCGATTCGACGAGGTCCGGGTCGTCGAGGAAGGGTGCCCCGGTGGTGACGGCGGAGAACTTGCCCGAGAACTCACCGAAGACGTAGTGGCGCGCGCGCTGGCGCACGACCCCGAAGGCGGCCGCGTCCCAGAAGGCCGTCGCGCCGCCCATCGCGAGCAGGACCTCGTAGCCGTCGGGCAAGTCGAACAGCTCCGCGATCGCGGCCCGCAGGCGGGCGACCTGGCCGCGGACGACCGGCTTGCGGTGCGAGGTGCCCAGCAAATCCTGCCCGGTCGCCGCGAGCGCCTGCAGCGCCTCGACGCGGACCTTGGTCGGGCCGGATCCGAAGCGACCGTCGGCAGGCAACAGGGTGGCGGGGATCGGCAGGTCGGGCAGGTCGAGCGTGGCGGACATGGTCGGGCCTCGGCGGTGGCAGGAACGCGGAACGGAGGACGGTACGGCGTGCGGCGGCACGGCCGCCAGTTGGCTCATCCTCCTGGCGCTGCGCAGAAGGAGCGAAGCGAGTTCTGCATACCTGCCCGACGGAGGAGGGCAGGCGGCTACTCGGTGGCGTAGTGCGTGCCCGAAGCCCCCGGGATGCGAAGCCGCCCGATCAGGCCCGACACGACCACGATCGTCACCACGTAGGGGATCGCCAGCAGCAGCTGGGACGGGACACCGACGTCGAATCCCTGCAGGGCTCGCGCCGACGCCTCGGCGAGGCCGAACAACAGCGCGGCGCCGAAGGCTCCGCGCGGGTTGTAGCGCCCGGCCAGCATGGCCGCCAGGGCGATGAAGCCCTTGCCGGCCGACATCTCCTCGGTGAACGATGACGCCGCGTCGATGGACAGGAACGCCCCACCGAGCCCGGCCAGCACGCCACCGGCCAGGACCGCCAGCCAGCGCGTCCGGGGCACGTTGATACCCACGGTGTCGGCGGCCTTGGGGTGCTCGCCGACCGCGCGCAGCCGCAGGCCCCAGCGGGTGGAGAAGATCGCCCACTGCAGGACGACCACGGCCACCAGGGTGACGTACACCAGGATCGACTGGTCGAACAGGATCGGCCCCAGGATCGGGACCGACGACAGGGCCGGGATCTCCACGGCCGAGAACGTAGCAGGGCTGTTCATGTCCGGGCTGGACGCCAGCCACTGCGATGCCAGGAACGACGTCAATCCGGTGGCGAGCACGATCAGCACCACGCCGGCCACGATCTGGTCGGTCGAGTAGCGCACGCTCAACAGCCCGAGCAACAGCGCGATCAGCACGCCGCCCAGGATGCCGGCACCTGCCCCGGCCATGGGACTGCTGGTGAACGAGGCGACGACGACCGCGGTGAAGGCGCCCATCAGCAGTTGGCCCTCGATGGCGATGTTGATCACCGCTGCGCGCTCACACAGCACCCCGGCCAGCGCGCCCAGCGTGAGCGGCACCGCCGCACGCAGGGACAGCCTGGCGAGGTCGACGGCGAACAGCGTGTCACCCCGAGCCGCCCAGACCAGGAAGGCCAGGACGAACACCCCGGCCGCCGCTCCCCCGTAGAGGTTGACGCGGTCCGGCCATCGCCCCAACACCAGGCCCACCCCAAGCGCGGCGACGACCAGTCCGAGCAGGAGCATCGTGACCAGCAGCGGGACGGCGACCGACCCGATGCGGGAGGCCTCGGCGCCGGCCAGTCGGGACTCCAGGCTGAGTTCGGTGACCACGCCCGCGTTGGGCAGGGCGAAGACGCCGATGACCACCGCGGCCAGGACCAGGGCCAGGATCCCAAACCGGCGCGAGCGCGTGTGCTGGGGGCTCATGCGGCCCCCTGCGCGCTCATGCCCGGCACGTCGACGGTCCGGTGGCGCTTGAGGCGGAACAACGCCTGCACCAGGGCCGGGGCGGCGACGAACAGGATGATGAGCGCCGACAGGACCCCCACGAGGTCAAGGTTGATCCCCGCCCGGGCCTGCATCGCGCGACCACCGATCGACAGGGCGCCGAAGAGCAGGCCGGCAGCCACCGTCCCGGGCCCGCGCGCGCGGCCCAGGAGGGCGACCGTGATGCCGTCGAACCCGACGCCGGCCGAGAAGCCGGTCGTGATGCCGCCGGAGGCGACGCCCAGTCCCAGGATCGCACCGCCCAGCCCGGCCAGGGCGCCGGCCCCGGCCAGCGTGGCGATCGTGGCCCGCGCCACCGACATGCCGGCACTGCTCGCGGCGTGCGGGTTCAGGCCGACGGCCTCGATCTCGAAGCCCCGGGACGAGCGTTCCATCAGGTAGTACATCCCCACCGCGACCACCAGCGCGATGATGATGCCCACGTTCAGGCGGGTCCCGAAGAGTCGGGGCAGCGTGGCGCTGTCAGCCACTGACAGGCCCCGTGGGTTGATGTTGTCGGGCCCGAGGAACAGTTCGCTGGTCAGGCCATAACTCAGCCCGATGGCGGCGATGTTGTTGAGCATGATGGTGGTGATGACCTCGTGGGCCCCGGTCCGGACCTTCAGGAAGCCGGGCAACCAGCCCATCAGTCCGCCGGCGACCACGCCCAGCAGCAACGCCAGGGGCAGGTGCACCAGCAACGGCAGGCCGTCGATCGCGAAGCCTGCCCAGGCCGCCACCATCCCCCCGACGATGACCTGGCCCTCGCCTCCGATGTTGAACAGCCCGGCCCGGAACGGCAGCGCCACGGCCAGGCCGGTGAGGATCAGCGGCGTGGCGGCCAGCAGGGACTCGGTGATGCCGTTGGTGGAGCCGACCGCGCCCTTCACCAGGGCGCCGTAGGAGGCGCTGATCGCGGTCCAGGCTGCCCCGAAGAAGTCGCCGGGACGTGCAAAGACGTAGCTCAGTGCCCCGCGCGCCTCGGAATCGGACACCGCGATCAGCACCGCCCCGATGACCAGCGCGAGCACGAAGGCGAGCACCGTCACCAACACGTTGGGCCCGGTCAGGGCGTCGACCAGGCGCTGCACCAGTGGCTCGTCACCGGTCGTGCGGTGGACGGCCCGGTCGGCCTCGGCGGCCTGTTCCTGTTCGCGACGACGGACCTCGTCGTCGGAGTCCTCCCGGGATCCTCGGGAGGTCGGTTCGGGTGGTGGGGATCCGTCGGTGCTCATGCGCGCCCCTCGTCGGTCGTCTCGGTCGGCGCGGACGCCGCCGGGTCGAGCGGGTCCGCGCTCGACGGGCCATCGTCTGATCCCCCGCCCAGGATGTCGTCGGGATCCGCGCCGGCCATCATCTGGCCGATGGCCGACTTGTCGATGGGCATCGTGAACGGGCCCATGAGGCGGCCGTGGAACATCACCGCGACCCGGTCTGCCAGTGCGAGCACCTCGTCGAGTTCCGACGACACGATCAGGACCGCGGTGCCCTCGTCGCGCTCCTGGACGATGCGGCCGTGGATGTACTCGATCGACCCGACGTCGACGCCCCGGGTCGGTTGGGCCGCGACCAGCAGGTCGTTGTCCTTGTCGAACTCGCGGGCAACCACCATCTTCTGCTGGTTGCCACCCGACAGCGATCCGGCCGAGGTCGCCGACGAGGGTGTCCGGATGTCGTAGGCCTCGACGGCCTCGTCGGCGTGGCGCCGGATCGTGGCGAACTGCAGCAGCCCTCGTTCTGCGTACGGCGCGGCGTCCCAGTGGGCCAGGATGAGGTTCTCGGCGATCGACATCGCCCCGACCAGGCCGTCGCGGTTGCGGTCCTCGGGGACGTGGCCGATCCCTCCACGGAGGAGGTCGACGCGAGTGCGTTCCCGCAGGTCGGTGCCCAGGAGCGTGACGGTGCCCTCGTTGGCCGTGCGCAGGCCCGTGATGCACTCCACCAGTGCGGTCTGGCCGTTGCCCTCGACCCCGGCGACGGCCACGATCTCGCCGCGACGCACCTGCAGGTCGACGTCGCGGAGGAGGGGAGTGTCGTCCTCGTCGTGCGCCCCGAGTCCCCGGGCCTCGAGCACCACCTCGCCGGGCTCCGACGGGTCCTTGTCCACGACCAGGTCGACGGGCCGCCCGACCATGAGGTCGGCCAGTTCCTGCTCGCTGGCCTCGCGGGGGTCGGCCGTGCCGACGATCTTGCCGCGGCGGAGCACGCTGACCCGGTCCGCGATGGCCTGATGTTCACGCAGCTTGTGGGAGATGAACACCAGCGAGCGACCGTCGTCGCGGAGCGCAGACATCGCCTCGAACAGGTCGTCGGCCTCGGACGGCGTCAGGACGGCCGTCGGCTCGTCCAGGATGAGCAGCTTGGCCTCGCGGTACAGCGCCTTGAGGATCTCCACGCGTTGCTGGAGCCCGATCGGCAGTTCCTCGACGACGGCATCGGGTTCCACGGGCAGGCCGTGGCGCTCGGAGAGTTCGCGGACGGCGTCGTTGGCGGCGTCACGATCCAGTTGCCCGAACGCGCTGGCCGGCTCGGTGCCCAGCGTGATGTTCTCGGCCACGGTGAAGACGGGAACCAGCATGAAGTGTTGGTGGACCATGCCGATGCCGGCGTCGATGGCGTCCCCGGGGCCGTCGAAGGCCACGGGCGTGCCGTCGATGAGGATCTCGCCCTCGTCGGCCCGGTACAGGCCGTAGAGAATGTTCATCAGGGTGGACTTGCCGGCCCCGTTCTCCCCCAGCAGTCCGTGGATCTCGCCGTCGCGGACCGTCAGGTCGACGTGGTCGTTGGCGATGACGCCGGGAAAGCGCTTGGTGATGCCCCGAAGCTCCAACTCCACGTGCGCACCCTCCCGTTCGCGTCCCCGACGGTGGGCGCGGTTGGGCGCACCCTAGCGCTCGAAGACGCCCAACAACGGGCGACGGACACCCGCGTGTTGTGCACGGGTGCCCGTCGTCGGAGTGGCGTTGGTCAGGCGGGGTAGTCCTCGGAGACCACGGAGATGTCGCCGGCGATGATGCCTTCGCGGAGCGTCTCCAGGTCGGCCTTCAACTCGTCCGACACGGCGTCCTCGAAGTCGTGGAAGGGCGCGATGCCGACACCCTCGTTCTCCAGGGTGCCGGTGTACAGGCCACCCTCGAACGAGTCGTTCACGACACTGGCGATGGCGTCGTGGACGGCGACGTCCATCTTCTTCTCGACCGAGGTCAGCATCAGGTCGCTGTACTCGGAGGCGGACTCGAAGCCGTCGGTGTCCACCCAGATGAGGGAGTCGTCGGCCGAGCTCTCACGCAGCGCTGCGGCGGAGCCCAGGCCCACCGGTCCGGCGACCGGCATGATGATGTCGGCCCCCTCGGCCAGCATCTGGTCGGTGACGTTGCGACCGTCCTCCTGCGACTCGAAGTTGCCGGTGAAGGTCCCGCTGTCGGGGTTGCCGTCCCAGCCGAGCACCTCGACCGACGTCCCGTTCTCGGCGTTGTGGTGGCGCACGCCGGCCAGGAAGCCGTCCATGAAGATGGTCACGGTCGGGAACGGCTGGCCGCCGTAGGTGCCGACGGTGCCGGTCTCGGTCATGCCCGCCGCGACGTAGCCGGCCAGGAAGGCGGCCTCACTGGTGCGGAAGGTCAACTCACTGACGTTGTCGAACGTGACGTCCTCGCCGGCCTCGAAGTCGAAGAAGTCGACGTCGACGATCGCGAACAGCTGCTCGGGGTTCGCCTCGGCGGCGGCGGCCGTCACCGGGTCGAGCGCGAAGCCCACCGGGACAATGATGGTGCAGTCGCCGCTGACGAACGTGTTCATGTTCGGCTCGTAGTCGGCCTCGGTGTTGGACTCCAGCAGCTGCGACGAGATGCCGAAGTCCTCCTCGGCCTGGGTGATGCCCTCGTAGGAGGTCTGGTTGAACGAGCGGTCGTCGACGCCACCGGTGTCGGTCAGCATGCAGGCCGTCACGTCGGACCCGTCGACCGCGGTCCCGGACTCGGTCGGGGCCATCGACTCCGACATCGAGCCGGTCTCGGTCGGGGCCATCGACTCCGACATCGAGCCGGTCTCGGTCGGGGCCATGGACTCCGACATGGCGGGCTCGGAGGTCACCTCGGAGGTGGGCTCGTCCGTGGCGGTCTCTTCGGGGGCATCCCCGCAGGCCGCGAACACGAGGGCCGAGGCGGCCACGACGGCCCCCCAGCGATACGACTTCTTCATGGGATTCTCCTGGATGTGGCGTGGTGCACGGGTCGGGCGAGTGGTGCTGCAGGTGTGTGGACACCGTCCGAGGGCCCCGCCGTGGTCGGAGCATAGTCACGCCAAGGCCGGACCATCCACGATCCCACGAGGGTGTGCGGTGCGGCGACGCGGAACTGTCGGATGCACTACGACCGTGATAGTAGGCCATTGACCCGTCTCGGGGGCCGGTGTCGGTCGCCCAGCGCGCATGAACCAGCGTCCCGGGAGACCCTGGTTCAGGCGGTGGCGGCCTGCTGCTCGCTGTCGACGCGGTAGTCGTGGTCTGCGTCCAGGTCGTCGCGGGAGGGCGAGAACCAGCGCAGGATCGCGAAGCCGACCACGCCGGCCACCAGGGAACCTCCGAAGATGCCGATCTTGGCCGCGTCGACGGCGGCGGGGACCTCGAAGGCCAACGATGCCACGAACAGCGCCACGGTGAAGCCGATCCCGGCCAGGAACGACATCCCGACCACGTGGGTCCAGGTGGTGAAGCGCGGCAGCTTGCCCCAACCCAGTCTCACCGCCAGCCATGCGAAGCCGAACACCCCGACCGCCTTCCCGACCAGCAGCCCCAGCGCGACCCCCAGCGTCACGGGGTCGCGGGCCAGCTCCGCCAGCGATCCCAGCTCGATCGCGACGCCGGCGTTGGCCAGCGCGAACAACGGCACGATCAGGTACGACGACCACGGCGCGAGCCGGTGTTCGAGCCGGTCCAGCGGCGACACGGTCTCGTTGCTCAGGCTGCGCAGGTCGTAGAGCAGGCTGGACACCCGCTCGGTCGTGTTGTGGTCCACCTCGTGCAGACCGTCGGTGTCCGGCAGGTAGTTGTCGATCCGGTTGACCAGCGTCGTGGCGCGATCGGCGAACTTGCGCGGGTCGTAGTACGAGCTGACCGGCGTCAGCAGGGCGATCGCCACGCCAGCGATGGTCGCGTGGACACCGGACTCCAGGATCGCGAGCCACACCAACCCGGCGACGACCAGGTAGGCCGGCAGGTTGCGGAGCCCGGCCCGGCCCATCAGCCAGATCACGACCAGGCCAAGCACGCCAGCCAGCAACCACACCATCGACAGTTCGGTGGTGTAGACCACCGCAATGACCAGGATCGCGCCGACGTCGTCGACGATCGCCAGGGCGAGCAGGAACAGCTTGGCGCCGACGGGCACGCGCGACCCGACCATCGACACGACCCCCAGCGCGAAGGCGATGTCGGTCGCCATCGGGATCCCCCAGCCGTGGGAGAGGTCGGTGCCGAGGTTGAACGCGAGGTAGATCGCGGCCGGCACGACCATGCCACCGAACGCGGCCAGGGCTGGCAGCGCGGCCGCACGCGGGTCCCGCAACTCCCCGACCATCACCTCCCGCTTGATCTCCAGGCCCACCACGAAGAAGAAGATCACCATCGCGGCATCGTTGATCCATTCCTGGACCGTCAGCTCACTGAGGTGGTGGAACTGGAACCCGCCGAAGCTGATCTCGATCGTCGACTCGAACAACGCGAAGTAGGACTCCCCGAAGGGGGAGTTGGCCCACACGATCGCGACGAGCGCTGCGGCCAGCAGCAGGATGCCGCTGGCCGCCTCGATGCGCATGAACGACAGGGCCGGCTGGACGAAGGTCCGCGGGACGAAGCGGTCGCTGTGCGGCCATGGTCGCGGGAGGACCTGGTCGTCATCCTGTTCGGGGGTGGTCACGAGCTCCTCGGGGTGGTGGTCAGCGTCCGACGTTATCGGGGCGAGGGGGTCGCCCGACACCGCTTCGGGCGACCGCGAGGGGGTCGCCCGGAGGGTGGTCGTGCAGAGGGTGGTCGGCCGGGGCGCGCATCCGATGCGTGCCCACGTGCCGGTCTGGGCCGGCGGTGGCTCAGTACCGGTACGAGTCGTCCTTGTACGGCCCGCCGACGTCGACCCCGAGGTAGTCGGCCTGCTTGTCGGTCAGGACGGTGAGCTTCGCACCGACCTTCTCCAGGTGCAGGCGCGCCACCTCCTCGTCGAGGTGCTTGGGCAGGACGTAGACCTCGTTCTTGTAGTCGGCGTGGTTGTTCCACAACTCGAGCTGGGCCAGCACCTGGTTGGTGAACGACGTGGACATCACGAACGAACTGTGACCGGTGGCGCAGCCGAGGTTGAGCAGCCGGCCCTCGGCCAGCAGGATGATGCTGTTGCCGTTGGGCAGGTGGACGAGGTCGACCTGCGGCTTGACGCTGGTCCACTCGAACTCGCGCAGCGCCGTGGTCTGGATCTCGGTGTCGAAGTGCCCGATGTTGCCGATGATGGCGTGGTCCTTGAGACGCAGGATGTGGTCCAGCGTCAGGATGTCGTCGTTGCCGGTCGCCGTGATGACGATGTCGACGTCGTCGATGACGTCGTCGAGCAGCACCACGCGGTAGCCCTCCATTGCGGCCTGCAGGGCGTTGATCGGGTCGATCTCGGTCACCACGACCGTCGCGCCCATGCCGGCCAGGGCCTGGACGCAGCCCTTGCCGACGTCGCCGTAGCCGCACACGACCGCCCGCTTGCCGGCGATCATGACGTCGGTGGCACGCTTGATCCCGTCGATCAGTGACTCGCGGCATCCGTAGAGGTTGTCGAACTTGGACTTCGTGACGGAGTCGTTGACGTTGATGGCGGGCATCCGCAGGGTCCCGGCCTTCTGGTACTGGCGCAGGGTCTTGATGCCGGTCGTGGTCTCCTCCGAGACGCCGAGGATGTCGGGGATCAGTTCCGAGTACTCGTCATGGACCATGGCGGTGAGGTCACCGCCGTCGTCCAGCAGGAGGTTGGGGCCCTTGCCGTCACCGAAGTCGAGGCTCTGGCGGATGCACCACTCGTACTCCTCCTCGGTCTCGCCCTTCCAGGCGAACACCGGGGTGCCGGCGGCGGCGACCGTGGCGGCGGCGTGGTCCTCGGTCGAGAAGATGTTGCACGACGACCAGCGCACCTCGGCGCCCAGCGCCTGCAGGGTCTCGATGAGGACGGCGGTCTGGATGGTCATGTGCAGGCACCCGGCGATGCGGGCGCCGGCCAGTGGCTGGCTGTCGGCGAAGCGATCCCGCAGGGCCATGAGCCCGGGCATCTCCTTCTCGGCCAGCAGGATGCCGGTCCGCCCAGACGGGGCGAGGTCGATGTCGGCGACCTTGAAGTCGTCGGTGGTAGGTGTGGTGGTGGCGGTCATCGGTGCAACCTTGTGTCGCGTGCCACTCACGCGGACGGCGCGACCCGGACGGGCCCACGGGCGTCACGACGCGTCGGGCAGGTGAGGTGGCCGGTGCCGGACTCGGCGGGCTGCTCCCATGGTGCCACATCCGCGGCTCGTGCGCGAGGAGAAGCACGTCCGAAGGACGCGCGCAGTACGAGCGAAGCGAGTTCGGCAACCTGCCCGAGCGAAGCGAGTGCCGCAACCAGGCTGGACGTTGCGAGCGCAGCGAGCAACTCCAACGTGTCCGAAGGACACGCGTCAGGCCAGCCGATCGACATCCAGTCGATCGCGGCGCAGGCGCACGTCCTGGTCGCGCACGGTCCGCAGGAGGTCGAGGAACCAGTCCCGCGCGACGTCACGGGCCCCCATCGAGCGCAGGTGGGGCGTGGTCAACTGCACGTCCAGCAGCACCCCACCGGCCAGGGCCAGGCGGTTGAGCAGGTCCACCAGTGCCACCTTGGAGGCGTCGGTGGTGCGGTGAAACATCGACTCGCCGGTGAAGACGCCGCCGACCAGCAACCCGTAGATGCCGCCGACAAGGTCGTCGCCGTCCCACACCTCCAGACTGTGTGCCCAGCCGAGGTCGTGGAGTTTTCGGTATGCGTCGACCATCTCGGGCGTGATCCAGGTTCCCTCCCCCGGGCGGTCCCGGCAGGCCCCCACCACGCGGTCGAAGTCGAAGTCGACGGTGGTCGTCCACCCACTGCGTCGCAGCCGCGACCGCAACGAGCGCGAGACGTGGACGGCGTGGACGTCGAGCACGCCCCGTGGGTCCGGGGAGAACCACGGCAGCGGCAGGTCGTCGTGCGGCCACGGGAAGATGCCGTTGCGATAGGCCTCCACCAGGGTCGCCGGGGCGAGGTCCGCGCCGACGCCGATGACGCCATGCTCGTCGGCCGATTCCGGCGCCGGCAGGATCCATCGAGACGGCCCGAGCGTGCGTGGAGGGGACATGTCGTCGATCATGGCAACCACCCTAACAAGCGGGCGCGACAGCCCCAGCACGGCTGCGGCCGCCGCGGACGGTTGCAGGGCGAGGCTCGGATCCGGACGCGCCACACGTCGCGACCGCCCGATTGATGGCAGCCCGTGTGTCGCCACGGCCCCTATCGTCGGAGGTCCTCGAACCGGGAGTCGCCCATGCGCCTGCACCTCGTCGACGGGACCTTCGAACTGTTCCGTGCCCACTACTCCCCCGGTCCCTCGCGGGAGGCCGACGGGCGCGACGTCAAGGCGACCGTGGGACTGTCACGCTCGATGCTGGCCCTCCTCAACGACCCGGACGAGGCCGTCACCCACATCGCGGTCGCCTTCGACAACCCGATCGAGTCGTGGCGCAACGAGACGTTCCCGGCCTACAAGGACGGCAGCGGCGTGGAGCAGGCCCTGCTGGACCAGTTCGACCTGGTCGAGGAAGCGGTTGCGGCGTTGGGCATCACCGTCTGGTCGATGGACCGGTGGGAGGCCGACGATGCCCTGGGCACGGCCGCGGTCCGATGGGCCGACGACGTCGACCAGGTGCGGGTCATGACCGTCGACAAGGATCTCGGCCAGGTCGTGCGCGGAGATCGGATCGTGCAGGTCGACCGCATGCGCGACCGCGAGTTCGACGAGGACGGGGTGATCGAGCGGCTCGGCGTCCGGCCTTCGTCGGTCCCGGACTACCTCGCCCTGGTGGGCGACACGGCCGACGGGATCCCGGGCCTGAAGGGCTTCGGGGCCAAGACCGCGGCCACGCTGCTGACACGCTGGGGACATCTCGAGGACATCCCGGACGACCCGGATGACTGGGACGTGACGCTGCGCGGGGCCGCCAGACTGGCCGAGACGCTGGCGGCCAGCCGCGACGACGCCCTGCTCTACCGCCACCTCGCCACGCTGACCCTGGACGTGCCGTTGGCCGACGACCTCGACGACCTCGCCCACCAGGGCGTTCCGCGGTCGGCGGTCGCGACCTTCGAGCGGCTCGCGTTCGACCTGACGAACAGCGTGGCGACCTGGGCCGACTGACGGCGGTGGTGCGTCGTCGGATGGCCGCGCGCCTACCCTCCCCGGACGGGCGCGCCCCTGTCCGGCCCAACGCTTCGAGGACCCCCAGGTGACCAGTTCTCCCCCGTCCGCCGAGTCCTCGCGCCGCGGGTCGAACCTCGTCGCGGCGGGGATCCTGGCTTCGCGCATCATGGGGTTTGTCCGGCTGCGGGTCTTCGGCATGTTCTTCGGCACCAGTGCCGTCGCCGACGCCTTCAACGCGGCCTTCCGCATCCCGAACGTGATGCAGAACCTGCTCGGCGAGGGCGTGCTGTCGGCCTCGTTCATCCCGGTGCACGCGCGCCTGCTGGCGGAGGGGCGACACGAGGAGGCCGGACGGGTTGCGGGGGCCGTGCTGGGGTTGCTGGCCGTCGCCGCCGGGGTCACGTCGCTGGTGGCGATCCTGTTCGCCGACCAGCTCACGTCGCTGATCGCCTGGGGGTTCGTCGGCGCCAAGCGCGAGCTGACCGTGACCCTGATGCGGATCGTCACGCCGGGCATCGGGTTGCTGGTGCTGTCGGCGTGGTGCCTCGGCGTCCTGAATGCCCACCGCCGATTCTTCCTGTCCTATGTCGCGCCCGTGATCTGGAACGTGGTCCAGATCGGGGCGCTGGTCGCGGCCGGCTGGCTCGTGCTGGATCCGCCGCTGTCGGTCGACGGTGCGAGCCTGTCCCAACTGCAGCGCCTGGCGGTGGCCCTGGCGTTCGGCACGCTCGCGGGTGGCCTGGCCCAGGTGCTGGTGCAGGTCCCGTCCGTGCTGAGGCTCGAGCCGAACCTGCGCCCCAGCCTCGACCGGACCATCCCGGGCGTCCGCCGGGTGCTCCGGGCTGCGGGTCCGGTGGTCGCCGGCCGCGGGGTCGTGCAACTGGCCACCTTCGTGGACGTGCTGCTGGCCTCGCTGCTGGCGACCGGCGCGATCTCGTTGCTGTACTACTCCCAACAGCTCTACCTGCTGCCCGTGAGCCTGTTCGGGATGAGCCTGGCCGCGGCGGAACTGCCCGACCTGTCCGCGATGGACCACACCGACGTGGAGACCATCGACCGCCGGATCGACCACGGCCTGTCCCGCGTGGCCTTCTGGGTCGTGGGGTCCGCGACGATCTACCTCGTCGTCGGGGACCTGCTGGTGGGGTTGCTGTTCCGCGCCGGTGCCTTCGGGGGGGACGAGCAACTGGCGGTCTGGCTCGTGCTGTCGATGTTCTCGCTCGGCCTGGTGGCCACGACCTCGTCGCGGCTGTTGCAGTCGTTGCTGTACGGGGTCGGCGACACCCGGACGCCCGCGATCGTGTCGGTGGTGCGGGTGTCGGTGTCGATCGTGGTCGGCGCCATCCTGATGCTCCAACTGGACCGCTTCGGCATCGTCGACGGTGCCGTGGCGCTGGTGGACCCGGGCAGCCTGCCGGCCTTCAGGCCCGTGGACGAGTCCCTGCGTGGTGACGGCGTCGACCAGGCGCTGCGACTGGGTGCCGTCGGCCTGGCGATCGCGGCCGGCGTGGGTGCCTGGGTCGAGTGGCGGCGGTTGCGCCGGGCGGTCGTGGACCAGGTGGGCGTGGCCCCGCGGATCGCCGGGCGCGCCCGGGGTCGGCTGGTGCTGCCCACGATCGCGGCGGTCGTCGGCGGCGTGGCGGTCCGCCGGGTGGTGTCCGGATGGCCGGTCGCCCTGGCCGGTGTGGTTGCCACCGGCGTCGTCGGCGCGGTCTATGTCGCGGTGGCGTTCCGGACCCGGGTCGAAGAGGTGGACGCGCTGATCGGTTCCGTGGCCCCGAGGCTGGGGCACGTTGGCCGGGTCCTCCTGCTGTGGCGCGCGAACCTCCAACGACGGGCCAGGCGACAGCGGGACTGATCCCGGTGCGGCGTAGTGGTGCCGGTCGCAGGCGCTGGGGGCCACGCTCGGCTGACGTGCATCCGGGACCAAGAATGCCGGTGGTGTGCCGGATCGGCCAGATGTGGCCGGAATGACTCACCGTGGCGACGGGATCGCCAGCGGTTCGTGAAGCGGGTCACGGCACCAGGAGGTGCTTGCCGAGGTGGCCGCCGGCGGCGAAGCGGTCGTAGGCAACGCCGACGTCGGCGAGGTCGTGGCGGTCCGCCACCGGGACCTGCCAGGCGCCGCGTGACCACAATGGTGCGAACACCGTCGCGGCCTGCCGCGTCGCGTGGATCCGGTCGGCCAGCGGGCGGGCGCGCAGGGTCGAGCCGCGCACCAGTGCCCGGGCCGCCATCAGGTGCAACAGGTCCAGTTCCAACTTCGGGCCCCCACCGACCCCGATCACGACGATCCGCGCCCCGGTCGCCAGTGACCGGGTCAGGCCGCCGAGGCTCGGGGCCCCCACCAGTTCCAACACCACGTCGTAGGGGCCTGCATCGGCCTGGTCCTGTGGGGTCACGACCTCGTCGGCACCCAGGCGGGCGAGGTCGTCGTGGCGCTCGGTCCCGCGGGCCGACGCGACGACGGTGGCACCGGCTGCGTGGGCCAGTTGCACCGCGGCCGTGCCGACGCCGCCGGCGGCACCGGTCACCAACAGCCGGTCGCCCAGGCCCAGCCCACCCTGGGTGAACAGGGCGTCGTGGGCCGTGATCAACACCTCGGGGACGGCACCGGCAACGGCCAGGTCGAGATCGTCCGGCACGGCCATGACGAGGTCGGCGGGCGTGGCCACCAGGGCCGCCTGGGCGGCGCCGGGGACGATGCCCATCACGCGGTCGCCGACCTCGTGGTCATGGACCCGGTCCCCCACTCCGACGACCTCGCCGGCGAACTCCAGCCCGGGCTGGTCGTCCGGGACGCCGGGCGGCGCGGGGTAGTTGCCGGCGCGTTGCAGCAGGTCGGCGCCGTTGAGCCCGGCTCCGGCCACGCGAACGAGCAGGTCCGCCGGTCCCGGCACGGGCTCCGGCCGCTCCCCCAGCTCAACGGCGCCGTCGGTGATGATCGCGGTACGCATGGGTGCCTCCGTGGGCAGCGTCGTGGGTGATGGCGTGGGAGCGGCCGTACTCAGGCACCGTCCGGTTCGTCGTCGGTCGGTTCGTCGTCGGTCGGCGGGTCCTCGAGCGCAAAGTCGGGCGGGTCGTCGTCGGCCGGTCGTTCGGGCTCGTCCGCTGACTCCCCGAGGTCGTCGGCGAGCCGCGCACGCACCATGTCCCGTTGGTGGTCGAGGGATTCGGGGGCGAGCGAGGCCAGCACCTGGTCCTGCAGCATGGCGAGCCAGGAAACCAGTTCGGCCACGGCGAGCGTTTCCTCGGCCAGGTCGTCGGGCCACTCACCGTCGTCGTCCACCAGCGCCGGCAGGTCGATCCGGGCGGCCAGGGCGAGCCGGATGTCGTTCACGACGCCCAGGAACGCCACGGCCTGGTCGTCGTCCAGCTCGAGGTCGGAACCGCCCCCGTCGAGGTCGGCCAGCACCTCACCGACGACCTGGAACGCCTCCATACGGCCATCCATGAGGTCCGGGTGCACCAGGTCACGCAGGTCACGATCCAGGCGTGGATCCGCGGTGGTCGACGGGTACAGGCGTTGCCACGCCGGGTCGTCGGTGGGGGCCTCGTCGTGCAGGGCCACCAGTTGCCCGACCAGGTGTCGCAGGAGCGCCACGGTCCCGGTCGACAGCGCCAGGCGATGGGACACGGAACCTCCTGGCGCGGATGGGTGGTGGTCAGCGGGACCGTTGGATCGTGGCATGAAGGCCGTGGGCGTGCAGTTGCTGGAGGTACATCTCGGCCCGTTCGCGGGGCTCGGACGCCACCAGGGAGCGGCCCTGTTCGTGGACTTCGAGCATGAGCTTGCGGGCCACGGGTTCCGTGAATTGGAACACCCGCATGAACACCCACACCACGTAGGACATCAGGTTGACGGGGTCGTCCCAGACGATGACGTCCCACGGCCGGTCCGGCCGCTCGACGGTCGTCGTGTCGGTGCGCTCGTCGATGTCCGGCGCGGCCGTCGACAGGCGAGTCGACGGTGCGAGGTGACGGTCCGCCGTGATGGACCCGGGCGCCGTGGCGACCGGGATCCGGTGCCTGGTCGGACGGAGCACGGGTCGGTCAGCGGCGACGCCGGCGGTTCTGGCGGCGCCGACGATCGCGTTCCTGCAGGTCGCTCCAGACCGGGGGTGCACTGATGGTGCGCCCGACCGGGTTGTCCTCGGGGGCGGCGCGCACGACCTCGACGTCGATGGCCTTGGGGCCGTTGTCGCCCTCACCCATCTCGTAGGAGACCTCGTCGCCCGAGCGCAGGCCCGACCCGTCGACGTCGCCGACGTGCACGTAGACCTCTTCGCCGTCCTCGGCGGTGAGGAAGCCGAACTCGCGATCGGCATGGAAGACCTTGACGCGGCCAGTGGGCATGGGTGGATCCGTTCCGGGTGTGGACGTTCGTGTGATGTCGATGTCGCCGCGTGACCAGGTCAGCACGGCGAACGATCATTCTAGCGCACCCACATGGTGCCGGGCGTGGCGCACCACCGTCCGGGGACGGGCGTCGAACGACGCCTGGTGGGTGGGCTCAGCCCTGGGCCGCGATGAAGCGTCGGCAGGCATCGACGACGTCCTCGGTGTCACCGGCGGCCAGGGCCTCGATCGGGGTCTCGCCGTCCAGTCGTCGCGCCGATGTCGTGAGCCACCGGGCGGCACGGTCGTCGTCGACCCAGCCCTGCAACAGCCGCAGCACGTCCAGCGCGGTCTCGAGGGCGGTCACGTCGTCCACGACCAGGTCGACCTGCTCGTCGCCCAGCAGGTCGCGCAGTTCCTGCTCGTCGTCGAGGGGTTCGTCGCGATACATCAGGGCTCCACGGCTCGCGCGGGACGGTCGCCTCCACCGAGGGGGCGTGGCTGCTCGGTCAGGAGGTGGCGCGGCGGCGCTCGTGCTCGGCCTCGCACTCCCGGACGTAGGCCTCGGCGGCCTCGATCCGGTCGTCCATCCGTGACAACTCGTCCGCGGCGGCCTCGCGCCGCAACCGCACGGCGTCTTCGAGCGGGTCGTCGGTGTGGCGCAGGCGGCGCCGCAGCCCACGGGGCGCGTCCTCGGCGGCGGCGCGTGTCTCGGCCCGGAAGCGCGCCAGCCGGCGCAACTCGTCACGCAGGTGCTCGTCGTAGCGCTGCAGGTCGGTCAGGTCGTCGCGGGCTCGCAGGGCGGCGAAGTAGGCCGTCTCCACATCGGAACGCATGGTCTGGCCTCCGGCTCGCGGACGGATGGTCTGGCTCAGCCCTCGACGCGGGCCTTGAGCCCCCGCAGGCCGGTGTCGAGGATGGTCTTGGCGGCCCGCTTCTTCAGGAAACCGGGCACCGGCATGGCGATGTCGACGTCGAGGCTGTAGGTCACGCGCGTCCCGCCGGACTGTTCGTCCAGCACGTATGCGCCGTCCAATTGGGTCAGCATCTCGCCCGAGTGGAGCCCCCACGCGACGTCGGGGCCCCCGTCGTGGTCATACAGGAGCACGTAGTCGACCTGGGCGACCCGGGCGTCGACGTCGAACCGTGCGAGGTGCGGACGACCCTGGTCGTCGGTCTCCAGCACCTCGACCGACTTCACGTCGTCGGACCATTCGGGGTAGGCCTCGAGGTCCAGGATCACCGCCAGGACCTGGTCGTGGCTGGCGTCGATGTGGACCGAGTCGCTGACCTTCTGTCCCATGGCGTCGTCCTCGTCGGCGGGCGGGTGGGGGCTGGCGGCGCCCACCGTAGCGCGGAGGTCGTGGTGGGCCGCCCGGCCCCGGACCTGCCGCTCGATCACGGGGCAGGCTGACGTGACAGGTCGTCGACGGCACCGGCACACGCGCGAGCCCGGCGCCGATGTCCCCGGGTCGACCGGCGGTCAGGCGCCGCCGCCGTCGGGGACGGCATCGTCGGGTGCGCGTTCGGGCAGGTCGGTCGTGTCCACGATCGCGACCGGGTCCAGGCCACGTTCGTCCAGTTCGCCCGCCAGCCTGCCGACGCCCTGTTCCAGCGCCCGCAGCCGGCCCAGTCCGCGACGCAGTTCCCGCCGCAGCCGATCGCGCTCGACGACGGCCTGGCCGTAGCCGGCGCCGTCGCCCTCCCAGGCCGGGCACACGGACTGGTGGTCGCACCAGTCGCACAACCGGGTCGGGGTCGGTTCGAACGACTCGGCGAGGATCTCGCGGGCGGTGTCCACCACGGCCGCCCGCGCGCCGTCGAGGTCCAGTTCTGCGACGCGGACGCGGACCTCGACGTCGGCCACCACGTAGTCCAGGGCCACGGTCGCCGGGAGCCTCCCGTACAGGTGCTCGCAGGCCAGCGCGTAGATGGCCAGCTGGAGCGAACCCCGGACCTTCTCGCGGTCCCGCAACTTCCCGGTCTTGTAGTCCACGACATGGAGCTCGCCCTGGTCGTCGACGTCCACGCGGTCGATCGAACCCACCACCATGGCCTCGTCCCCGACCGGCAGCTCGAACCACTTCTCGGTGTCGGCGGCCGGCCGGTACGTGTCGGCCACGCGCCGGTGGTAGCGCTGCAGGACCGACTGCGCGCGGCGGTAGTCGTCGACCTGACGCTTCCTCGTGACCTTGGCGTAGCCGGAGGAGTCCCAGTGGTCGTACAGGAACGACAGGAGGTCGTCCTCGCTGGGCATGCCGAAGAGGGTGCGTTCGTGGAACAGTTCCAGCGCGGCGTGAACCGAGGTGCCGAAGGACAGGTAGGTCGCGGTCTTGCCGGGAAGCTGGTCGATGTAGCGGTAACGGAACCGCAGCGAGCACTGCTGGAACGTGTCGATGCGCGAGAACGACAGTCGGACGCGGCCGTCGTCGCCGATGAGCGGTGGCCGTCGGGGCTCGAGGTCGCCACCGTCGAGCGGGTCGGCGGCGGTGCCGTCGACGCCGTCCAGGGGCGGGGCGTCGGTCGCGGCGGTCCCGGGCCCGGTCGTGGCCGTCCCGGTGGTGTGCTGGGCCGGGGCGTCGGGGTTCGTCGTGGTTGCATCCATGGAGGCAACCTATCCGGGGCGTGTGACGGACCGGCGGACGATGTCCACAGGTGACCAACGTCTGGCCCGGGCCCCTGGGCTGCCGACGCTCACCAGTCCTCGAGCGGGCTCTTGTCGAAGCGCATCACGATGTCGTTGGGCTGCACGGTCAGGGTGACCTCTTCCCGGGGCACCCACAGCGGGATGCAGGCGCCCTGGCCGGCGTGGCCCATCAGGAAGATGCCGAGCTCGCCGTCGGGGGTCATGGCGACCAGCTGGCGCGCGTAGGACAGCAGCTCGTGGACGTCGGCGTTGCCAGCGCGGCGGCGCTGGTAGGTCTGGGCCCAGCGCGACTCGGAGCGCCCGTAGTTGGCGATCATCTGGCCGTTGGAGAGCTTGGTCAGGGAGTTCAGGGTCCGCACGCTCTTGAGCGCCTTGTCGCCCTTGGCGGTGCGCGCAAGTCGCACCGCGGCGTCCGGCCGGCCCAGCAGGCCGGGGAGTTCCTCGAGGTCGAACGTCCCGGCGGCCTGGGCGGCCTTCTGGCGCTCCACCGGGATCTGGATCGTGGTCTTCTTGGCTGCCACGTGGGGTCCTTGCGGGTTGGTGCTCGGGTGGGCCGTTCGCCGGCCCGACGATGGCGCCTGGGGGCCGGTCGGACGTCCGGTGGTACCCCCGACGGGATTCGAACCCGCGTCACCACCTTGAAAGGGTGGGATCCTGGACCGCTGGACGACAGGGGCGTGGGACGGCCGAATGGATCAGGCTACCGGTCCCTGCGGGGCTCCTGCCGCGTGGACCGACCGAGGATGGCGCCTGTCGGGATGCCGGGGACGCTCCATGGACCAGGTCACGACCCGAGCCATCGCCTCGACCACGATCCGGCGCGAAATCTTGGACGCCCCGACCGTGCGTTCCACGAACCGGATGGGCACCTCGCGGACGACGAACCCGGCGCGGTGGGCGGCAAGCACGGTCTCGAGTTGGAACGAATAGCCCTCGGAGGTCAGGTCGGCGAGCCCGATCTCTTCGAGCACGGCCCGCCGGAACACCCGGTACCCGGAGGTGGCGTCGCGCACCGGGATTCCTGTCAGGGTGCGGACGTAGGTGTTGCCGCCAGCGGACAACGCCCGTCGGTGCCACGGCCAGTTCGCGGTCCCGCCGCCGGGGACGTAGCGCGAGCCGAGCACCAGGTCGGCCTGGGTCGCGACCGCGAGCAGTTCCGGCAGGTGGATCGGGTCGTGCGACAGGTCGGCGTCCATCTCGACCAGCAGGTCGTAGCCCCGGTCCAGGCCCCATCCCAGCCCGGCACGGTAGGCGCCACCCAGGCCCTGCTTGCCCGGACGGTGCAGCACGTTGACGCGCGGGTCCCGGGCGGCCATCGAGTCTGCCCACTCCCCCGTGCCGTCCGGGGAGTTGTCGTCGACGACCAGCACGTCGATGGCGGCCGGTCCGTCCAGCAGCAACGGGAGCAACTGTGGGAGCGTCTCGCGTTCCTCGTAGGTGGGGATGACCACGAGCGCCGCGGGACGGTCCGGGTGGGCGTCGGGCAGGTCCGGTCCGGCGGTCATTCGGCGTTCCTCGGTCGGGTCGTCAGGTGGGCAGCCACCAGCGCGGCCACGGCGAGCGCGACCAGCAGGCGGGTGGGTGCGGCGAGCACGTCCCCCCAACGCAGGAAGGGCGTGAGGCCGGTGGCCAGGCCGACCTCGCCCCGGACCGTGTCCACCGTGAACAGGTCGGTGCCTCCATGCAGGGAACCATCCGGCGCCACCAGGGTGGTGATGCCGGAGGTGGTCGCATGGACGACCCATCTCCCGGTCTCCAGCGCACGCAGACGGGACTGGTCGACGTGCTGGGCGGGCTGACCAGACCGGCCGAACGAGGAATCGGTCGTGGACACCACGACCACGTCGGCCGGTTCCGGGCCGGCGAGCACGTTGGAGCGGACCACCTCCGGGTACATCGACTCGAAGCAGATCCCGATTGCGACCCGGACATCGCCGACCTGCAGCGACATCGCCTCGGTCCCTGCGACGACGTCCCGTGGGATCTGCTGGAGTGGTGGGTACCAGTCGAGCAGGGACCGGAACGGCACGTACTCACCGAACGGGACGAGTGTGCGCTTGCGATAGACCTGTTCCTGGATGCCATCCGTTCCGACGACGGCGCTGATCCGGAACAGGTTGGTCGAGTCCGGGTCCTCGCGATCGGTGCCCAGGATCAGGCGCCCCTCGGTGACCTCCCCGGCGCGGTCCACGATCTCCTGGAACGCCGGATCACGCGCGGGGTCGAGCCCGACCGTTCCCTCCGGCCACACCACCAGGTCCGCGGGTCCCTCCCCCGCGATGCTGGCCTCCGTGGCCGCCAGTGCCTGCGACGCCACGGTCAGCGCGTCGTCCACGTAGGGGCCGGTCGGGAACTCGAGGTCGTTGCCCTGCACCGCCAGGACGTCGATGGTGCCGGTCGAGGCCGGGGGTCCCACCGTGACCAGGGTGACCGCCAACACCACAAGGACGAGCCCGCCGGTGCCGAACGTGGCCGCGCGAAGGGCCGGCGTCGTGGCGGCGACCGGGTCCTGCGCGCGTGCAGCGTCTGCACCCCGTGCAGCGTCTGCACCCCGCGCGGCAGGGAGCGCCTGTTCGTCGGTCGCGGCATCCGCAGACCGCAGGCCGTCGCGCACCGCGATCCAGGCGAACAGGGACATGGACACGACCACGAGGGTCAGCCCCTTCTCCCCCAGCACGCGCGCCAGCGGGACCAGCCAGCCGTTGCCGGCCTGGGACGCGCCCAGGGTGCCCCAGCCGAACCCGCTGAACGGCCACGATCCCCGCCACGCGTCCACCCCCACCCACAGCAGCGGGGCCAGCACGGTCGACCAGCGTCGTCGCAGGGCGGCGGCGAGCAGTTCCGCGAGCAGCGCCCACCAGGCGGCGCCGACCAGCGCCAGCAACAGCCAGGCCAGGATGCCGGCGCGCCCGCTGATCCAGTGCACGAGCACCAGGTTGCCCAGCAGGCCGGCCGCGAACCCGAGCATGCCGGGACGGCGTCCGGCCGTGGCGGCGCCCTCGGCGGCCACGGCGAGGGCGGCAGGGAGCACGAAGGCCAGCGGCCGGGCGGCCACGGGTGGATGGACCAGCGGCAACAGCACGCCAGCCACCAGGGCGGCGGTCACGGGGACCCACGAGGGCGCCGACGCGGGCCACGTGGACGTCGGATCGCCCGTCAACGACCTCGCGGTCCGGGACCAGCCTCGGATCACCGGCTCACACGCAGTCGCGGCAGAGTTGCTGTTCCTGGTCCGCCAGCGCCGACTCGCGCTTGGCCATGAAGCAGGAGCGGCACACGAACTCGCCTTCCCGGACCTCGTCGTCCACGTCCAGGTCGCGCTCGAGCGGCGCGGGCACGTCCTCGAGGTCGTCCAGCAGGTCGTCGTCCTCGACCAGGGCGGTCGCGTCGCCCGCGCCGGGGGCGACGGCTTCGCCGTCGTCGACATCACCCTCGTCGGGGATGCCGTCCTCGGCATCAGCCTCGATGTCGACGTCGTCGACGTCGTCGACGTCCGCGTCATCGTCCCCGTCGTGGGCGGCGTCCGCGTCGGCGGCGTCCAGGCCCAGTTCGGCCAGGTCGATCCCGGCGAGTTCTGGGTCCTCGCCGTCGAAGTCGTCGCCGAGCGCCCCGCCCAGGTCCTCGTCGTCGACGTCCGCCAGTTCGCCGTCGAGGTCGTCGAGGTCGTCGACGTCGTCGAAGTCGGTCATGGTCATGGTCTCCGGGAGCAGGAGGAGGCGACGCGGCGGACGATACCGCATCCGCTGGGGCCGTCATGCAGCCGTGCGACCCCCGAACGAGCACCGCCACACGGTCGTTGACCGCGTCGGACCGGTCCCCGATTCAGGCGTCGTCGAGGTCCCCGTGGGCGACACGGCCATCGACCATCGTCAGGGCGCACGTGGCGCCTCGGGGGTCCTCGGCCCCGAACGGGTCGCCCTCCCACGCACACAGGTCGGCGCGCATGCCGGCCCGCAGGACCCCGACCCATCGCTCCTGGCGCGCGGCGTGGCGTCCGCCCAGCGTCGACGCCGACACGGCCTCCAGTCGGGTGATCTCGTGCTGGCCGCGGCTGCGGTGCTCGGCGGCGAAGACCATCTCCCACGGGTCGATGGGGGTGACGTTGGCATCGGACCCGAAGGCCAGCGGGACGCCGCGGTCAGCCAGGGCACGATAGGGGTTGGTCAGGCTGGCACGTGTAAGCCCGAGTCGGCGCTCGTACAGTCCGTCCGGCTGGCCCCACAGGGTTTCGAAGACCGGTTGGGCCGACACGACCAGCCCCAGGTCCACGATCCGTTCGACCTGGTCGATGCGCAGCACCTCGGCGTGTTCGATCCGGTGGCGAAGGCGCCTGACGGCGTCCGCCAGGTGGTCCGGGAGGCTGGCCAGGACGGTGGCCCAGCATCGGATGGCCTGGTCGATGGCGGCGTCGCCGATGGCATGGACCGCGACCTGCACGCCGGCGTGGGTCGCCTCGGTGAACAACTCGACCAGGGTGGTGTCGTCGAACTCCAACGACCCCGACGTGGGATGGTCCTCGTACGGGTCTGTCAGGGCCGCCGTGTGGGAGCCCAGGCTCCCGTCCAGCCAGATGTCGCCGCCGACGTGGCGCAGGTCGCGCTCGAGCACGAACGGCAGGTCCAGGTCGCCCCAGTACGGGATCACCTCCAAGGGCCAGTCCCCCTCGTGCCAGGCGTCGAAGTCGTCCACCCCCATGGCGTCGGGCCCGCCCATCTCGTGGACCGTGCCCACGCCGCGGGAGACCGCCACCCGGACGGCCTCGTCCCGGGCGCGATCGAGGTCCTCGTCGGACATCGCGCCCACGGCCCAGCGGCGGGCGATTTTGTTCGCGTCCCGGCGCAGCACCCCGGTCGGGACGCCGTCGGCGTCGCGCTCCATCCCACCGCTGCGCGCCAACGGCGCCGACTGCAGCGTGGAGGTGTCGACCAGGCAGGAATGACCGTCGATGCGGGCCAGCGTGGCGGGCCGACCGCCGGCCGCCTGGTGGAGTTCCTGCGGGGTCGGCAGCGGGCCGGTCCAGTCGTGATCGTCCCAGCCATGACCCCAGATGACCCGACCGGTGTGCTGTTCGGCGTGGAGTCGGACGGCCCGCAGCAGGTCCTCGGGCGAGCGCACGCTCGACAGGTCCAGGCCGAGCTGGCTGATGCCGGTCGGGGTGAGGTGGACATGGCTGTCGACGAAGGCCGGCCCGACGACGCAGCCGTCGAGGTCGACTCGCCTGGCGTGTGGGGGTGCGAGGTCGGGGTCGTCGCCGACCCACAGGACCCGGGAGCCACGAACCAGGATCGCGCGGGCCTGGTAGCGGCCGTGGCCGAGGGTGACGATGCGGTCGGCCGTGAGCAGCATGCCCCGGGGCGGTGCGGTCTCGACCGGCGACCGGCGCAGGTCGAGACCGACGACATCGGTCGGGGGCGCGGGTGCCCCGAGGTTCGTGATCGGATTCATCGGCGTGGTCCAGGCGACGACGGGGTTGCCAGACGGCAACACGACGGTGAACGGTAGCAGCGCACCCCGCGGCGGTCGCCCATCCCGGGACGGTCGGCCGGGGTCCTCGGGACCGCCGTCCCAAGCCTGCGGGGGCCTCGCGTCCTCATCCGCCCACGCCAGCCGTCATGGCCATGAAGGCCGCCGCGGCGACGAACAGCACGATCCCCACGACCACGCGGCTCCGGCCCACCGGTCGGCCGCGGTAGTCGTCCACCAGCGTGGTGACGAGCGCGGTCGTCGCCCCGATGGCGAAGGTCAACGACAGCACCAGCAACAGGACGGCGGCGCCGGCCGTCCCGCTGCCACCAGCCACGCCGACGCCCAGCGCGCCCAGGACCGCGAGGCCCAGTCCCACGCCCAGTTCGATCGCC
Source organism: Nitriliruptorales bacterium (assembly GCA_038233055.1). Lineage (GTDB taxonomy): Bacteria > Actinomycetota > Nitriliruptoria > Nitriliruptorales > Nitriliruptoraceae > Salsipaludibacter. The sequence goes on from JBBSMS010000009.1 coordinate 25,842, forward strand.
ACCAGTCGCAGGCGTCGATCGCGCGTGTCCGCGGCGTGCTCGTCCGCAACCACGTCGTCGGCCGCGGCGTGCTCGTCACCGCCCGTGGCACCGTCGGACCCGGGGATGTCGTCGGGGCTCATGCGACCGTGATGCCCCGGGGGCGGTGGTTGGCCGTGGCAAACCCGTCGTCGGTCACCACCACGATGTCCTCGATCCGCGCCCCGTGTCGGCCGGCGACGTAGATGCCGGGCTCGACCGAGAACGCCATGCCCGCCACCAGTTCAGTGTCGTTTCCCGCCACGATCCAGGGTTCCTCGTGGCCGTCCACGCCGATGCCGTGCCCGGTGCGGTGGATGAACCGGTCGCCGTGACCGGCGTCGTCGATGACGGCCCGGGCGGCGGTGTCAACCGATGCCGCCGTCACCCCGGGCCGGACGGCCGCGACCCCGGCGGCCTGGGCCTCCTCCAGCACGTCGTGCAGTTCCTGGTACTCGGGATCGACGGTCTTCAGGACGTAGTTGCGGGTCTCGTCCGAGCAGTAGCCGTCGAGCACGCCACCGATGTCGACCACGACCGGGTCACCGTCGTCGATGACCCGCGACGACAGTTCGTGGTGCGGGCTGGCGCCGTTGGGGCCGCTGGCGACGATGACGAACGCCACGTCGTCGTGGGTGTCCCGGATCGCCGCCGCGATGTCGGTCCCGACCTCGGCCTCGGTCCGTCCGGGCCGCAACAGGTCGGCGACACCGGCGTGGACGACGTCGATGGCGGCCCCGACGGCGTGGAGGGCGGCGATCTCCCCGGCGTCCTTGACCTGTCGCAGCGGGCTGGTGACGGTGCTGCCGGCCCGCCAGTCCGCCCCCGGCAGGCGGTCCTGCAGCGCGAGTGTGAACGAGGTCCACAACTGGTCCTGGACCGCCAACGGACCGTCGGTCGCGCCGACCTCGGCAAGCCGGTCGGCCACGCGCGCGATCGGGTCGTCGGTCTCCTCCCACGTCTCCACCCGCACCAGGTCACCTGCACCGGAGGCTTCGGCCCGGGCCTGCTCCAGCGTCGGCACCAGCAGGGTCGGGTCGCCATCGGCCGGCACGACCAGCATCGTGAGGCGTTCCAACGGCATGGCCTGGTACCCGACCAGCCAGCGAAGGTCGGCAGACGGGCCCACCAGCAGGGCGCTGACGTCGAGGTCCGCCAGGCGTTCGCGGACACGATCGAGGCGGTCGGTGGTCATGGGATGCTCCGGTCGTGGTCGGGTGGTCGGACCGCGCGTGGCGCGGACGTCGTCAGATGGCCAGGTCCAGCAGGCCGGGCAGCAGGTCGATGGTGACGGGCGTGGTCCCCAGCGGCTCGCCGTCGGCCTCCACGGCCAGCGCGCGGCCGGCCGGCTCGACCGACACCGTGCGGGACTGCCACTCGCGCACGTCGGGCCGGTCGAGGTGTTCACCCAGGCGGACTCGCGGCAGTTCCCGCAGCACGTCCAATGGTCGCGTGGCCCATGTCTGCACGTTCAGGATGCCGTCATCGGGCAGCGCCCGCGGTGCGACCTTCAGACCGGCACCGAAGAACTGGCCGTTGGCGACGATCACCTCGCAGACCGCGTCGTCACGGGTCGTGTGGTCGAGCACCAGCGAGACCGGGGCGGAGCGCATCGTGGGGACCGCGAGCACGCCTGCCACGACGTACCGCGCCCCACCGAGGCGCCGCGACAGTCGCGTCGACCGGCGCACCACCGCCGCGGTCCAGCCGATGGAGACCATGTTGGCGAAGGCCCGCGTGGTCGTGGTGCCGTCGGGTGCGCGGAACCGGACGCGGCCGACGTCGATGCGCATCGTGGTGTCGTGCAGGGCATGGCGCAGGGCGACCTCCGGGCGCCGGTCGAGCCCGAACGTGCGGGCGAAGTCGCTGCCGGTCCCGGTGCCGACGATGCCCAGGCGCAGGTCCGGCGCGCGCGCGATGCCGGCCTCGACGTCGACCAGGCCGTTGACGACGTCGTGCAGGGTCCCGTCGCCGCCGACGACCACGACGTGGCGGTGGCCGTCCTCCACGCCCTGCCGGGCGAGGTCCTCGGCGTCGCCGTGGCCGCTGGTCGTCGCCACCTCCAGGGCCCGGCCGTCGGCACGGATGCCGGTGGTCACGACATCCAGGGTCGATGCGGTCCCGGTCCCGGCCCGTGGGTTGGCGATCACGAGCACGGTGTCGCGCGGGCTGGTCACGGTGGGCTCTTCGAGGACGCGGCAACGGTCGGGCGGCCCCGGGGATCGCGGGCGGGGGGCGAGGGTACGGCGGTCGTCAGGCCTCGACGATCCCCCGCCGCAGGCGGTCGAGGGCGTCGTTGCCGGTCACCGACAGTTCCGGCACGGTGCTGCGCAGTTGCCCCACCAGATCGGCCACCTGCCTGACGTTGCGGACGAAGTCTCCACCGGTCATCTCCATCCCCCGGACCGCGTCGTCCAGGTCCGACCCCGTCGTCCAGCGCCATGCCGCGGCCACGAAGCCCCCGTCGACGTCCCGGAGCGGGTCCAGCCCGTGGCGACCCTCCAGGGCCCGCAACTCGTCGGCAAGTTCCTGCAGGTCGTCGTGCAGCCGGGCCAACCGCCGAGTCGGCAGCGTCGGGTTGACGGTCGGCTCACCGCCTCGGGGTTCGTAGGTCAGCAGGGCCGCCGCCCCCGCGAGTTCAGCCGGGTTGCAGTCGTCGAACAGTCCCCGCCGGATCCCCTCGGCGACCAGCAGGTCGACGTCGGCGTAGATGTCGGCCAGCATGCGGCCCTCGCGCGTGGGTGACTGGTCCTCGTCGAGGTAGCCGACCTCCTGCAGGACGGCGGCGAGGCGACGGAACTGGCGCACCAGCGAGCCCGTGCGACGGTCGATCTGGGTGGTGAGCTTGCGGACCGTGGTGTCGGCGTCATCCGCCCGTCGCTGCCATGCCTCGTGCTCGGCCCGGTCCTCGCAGCGGTGGCAGGGGTGATCCTTCATGGCCGCGCGGGTGTCGTGGATGCGCTGGGCGATCTCCTCGGGGACGTCGACGCCGGGCGGGGTCGTCAGTTCGTCCAGCGGCTCGACATCGGCCAGAGCCCCGGCCACCTCGTTGCGGAACGACCGTTGCCGCGGGTTGCCACCACGCGGCAGCCGGATGCGGTCGATCACGGGCGGGGGCCCGTCCAGTTCGCGCGGGCCGATCCGTTGCAGGACCCGGTTGTCGGTGACCACGTCGGCCAGGGGGACGCCGGAGCCGGTCAGCCGTACCCCGATGACCGCGGCCAGCCCGCGCCGGCCGATCCAGGGCAGCCCCAACACGTCGCCGGGGACCAGCGCCTCGATCCCGGCCCGCTGGGCCGCGGCCGCCGCTCGCCGGCGATCCTTCGCGGTCTGCTTCTCCAGCCGGGAGAGGTCGCGGCGCAGGGCCCAGTAGGTCGACCAGTCGCCCCGGTCGCACACGGTCGCGCCCTCGTAGCCGCGTGCGGTCCGACGCGCCTCCTGGCGCTGGTGTTCGAGCCCGCTGGTGGACCGGTCGGTCTGGAACTGCGCGAACGACGCGCCCAGCAGGTCCTCGGCCTCGTCGGGTGGGTGGCGACGCAACAGGTTCACGACCATGTTGTAGGACGGGGTGAACGACGAGTTGAGCGGGTAGGTCCGACGCCCCACCAGCCCGGCCACGGTCGTGAAGGGCAGGTCGCGCTGGTGGAGGACGACCGCGTGGCCGACCGTGTCCAGCCCGCGCCGGCCGGCCCGACCGGTCAACTGGGTGTACTGGCCGGGCGTGAGCAGGACGTGGCTCTCGCCGTTCCACTTCTCGAGGCGCTCGATGACGACCGTCTTGGCCGGCATGTTGATGCCGAGCGCCAAGGTCTCGGTCGCGATGACGACGGACAACAGGCCGGCCTGGAAGGCTTCCTCGACCACCTCCTTGAACGCCGGGACCATGCCGGCGTGGTGGGTCGCCAGGCCCCGTCGCAGGCGGTCGCGGAACGACTCCACGCCCAGGGTCTGGAGGTCCGCCCGCGGGACGTCGGCCAGCAGCGTGTCCACCAGCACGTCGATCTCGTCGCGCTGGGCCGCGGTGGTGAGGTTGATGCCGGCCGCGACAAGTTCGTCCACGGCCCGGTCACACCCGGCCCGCGAGAACACGAAGTTGATCGCGGGCAACCAGCCGCGATGGTCCAACTCCTCCACGACGACCGGGCGGGACGGCCACCGCAGGCGCACCGAGGGGGCCAGGCGGCGGCCCCGGCCGGTCACGCGGTTGCGGGTGCTCGCCTTGCGCTCGAGCATCCGGACCTCGGGATTGGGCACGCCACCCCGGGCCCGGGCCGCCGCGTCGCGCTTCTCCTTCGACTGCCCCTTGCTGCCGCCGGCCTTGAAGGTCGGGTGGATGCGGTCATTGACGTAGTAGTGGTGGCGCAACGGGACCGGACGGTCCTCGGAGATGACCACGTCGATGCCCCCGCGCACTTCGTCCAGCCAGGCCCCGAACTCCTCGGCGTTGGAGACCGTCGCCGACAACGCGGCCACCCGGACGCGCTGGTCGAGTTGGATCAGCACCTCCTCCCACACCGAGCCGCGGGCGCGGTCGGCGAGGTAGTGCACTTCGTCCATCACCACGAAGTCGAGGCCGTCGAGCGCAGCCGACTCGTCGTAGATCATGTTGCGCAGGACCTCGGTGGTCATGACCACCACGGGGGCGCCCCCGCGCACGCTGCGGTCCCCGGTCAACAGGCCCACGGCGTCGCGACCGTGCACGTCGACCAGGTCACGGAACTTCTGGTTGGACAGCGCCTTGATCGGGGTGGTGTAGAAGCAGCGGCGTCCGGCCGCCAGGGCCTCCCCGACGCAGAAGTCGGCCACGACGGTCTTGCCGGCTCCGGTGGGTGCCGCAACCAGCACCCCGCGACCGCCGGCCAGCGCGATCGCGGCCGCTTCCTGGAAGTCGTCGAGCGGGAAGTCCAACGTGGCCGCGAACCGTTGGACGGCTTCGGGGAGCCGGCCCGCGCCGACCGGATCAGGCCCGGCGCCATCGTCTGACGCCGGGGCGTCGGACGGCTGCACGACGCCGTCCTCGTCCGACTCGCGGTCCAGTGGTGATGGCGGCCCGGCGATCACGCCCTCCGTTGACGGCGTCGGCGACGACGTTCGATGACCCAGGCGGCCCAGATCGCGACCTCGTAGAAGACGATCATCGGGCCGGCCATGAAGAACAAGGTGACGGCGTCGGTCGTCGGCGTGATGATCGCGGCCACGATCACGTTGACGACGACCGCGTGCGGGCGGAAGCGCCGCAGCCCGTCGTGGTGCACGACCCCGACCAGCGACAGGAAGATCAGCACCAGGGGAATCTCGAACACCAGTCCGAAGGCGACCGAGGTCCGCAGGAAGAAGTCGAGGTAGTTGGTCGCCGACAGCGCGGCCTGGATCTGGTTGCCACCCAACCGGAGCAGGATCGCCAGGCCCTGTGGGATGATGAACCAGGCGAACACGATCCCGAACGCGAACATCACCTGGCTCAGGATCACGAACGGCAGGGTCAGGTGGCGCTCGGTGTCCGTCAGCCCCGGCGTGATGAACTTCCACAACTGGTAGAAGATCACCGGTCCGCCCACGAAGAGGCCGAAGACCAGCGCGGTCTTGATCCGCACGCTGAACGGCTCAAGGACGTTCAGGGCCAGCAGGCTGCAGGACTCGGGATCGTCGCCGAAGACGATCAGGACCCCGCGATCGCACACGGGGGCCAAAGCCGAACCGAGCAGGAAGTCGAAGATGATGTAGCCGACGATCGTCCCCAGCACGAGGGCGATCATGCTCTTGAAGAGACGATTCCGGAACTCCGCGAGGTGCTCGACGAGCGGCTGCTCGACGTCACTTGTCGCGATGGGTCAGACCTCCTTGGACGGCGGGCTGACCCGAGGACGCTCTTCGGTCGTCTCCTCGTCGTCGTCGTCCGTCGCCTTGCGGAACTCCTTGATGGAGGTCCCGATCGACCGTGACAGCTCCGGCAGCTTGCGGCCGCCGAACAACAGGAGCACGATGACCAGGACGATCAACAGTTCTGGCGGTCCAAGGCTGCCCACGGCACGTCCTCTTGTCGGTGTCCGTCGAGTGTAACCCGGGCGGTGAGCCGGGCGGGGAGCCGGCCGGGGTCAGCCGGCGTCGGGATCTGCCTGCCGGTCATAGGCCGCCAGCCCGTCGGCCGCACGTCGGGCGACCAGGTCGGCCAGGTCGGACGGTGCGACCACCCGGGCTGCCACGCCCCCGGCCAGGACCAGGTCGGCCAGCCAGTCCAGCGCGTCGGTGCGCAACTCGACTCGGCGGCGACCGTCCGTGACCGTGTCGACATCGGCCTGGACGTAGTCGCCCACGAAGTGCGCGCCCGGGCCGAGGTCCAGCACCGCCATCACGGCGTCCTCGTCGGGCACCCAGGCCGGGACGGCGAGGTTCGCGGGTGCGGTGGTCGTGACCGCGGCATCGGTCACGGCCATGGCGGTGATGCGGTCCAGCCGGAACACCCGCGGGGCGCCTCGGTCGAGGTCGTGGCCCTGCAGGTACTGGCCCTCGCGGGTGACGTCGACCCGCCACGGCTCGACCCGGCGCGGGTGCGGACGGCGGTCCTTGCGGCCGAGGTAGTCCAACTCGACCACCCGGCCGCGCCCGATCGCGTCGCGCAGCCGACCCAGGTGGCCCGCGTCGTCGACGACGGCCACGGCGGCATGCTGGTCGACCCCCACGGCCGCGCGCACCTTGGCCAGGGCGGTGTCGAGCGCCGGCACCTCCCCCTGGGTGACGCGTTGTGCCACCGTCAGCACCAGCACCAACCGCAGCGCCTCGTCCGGGCGCAGGCGCAGCGGCCGGCGCAACTCGTCCGCCATCGTGATCGTGACCCCGTCGTCGCCGTCGAACACGACCTCGAACTCGTAGCTGGCCTCCAGGCGCGGGCCGCAGTAGGCCAGCGTCCGCAGTTCGTCGCGCACCGTGTCGACGTCGGCGCCGAAGGCCGCGGCCACGTCGGCCAACGGCACACCGGGGCGCCGCAGGATCCACGGGACCATCGCCAGCATGCGGAACACCGGGGTCGTCATGGGCGCACCCCGCGGTCGGCCACGAGCGCCGCGAGGTGGTCGCGCACGCGGGCACGCAGGTCCACAGGCGCGGTCACCACGATCCGGGAGGCATGCGTGACCAGCCAGCCGAACAACCGCACCGGATCGGCATCGGGCAGCACCATCGCCACCCAGGCGTCGTCGTCCGAGGACGGGGTGTCGCCCCGGCGACCGCCGCGCCCGAGGACCTCGGCCACCGAGTCGGGCGCGGCCACGACCTCGACCGTGGTGCCGTCACCGAAGGGGGCCCGCAGTTCGGCCGCGAGGTCGACGTCCGGGGGTGGCTCGAACGCCCCCGGCTCGCCGACGGCCTGGACGGACGACGCGATCCGGGACAGCCGGAAGAGCCGCCGGTCGTCGCGGTCGTGGTCGTGGCCCAGCACGTAGCCCACGCCGTTGCGGATCCCCACCGACCACGGGTCGAGCGTGCGCCGCGAGGGCGTGCCGTCGCCGGAGCGGTACGCGAACTCGATCGTCGTGCGGGTGGTGACCGCGGCGGCGATGGTGTCCAGGTGGTCGGCGTCCAACAGCACGGACAGGCCACCGGCGGAGCCTGCGGCCGGCGAGTCGGTGGCGTCGGTCGTCAGCCGGGTCGCCGCGACCTGGTCCTCGACGCCGCCAGAGATCGCCACCCCCGCCAGCAATGCCGTGGCCTCCTCGGCGGTGAGGTCGATCGGTTCGAGTTCGTAGGAGGCGCGGTCGATGGTGTAGCCCTCGACCCCCGTGAACAGGTCACGGGTCGTGGTCACCGGGATGTTGAGGCCGCGCAGTTCACGCTTGTCGCGTTCGAACATCCGGCGCGCGCTCTCGGGGTCGTCCTGGTCGTAGGTCCCCCGCAGGCGCCGGCGGATCTCGTCGAAGGTCAGCGGCTGGCGGTTCTCGAGCAACGCCGAGGTCAGGTTGACCAACCGTTCTGCCTTGTCACGCACCACGACGTGCCTTCCGGGATTGGACGGAAACGCTCACCACGGAGGATGCCACACCACCACGACATCCGGTCGAGCGGGTGTCCCGGCACCGGCGATCCGCCCGGGGTCGGCCGCCGTAGGGGGGTCCGGGAGATCCACGCCGAGGAGCGCCCCAGCGCGACGACGGCGTGGATCTCCCCTCACAGAGCCGCGATGAGTTGGTCGACGCGGGGGTCCTCGGAGGCCAGCGGATCCTTGCACAGCACCGTGCGGGGACCGTGGTCGTTGACCTTGAGGTGGACCCAGTCGACCGTGTAGTCGCGCCCGGCCGCCTTGGCGGCGGTGATGAAGCGGCCACGCAGGGCCGCCCGGGTGGTGGACGGCGGTTCCACCACGGCGCGCTCGATCTCGCGGTCGTCGACCACTCGGCGCACCTTGCCGCGGCGTTGCAGCACGGCATAGACCCCGCGGTCGGGGTCGAGGTCGTGGTAGGCGAGGTCGACCATCGCCACGCGGGGGTGCGACAACGGGAGGTCGTGACGCTCCCGGTAGGCCTCCAGCACGGCCCGCTTGGCGACCCAGTCGACCTCGGCCGACAGGCTCATCGGGTCGTGGCGCAGGCGTTCCAGCACGTGCGCCCAGGCACTGACGACCCGCAGGTCGTCGGCGGTGGTGTCGTCGCGGCTGGATACGAAGCGGTCGACCTGCTCGAGGTAGTGCTCCTGGAGGTCCAGTGCGGACATCTCGCGCCCGTTGGCCAACTCGACCCGGCGGGTCCCGGTGAGGTCGTGGCTGATGTCGCGGATGGCCCGGATCGGGTTCTCCAGCGTCACGTCGCGGGTGACCGGGGTCTCCTCCAGCAGGCGCAACACCAGGTCGGCCGTCGCGACCTTCAGCCACCCGGCGAACTCGTTCATGTTGGAGTCGCCGACGATGACGTGCAGCCGGCGGTAGGCCTCGGCGTCGGCGTGGGGTTCGTCGCGGGTGTTGATGATCGGTCGGGACCGGGTCGTCGCCGAACTCACGCCCTCCCAGATGTGGTCGGCGCGCTGGGACAGGGTGTAGATCGTGCCGCGCGGGGTTGTCAGCAGCTTGCCGGCACCGGCGAAGACCTGGCGGCTGACCAGGAAAGGGATCAGGTTGTCGGTCAGGCGCTGGAAATCACCGACCCGCGAGACCAGGAAGTTCTCGTGGCAGCCGTAGGAGTTCCCGGCCGAGTCGGTGTTGTTCTTGAACACGCTGACGCGACCCGGGATGCCGTCCTGGGCCAACTGCGCGCCGGCCGAGCGCGCCAGTCGACGCAGCATCTCCTCCCCCGCCTTGTCGTAGAGGATCGCCTGGCGCGGGCTGTCGCACTCCGGCGTGGCGTACTCGGGGTGGGAGCCGACGTCGAGGTACAGCCGCGCGCCGTTTTCGAGGAAGACGTTGGACGAACGCCCCCACGACACGACCCGGCGGAACAGGTAACGAGCGACCTCGTCCGGGGTCAGCCGGCGCTGCCCGTCCTGGGTGTAGGTGACCCCATACTCGTTCTCGATACCAAAGACCCTCCGCCTCATGCCTCCACCCGTCCGGGGTCCGGCACCACCACGGGACGCATCAGGCGTCCGCCAACAGGGCGGCGACCTGGTCCTGGTCGAGGCGGAAGAACTGCCGACGACCGCGGGTGCGGTCCAGCCCCGACACCTCGAGGTCCGTGGCGGTCACGTCGCGGTCGTGGCTGGTGGTCAGCGCGGCCACGGCCAGTCGGAGCGCCCCGGCCAGGTCGGCCCCGGGCTGCCAGTTCGTGCGCAGGTGCTCGGTGATGGAGTCCGCCTCGCCCCCGATCGCGACCACGTCGCGTTCGTCCACGATGGAGCCGTCGTAGAGGATGTGGAACAGTTCGACGGGCGTCGTCGGCCCGTTGACCTGGGCGATCAGCATCTCGACCTCGTAGGGCTTGCTCTCGCCCATGAAGATCGCCCCCAGCGACTGCGAGTAGGCGGTCGCCAGCGACTTCGCGGTCACGTCCTCGCGGGCGTACTGGTAGCCCTTGATGTCGGCCAGGCGGATGCCGGCGACCCGCAGGGACTCGAACTCGTTGTACTTGCCGACCGCGGCGAAGGCGATGCGGTCGTAGATCTCGGAGGTCTTGGACAACAGCCGCGACGGGTTCTCGCTGACGAACAGGACCCCGTCGTCGAAGGTCACCGCGGCCAACGAGCGTCCCCGGGCGATCCCCTTCCGGGCGTACTCGGCCCGGTCCTGCATCATCTGTTCGGGGGCGACGTAGAACGGGGTGGCCATCAAGGGGCTCCGGTGACGGATCGGGTGGTGGGGTCGTGCGCGTGACGGTCAGGCTCGGGCGCGGTGCTCGTCGACAACGTTGTCGACCAGGGCTGCCACGGCCTCGTCGTCGAGTTCGCGGTAGCCGTCGGAATCGATGACGGCCACGATCGGGTAGATCCGGCGCACCAGGTCCGGCCCGCCCGTCGCCGAGTCCTGTTCGGCGGCGTCGAACAGCGCGGTGATGGCGACGCCGGCCGCCGTGTCGAGGTCGGCCGTGGGGTCGAAGCGGTGGCGGATCGACTGCGCGGCGACGATCCCGCCCGAGCCGGACACGGCGAAGCGGGTGGCGAGGTAACGCCCACCGATCGGGTCGTACTCGTGGATGCCGGGCTCGCCGGTGTGCGCATCGACGCCGGCGAAGAGCGGCACGACCACCATGCCCTGCATCGCCATCGGGAGGTGGGCGCGCACCATCCCGGCCAGGCGGTTGGCCTTGCCCTCCAGGCTCAGCACGTCACCCTCGACCTTCTCGTAGTGCTCCAGTTCGGTCGCGAACAGACGTGCCATCTCCATCGCGGGGCCGGCCGCCCCGGCGATCGCGATGGCCGAGTGTCGGTCCGCAGGGAACACCTTGCGCATGTCGGTACGCGAGATCATGTTCCCGGCGGTCGCGCGGCGGTCACCGGCCACGATGACGCCGTCGGCCCAGCGCAGGGCCAGCACCGTGGTGCCGTCCACCACCCGATCGTGGAGGCCGCCGTTGCCCGCGCCCCCGACCTCGGGGACGATCGACGGCGTGACCAGGCTGGCGAACGACGACTCCCGGTCGCCGAACGGACGCGGGAGCAACGGACCCAGGTCGAGGCTGGCGTCCGTCACTGGCCACCCTTCTGGACGTAGTTGCGCACGAATTCCTCGGCGTTCTCCTCCAGGACGGAGTCGATCTCGTCCAGCAGCGCGTCGACGTCGTCGAGGTCGGTGGACTCGTCGGTGGTCGTGGACTCGTCGGTGGTCGTCGCCTCCACGTCGTCGTCGTGGCGGCGACGGCGTTGGGAGGCGCGGTCGGCATCACTCATGTGGGTCTGCCCCCGTGGTCGGCATCGGCGGGTGCGGCCCCGCCCGTCGGCAGCGTATCCACGCATGGCCTGCGGCCATGTTGGAGTTGTTGCGCGGCCGTAGGGAGCGTCCGCCCTGCGACGCCATCCACGTCCGGCCGCATTGGAGTTGCTCGCTGCGCTCACAACTCCACGCTCTCCGGGATCGTCAACGGCGTGCAAGCCGGCGTCGGGCTGGTCCGGGAACGGGCGGGCGTCAGGTACCGACCTTGGTTGTGGCGTGAGAACGAGCGCAGCGAGTTCTCAAACCTGCCGAGCGCAGCGAGGCAGGCGTCAGGCGGCGAGGCTTGACAGCAGGTCGGACACGGTCCGGGCGTCGGCGAACAGCGCCTCGACATGGTCGCGGGTGCCGCGCCGGGGGTCGGCCATCGGGACCCGCACGTAGGAGCGGCCACCCCCGTCGATGATCACGGCGTCCCAGCCGACCGCGATGACCTGGGCCCGGAACCGTTGCAGCAGCCGTCCTCGGAACCAGGCGCGGGTGTCCGGCGGTGGTTGGTCGCGGGCGGCGTCGATGGCGGCGTCATCGACGAGGCGCCGGACGCGCCCGGTCGACTCCAGGCGCAGGAACAGGCCGCGTTCCGGTCGCAGGTCGTGGAACTGCAGGTCCACCAGGGCCAGCCGCGGATGGTCCCAGTCCAGCCCGTCACGGTCGCGGTAGCGTTCCAGCAGGGCCAGTTTCGTGGCCCAGTCCACGATCCCGTCCAGGCCTCGAGGGTCATGCTCGGCGATCGTGAGTACCTCGTCCCAGCGCCGGGCCACGTCGGCCTGCGCTGGCGTGGCGCCGCGTCGGTCCAGCCAGTCGGCCACCGCCGCCTGGTAGTGGCGCTGGATCTCCAGCGACGAGATCGTGGCGCCGTCACGGCGATCCAGCGGTCGCCGGCCGGTCAGGTCGTGGCTGGAGGCGTGGAACGCCGAGACCGGGTCGAGCAGCCGGATGGCCGGCGGGAGCGCGTCCTCCTCCAACATCGCCAGCACCAGGTCGGTCACGCCCAGCCGGAGCAGCGTGGCGGTGTCGCACTGGGTCGCATCGCCCGTGATGACGTGCAGTCGTCGCCACTGCCGCGGGTCGGCGTGGGGTTCGTCGCGGGTGTTGATGATCGGTCGGCGCAGGGTGGTCTCGAGCCCGACCGGGGCCTCGAAGAAGTCGGCCCGCTGGGACATCTGGAACGGGACGTTGCGCCCGGTGAACTCGGTCCCGATGCGTCCGATACCGGCATAGAGGCTGCGGGACACGAACAACGGCGTGAGTTGGTGCACGAGGTCACCGAACGGGACCACGCGTGCCACCAGGTGGTTCTCGTGCGACCCATAGGCCGCGCCCTTGCCGTCGGTGTTGTTCTTGTGGACCAGGATGGTGCCGCCCTCGGGCAACGAGCGGGCCGCCTCGCGGGCGGCGTCGGCGACGATCCGGTCGCCGGCCCGGTCCCACGTGACCGCGTCGTGCGGGGAGGTCACTTCGGGCGTGGCGTACTCGGGGTGGGCGTGGTCGACGTAGAAGCGAGCCCCGTTGTCCAGCACCGTGTTGGTCAGGCCGAGGTCGTCGGTCGTGGTCGGTTCGTGCGGGTCCGCCAGGTCGTCGCGCGCGTCGCGCAACGGGTGCTCGTCGGAGTAGTCCCACGAGATGTCGTCGGGACGTCGTCGGGCTGACACGACCAGCGACGACGCCAGCACCGGGTTCACGTCGACCGCAGAACCGACGACCGTGATTCCGTACTCGGTCTCCAGCCCCATGATCCGGCGCGGGGCGTCGACGTCGGTCGAACGGGACTCGCGTGACGAGGTGGGAGGCGGACCGTCCAAGCCCGGGGACCCGGTCGCGCTCATCCGGGTGCCGTCGCGCGGACGGCCACCCGCCCCGGGGCGGGCACCGTCACAGGTACTGGCCGGGCGACATCGTCTCGATCGACTTGCCGGCGTCGAAGCCCTCGGCGGTCAGGGTGCGCACGTAGGTGATCCGCTCGCCCTTCAGCGCGGAGATGCGGGCCCAGTCGTCCGGGTTGGTCGTGTTCGGCAGGTCCTCGTTCTCGCGGAACTCGTCGCGGATGGCCTGCAACAGGTCGTCGGTCCGGATGCCACGGACGTCCTCGGCCAGGAAGCGCTTGATGGCGGACTTCTTGGCCCGGGCGACGATGTTGTTGATCATGGCGCCGGAGTTGAAGTCCTTGAAGTACAGCACCTCGCGGTCCCCGTTGGCATAGGTGACCTCCAGGAAGCGGTTGTCCTCGTCGTGGGCGTACATCTTGCCCACGACCGCGTCCACCATGGCGGCGGTCGTGGCGGCGCGGTCCCCGTCGTGCGCGGTCACCTCGTCGTCGTCCAGCGGCAACGTGTGCGGCAGGTACAGGCCGAAGATCTCGCGGGCCGCGTCGATGTCCGGACGCGCCACCTTGATCTTGACGTCCAGTCGCCCCGGCCGCAGGATCGCGGGGTCGATCATGTCCTCGCGGTTGGACGCACCGATGATGACCACGTCGCGCAGGGACTCGACCCCGTCGATCTCGGCCAGCAACTGCGGGACGATCGTGGTCTCCATGTCCGACGACACGCCGGACCCGCGCGTGCGGAACAGCGACTCCATCTCGTCGAAGAAGATGATGACCGGGAAGCCCTCCGCGGCCTTCTCCCGGGCGCGCTGGAACACCAGTCGCAACTGGCGCTCGGTCTCCCCGACGTACTTGTTGAGGAGTTCGGGGCCCTTGACGTTGAGGAAGAAGCTGCGGACGTCGGCGCGGCCCGTACGCTCGCTGACGCGCTGGGCCAGCGCGTTGGCCACGGCCTTGGCGATCATGGTCTTGCCGCACCCGGGCGGCCCGTACAGCAGGATGCCCTTGGGCGGGGCCAGTTCGTGCTCGGCAAACAGGTCCGGGTGGAGGTAGGGCAGTTCGACCGCGTCGCGGATGGCCTCGACCTGGTCGGCGAGGCCGCCGATGTCGGCATAGGTGACGTCGGGCACCTCTTCCAGGACCAGGCGCTCCATCTCCGGACGCGCGACCCGTTCCACCGCGATGGCACCCCGCACGTCGACCAGCACGGTGTCGCCGGGCTTGGGTGGTGCGGCCAGCAACGGCTGGGCCAGGCGCACGACCAGGTCGTCGTCGGCGGTGCCCGACACCAGCAGACGGTCGTCGCCCAACAGGTCCACGACGGTCAACAGTTGCCCGCGGTCGTCGTAGTCGGCCAGCGCGATGATGTTGCTGACCTCGTTGAGGAGTACCTGGCGGCCAGGGACAAGCTCCGAACGCACGACCTCGTCGCTGATCTCGACCCGCAACTGGCGCCCGTGCACGGTGACCGTCGCCAGGTCGTGGTCGGCCATCGTCACGAAGGTCGCGTAGGTGTGCGGCGGGGCCTGGAGGCGCTGCACCTCGTCGCGCAGGGCCGCCAACTGGTCGCGCGCGGCCCGCAGCGTGTCGGTGAGGTGGGTGGCGTGGTCGCGCGAGGCCGTCAGGCGGTTGCGGGTCTCCTCGAGTTGTTCCTCCAGCGCGTCGAGGCGCTGTCGGACCGGGGCCGCCACCCGCAGCAGCATGACCTCGTCACGCAGCAACTTGACCTCGGCGGCAAGTTCGTCCGGATCCGTGGGGATCGGGCGCTCGAGGTCGGTCGGCTCGGACTGGCTGCCCCACGTCGCACGGACCCGTTCGCGCGGGTCGAGTCGCTGGTGGGGACTGGACTGCTCGTCGCGGTGCGTCACCGGTGCTCCTCGTCGCGGCCGGGCTCGGCGCGGTCGGAACCGGCCGTGCGTCGGCCTGCTGGCGGGCCGCATCGGGGCCGATGCGGCCTCCGTGACGAGTATACGAAGGTGCCTCACCCACGTCCGTCAAGGCGGGGCCGTCGGACAGGGGCGGCCGCGGGCCGAGCGCATGGGGGCGGGTCAGGACCCTGGTTCCGGGTCCGGGCGGCGCGGCACCGAACCGGCGGCCCCGTCACCGTCGAGCTGGTCCTTGGTGTCGGCAAACACGACCGTCGGACCGTGCGTGGTTCGCGACGCCTGGGGGCCACCGTCCTCCGGTCGGGGCGCACGGCGCGCCGTGGTGAGGAAGGCGGTGTGGGCCACCATCCGGTGGTGCGGGCGCACGGCCAGGTTGTCCACGTCCCAGCCACGGTCCAGCGACTCCGAGGACCGGATGTCGGTGAACCAGCCGCTGTCGGTCACCGCGCGGGTGAACCGCATCACCTGGGTGACGGTCGGCATGTAGGCCACCAGCACGCCGCCCGGGGACAGCGAGGCGGCAGCCGACTCGACCAGCACCCACGGCTCCAGCAGGTCCAGCACGATCCGGTGCGCGGGCACGTCGGCCAGCGCCACCCCGATGTCGCCCAACCGCAGGTCCCAGGTGTCCGGCCACTCGCCGAACCACTCGGTGACGTTGGCCTCGGCGACGGCCAGGTGGTCCTCGCGCCGTTCGAAGGACACGACCCGACCGGTCGGACCGACCGCGTCCAGCAGGGCCATGGTCATCGCCCCCGAGCCGGCGCCGGCCTCGACGACGGTCATCCCGGGTCGGATATCGCCCAGGGCCAGGATGCGGGCCTGGTCCTTGGGGTAGATGATCTGGGCGCCGCGCTTCATCTTCATGAGGTAGTCGATGCGGGTCGGCCGGAAGGCCGTGACCTCCATGTTCTTGGTCGTCCGCAGCGACCGACCCTCGGGTCCGCCGATGATGTCGTCGTGGTCCAGGGTCCCGGCGTGGCTGTGCCACTGCTCACCCGGTTCGAGGGTGACGAGGTAGCGCCGCTTCTTGCGATCGGTCAACTGGACCCGCTCCCCGGCAGCCAGTGGGGCGGCTGATCCGGGCAGGGGCGGGGAGGTGGCGGACATGGCGGCGGCCTTCGAGCAGGCAGGGATCGGTCGGCGGCGAACACAGCGGTCCGGATGGTGTGGGACCGGGACATCGCGCGGACGAGCGAGGAGGTCGATCGACGAGCGTAACCAGCGGTCGGGCGATCTATCCTCGGGCGCACGCGCCCACGGCGGTCGATCGGGCGATGGAGGCACCATGGCCCGGATCGTCCTGGACCCCGACGAGGTCAACCAGCGCGACCACGTGACGCTGGTGGACGGCACGGTCGTGGACCTGGCCGAGGCCGACGCGCCGCTGTTGGCGCGGATCGCCGAACAGTTGCACATCCATCGTTCGACCTATGCCCACGCCCTGGTCGATCCGGCCATCGGCGACGGCGTCGCCGCCGGCGAACTGGACGTGGCCGAGCACGCCCCGTTGTACGAGGCGGTGCAGGAACGACTGGTCGAGGCCCGAGCCGGTCGCCAGCGACGCCAGGCGACCGACCTCGCCCCCGCCGTGCTGCTGCAGACCCGGACGTGGACGTCGTCGCGCGGGGCGACGCGGTTGCTGGTCGACCTGACGCCCAGCCACCGGCGCAACCTCATGCAGTGGCTCGAACGCAACTCCGACGTGCTGCACCAGCGGGCCGCGACGGACTGGACCAACGACCAACTCGAGACGATCGAGCCGCGGACCCCGTGGGTCGCCGGAACGCCGCTGTACCGCCGACTGGAGGCACTGGTCGCGGCCGAGACCGGCC
>JBBSMS010000010.1:0-41762 GCA_038233055.1 Nitriliruptorales bacterium
CCGTCGATCAGGGTCTGGCCGATGCCCAGCGGGCCGACCCGGTTGGGACCGACGCGGTCCTGCATGAACCCGACCACCCGGCGCTCCGCCCAGATCAGCAGGGCGGTCACGAGCAGGAACAACACGAAGGTCAGGAAGGCGGTGAACAGGCCGGGCCAGAAGCCGGACCACCACGTCGCGAGGGAGGACTCCATCAGGCCGTCACCTCCTGTTCGGCAGGTTGGTCGGCAGTGTGGGCGTCGTCGGGCGCAGCCACGCGCGTGAGCGACACCCGGTCACCGAGGTGTCGCGGGTTGGCGTCGGGGTCGGTCGTGGAGTTCGCGGGCACGAAGATCGTGCCGGGCGCCTGGTCGGGCGTGACGACGATCGGCAGGGTCAGTTCGACCTTGCCCCCCGCGACCACGACGACGTCCCCCTCGGCCAGGTCGTGGGCGGCCGCGTCGACGGGATGGATGCGGGCCGTGGCGGTGTGCGCGGTGGCGGCGAGGTCGGGTGCGTTGACCTGGTGCACGCCGTGGTCCAGCAGGAGCGGGTGGACCTCCACGGCCAGGTCCCCATCGTCGGCCCCGTCGTCGGCCGCGTCGTCGGCCCCGTCGCCGGCCGCGTCGACGGCGGGTTCGGCGGCGTCGGACGTCGGCCAGTCGGTCGGCGTCGTCACGGGTGCCAGCGCCGCGGCATCGGCCCGGATCCCGTCGAGGTCGACGAACCCGAGGTCGTGGCCGAGCAGACCGGCCAGTTGCACCAGGACCTCCCAGTCGTGCTGGACCAGTCGGGGCCCGGCGAGGCCGGTTTGGAACCGCTGGGCACGGCCCTCCCAGTTGGTCCGCGTGCCGGCACGTTCCTGGCTGGCGGTGACCGGCAGGACCACGTCGGCGTGGGCGGTCGTGGCGTTGGCGACGATGTCGTGGGTGACGACCGTGGCCTTGCGCAGGGCCTTGGCGACCAGGCGCTGGTCGGCCACGTCCTGCACCAGGTCGACGCCCAGCAGGTACAGGACCTTGATCTTGCCCTTGCCGGCCAGGCGGAGGATTTCCTCGAGGTCGTTGCCGTGGTCGGGCAGGTCGTCGACGCCCCAGGACGCGGCGACCTCGGCCCGGTGGTCGTCGTCGGCCAGGTGGCGTCCACCCGGCAGCATCCCGGCCGCCAGCCCGTTGTCCAGCGCCCCGCGGGCGTTGCTCCGGCGGGGGACCCAGGCAACCTTTCCCCCGACGGCGTCGGCCAGTCGCCCGGCCGCCGCCAGCGCACCGTCACCGGCACGCTCGCCGACCAGCACCACCGGCGCGTCGACCTCGCCCAGCGCTGCGGCGACCTCGGCCACGTGACCGGCGAGGTGGCCGTCGACGCGCGGGTCGGAGGACTCGTCGGCGACCGTGGCGGCGAGCGCGTCCAGCGCCGTGGCCTCGGCCCCGACCCCGGTCGGCAGACGCCGCCACAGCAACTCCGACAGCGAGCCGGTGGAGGATCCGACGCCGACGATCCGGGCCTTGTGGTCTCGCCACGCCTTGCGCAGGCGCAGGTACAGAATCGGGACCTCTTCCTCGGGGTCGAGCCCCACCGTCAGCACCACGCCGGCATGCTCGACGTCGTCGTAGGTGGCGGTGTCGCGCCCGGCCAGTGCGGCCAGTGCTGGGCCCTCCGACGCCGGGGCGAACCGGGTGCGGAAGTCGACGTCGTCGGTGCCCAGCACCGTGCGCGCGAACTTGGCGGCGACGTAGGCGTCCTCATCGGGCAGGCGGCCACCACTGAGCACGGCGGTCGGCACCACGTCCCCGCCGGGGCCGTCGGGCGCCAGCAGGTCCATGACGGTCGTCAGGGCCTGCGCCCAGTCGGCCTCGCTCAGGTCGTCCCCCCCACCCGAGGCGTCGCGCACCAGCGGGGAGGTCAGGCGGGTGTCGGCGGTCAGGTGCCCGTAGCCGAAACGGCCCTTGTCGCAGCTCCACATCTCGTTGACCGGCATGTTGGTGCGGGCCAGTTGGCGCTCGACCTGGCCACGTCGCGACTGCACCGTCAGCGAGCACCCGGCCGAGCAGCCGTCGCACACGCTGGGCATCGAGCGCAGGTCGAACGGCCGCGCCTTGAAGCGGTACGAGGTCGAGGTCAGCGCCCCGACCGGGCAGATCTGGATCACGTTGCCCGAGAAGTAGGAGTCGTAGGGCTCGTCTTCGTAGATGGCGACCTGTTCCAGGGCGCCGCGCTCGAACAGCTCGATGAACGGGTCGCCCGAGATCTGGTCGGCGAACCGGGTGCAGCGCGCGCACAGCACGCAGCGTTCGCGGTCCAGCAGCACCTGTGGCGACACCGCGAGCGGCTTGTCGTACTTGCGCTTCTCGTCGATGAAGCGGGAATGCTTGCTGCCGTGGGTCATCGACTGGTCCTGCAGCGGGCACTCGCCACCCTTGTCGCACATCGGGCAGTCGAGTGGGTGGTTGATCAGCAGGAACTCGAGCTGGCCCTCCTGGGCCTTGCGCGCCACGTCGGAGGTCAGGTGGGTGTTGACCACCCAGCCGTCGGCGGCCTCGGTGGTGCAGGCCGTCATCGGCTTGCGCTGGCCTTCGACGTCGACGATGCACTGGCGGCAGGCGCCGACCGGGTCCAGCAACGGGTGGTCGCAGAAGCGCGGGATGATGGTCCCGAGTTGCTCCGCGGCCCGGATCAGCAGCGTCCCCTTGGGGACGGTGATCTCGGTGCCGTCGATCGTCAGGGTGACGGTGTCACCGGTCGGGTTGGGCATGCTCACACCCCTGCCGTGGCGAGGTCGTTGCGGTCGAGGTACTCAGTGGCCGTGGCCGTGCGGGTGGACTGCAGGTGGTCGGGCAGACGACCGCCCGACTTCAGCAACTGCTCGTACTCGTCGCGGAAGTACTCCAGCGAGCTGAGCACCGGCGACGTCAGCGCGTCCCCGAGCGCACAGAAGCTGCGCCCGAAGATGTTGTTCTGCATGTCGACCAGCAGGTCGAGGTCCTCGCGCCGTCCGCGGCCGTCCAGGATGCGTTCGTAGACCTGGGCCGTCCAGTAGCTGCCCTCGCGACACGGCGTGCACTTGCCGCAGGACTCGTGCTCGTAGAACTTGACGTAGCGGTACACGGTCTCGACCACCGACGTCTTGTCCGAGTGCACCATCAGCGCGCCCGTGCCCAGCAGCGACCCCGCCTCCTGGATCGCCTCGAAGGTGTAGGGCAGGTCGACGTGCTCGGCCGTCAGGATGGGAGTGGACGACCCGCCGGGGAAGAAGAACTTGAGCTCGCGGTCGTCCAGCAGCCCACCAGCGGCCTCGATCATCTCGCGGATGGGCGTGCCCAGCGCGAACTCGTAGTTGCCGGGGCGCTTCACCTCGCCCGAGATGCACATCAGCTTCGGGCCCGCGGACTTCTCGGTGCCGTACTGGTTGAACCATCCCGGTCCCTGGCCGATGATGTAGGCCGCCGACGTCACGGTCTCGACGTTGTTGACCGTCGTCGGGCAGCCGTAGAGGCCGTGCGTCGCCGGGAAGGGCGGGCGCAGGCGGGGCTGGCCGCGGCGGCCCTCCAGCGAGTCCAGCAGCGCGGTCTCCTCACCACAGATGTAGGCCGCCGCCCCCCGGTGGAGGGTGATGTCGACGCGCTTGCCGGAGCCGAACACGTCGGCGCCGAGGTAACCCTTCTCGTAGGCCTGCTCGATCGCGTGGCGCAGCCGCCGGGACACCAACCCGAACTCGCCGCGCGCGTAGACGTAGGCCATCTCGGACTGGATGGCCAGGCACGACACGATGATGCCCTCGACCAGGCTGTGCGGATCGCGCTCCATCAGCGGGCGGTCCTTGAACGTGCCCGGCTCGGACTCGTCGGCGTTGACCACCAGGTAGACCGGCTTGCCGGTGTCCTGGGCGATGAACGACCACTTCAGCCCGGTCGGGAACCCGGCACCGCCGCGCCCACGCAGGCCGGAGTCCTTGATCGCCTGGATCATGTCCTCGGGAGTCGAGTCCAGCGCCACCCGCACGTTCTGGTACCCACCGTGGTCCTCGTAGACGTCGATGTCCCACGCACGCTCGACGTCGTAGCGGCCCGACAGGGCCGTGACCGGTCCCAGCGTTCCCATGTCAGGCCCCTCCTGCGTCGTCGGCGTCGTCGCCGGCCTCGACCTCGTCCGACGAGGTGTCGTCGTCCCCGGTGCCCGGCGTCGCGGTCGACCCCGGCTGGTCGGTCGACATCGACGGGTTCGCCCCGGCCTCGTCGTCGGACGCGGCGCGGGCTTCGTCGGCGTCGTCCGCGACGTCCGCGGGCTCGCCACCGTCGACGTCGGGGCCCGGCTGGGCGTTGTCCTCGGCGGCCTCGGCGACCGCGCCGGCGTCGTCGCGCTGGTCGGCGGTCAGGTCCTGGTCGTCATGATCAAATTCGTCCTGCGGGCCGGGCGCGGCGGCCACCTCGGGATCCCCGGCGGGGGCGTGGCCGTTGGTGCCCGCGAACCCG
This sequence comes from Nitriliruptorales bacterium, assembly GCA_038233055.1. GTDB lineage: Bacteria > Actinomycetota > Nitriliruptoria > Nitriliruptorales > Nitriliruptoraceae > Salsipaludibacter. Next base: position 4,449 of record JBBSMS010000010.1, read on the forward strand.
GCCAGGAAGATCTCGCCGCCGTGGCCGGCCCGGTCGCCACCGGGATGGGTGACGGGGATGTCGGTCTCGCCGGTCCTGTACGACGGCGGCACGTCGTAGCCGGTGATCGAGTGGCGGGCCGCCTCGACGAGGTGGTCACCGAACGCGTCGTTGGCCCCGGACAGTTCGCGCTCGACCTCGGCGAAGGTGGGGGCGGGCTCGCCCGACCAACTGGACACCGGCGGCTCGCCGGCGCGGCACCCCGACAGCAACCGGTCGGCCTCCTCGTCGGTCAGCGGCCCGTACATGTCGTAGTTGACCTGCACGACCGGGGCGGCATCGCAGATGCTCAGGCACTCGGCCTGCTCGATGCTGACCTTGGTTTCGGGGTCCCGGACCTCGCCGCCCAGGGCTTCCTGGTAGCGGTCGAAGATGACCTGTCCGCCGGCGATCTGGCAGGTCGGGTTGGTGCACACGCTCAACAGGTAATCGCCCGCGGGCTCGCGCTTGTACATCGTGTAGAAGGTGGCGACGGCGCCCACCTCGGCCTTGGTCAGGTCCAGCAACCGGGCGCACTCGGCGATCCCGGCCGGGGTGACGTAGCCGTGCTCGGACTGCACCAGGTGCAGCAGCGGCAGCAGCGCGGACCGCGCGACCGGGTAGCGCCGCACCAGCTTCGCCGCGTCGGCATGGAAGCCGTCGCTGAAGCTGGTCGGGGCGACCTCGCGCACGCCGTCGCGGGCGTCCGACATCGCGTCGGGGGTCACGTCGGTGCTCATCGGTCGACTCCCCCCATCACGGGGTCGATGGAGGCCACGACGACGATCACGTCGCTGATCAGGTGGCCGCGCGCCATCAGGTCGACGGACTGCAGATGCACGAAGGAGGGGTCCCGGACGTGCACGCGGTAGGGCCGGTTGGTGCCGGTCGAGGTGATCGAGTAGCCCAGCTCACCGCGCGGACCCTCGACGGCGGAGTAGACCTGCCCAGCCGGGACGGCGAAGCCCTGGGTGACAATCTTGAAGTGGTTGATCAACGCCTCCATGGACTCGCCCATGATGTGGCGGATGTAGGTCGGGTCGTTGCCGATCCCGTCCGGACCCAGTGCCAGCTTCGACGGCCACGCGATGCGCTTGTCGTCGACCATGACCGGGCCGCCGGGCAGGGCCTTGACAGCCTGGCGGGCGATCCTGATCGACTCACGCATCTCCTGGACGCGCAGCAGGAAGCGTTCGTAGCAGTCGGCGCCGTGGCCGACCGCGACGTCGAAGTCGTACTGCTCGTAGCCGCAGTAGGGCTGGCGCTTGCGCAGGTCCCAGTCGACCCCGGCCGAGCGCAGGATCGGTCCGGTCACCCCCATCGCGGCGCACTCGTCAGGGGTCATGACCCCGACGCCCTCCAATCGCGACACCCAGATCGGGTTCCTCTGGAGCAACTGCTCGTACTCGCCTATCCGGCCTTCCATGTAGTCGGCGAGCTTCAGGCAGCGTTCGGCGAAGTCGTCGGTGACGTCGTTGGCCAGCCCGCCCGGACGCACGTAGGCATGGTTCATCCGCAGCCCGGTCTGGGACTCCAGCAGGTCGAGCACGTGTTCGCGCTCGCGGAAGCCCGACGTCATCATCGTCGTCTGGCCCAGTTCCATGCCCCCGGTGGCCAGCCACACCAGGTGGGAGCCGATGCGGTTGAACTCCATCAGGATCACGCGGACGGCCTGGGCGCGTTCGGGGGCCTCGATGTCGAGCAGGCGTTCGACCCCCAGCGAGTAGGCGGTCTCGTTGAAGATCGGCGCGAGGTAGTCCATGCGGGTGAAGAAGGTCGAGCCCTGGGCCCAGGTGCGGTACTCGGCGTTCTTCTCGATCCCGGTGTGGAGGTAGCCCACGACCGGTTCGACCGCCAGCACGGTCTCGCCCTCGCACTCGAGCACGAGCCGGAGCACACCGTGGGTCGACGGGTGCTGGGGGCCCATGTTGATCGTCAGGGTGGACTCGCCGATGGCGTCGTCCAGCGACTCCCAGTCGGCGCCCTCGACCCAGTACTCGGTGTCGCCGCCACCGTGGTCGGGGCGGCCACTGCGCTGGAGCGCGAGCGGGGCGGCATCGGTGCCGTCGTCGGGCGTGTCGCCGGGGAGGATCGCGTGGGTCGCGCGGACCTCGCCGACGTCGTCGGTCCGTTCCGCGGCCCCGTCGGGCAGCGGGTTGGTGCCCGGGTCGTCGGCGTGCGTGTGGTCGTCATCACGGGGGCCCGCCCCGACGTGGTGCTGGGCCGCGGTGTCGGCATCGACGTCGGTCTCACTCATGCCGGTCTCCCCCACGCTCGCCCCCGACGACCTGGCGCAGTTCGCGGTCCTGGGGGCTCGGGATGAACTTGTCGTGCTCGTACTCGATCTCGACCCCGCCCAGGGGATAGTCCTTGCGTCCCGGGTGTCCGACCCACTCGTCGGGCATCAGGATCCGGCGCAGGTTCGGGTGGCCGGTGAAGTCGACCCCGAACATGTCGTGGACCTCGCGCTCATGGAAGTTGGCGGTGGGCCATACGTCGGTGACGCTGGGCAGCACCGGCTCGGTGTCGTCGACGCCGACCGACACCCGGAAGTGGTGGTTGCGGAACCACGAGCGCAGCAGGTAGTCCACCTCGATGACCCCACGGTCACGCTCGATCCGGTAGTCGGGCCAGCCGGTGGTCGCAGGCTGGCGTTCGACCACGAACTCGCCCGCCGGCCAGTGCAGCGCGGACAGGTCGGCCAGCACGTTGGCGCGCACCGCGTCGTCGTCGCGGCAGAACAGCAGCAGGGCATGCACCCGCTCGGGCGCGACCTGCACGGTCAGTTCGCCGTGGCTGATGTCGGTCGTGACTGCGCCGAAGCCGTTGACGATGCGCTCGGCCAGGGCTTCCAGCGGCAGCGGGTCGCCCTCCAGGCCGGGGATCGCCGACGGGCGCCGCGGGTCGTCGGGCGGCGTGGCCGCAGCGGCCGCGGCCTCGTCGGGGTCCGCGATCGGCGTGTCACCCCCGGGACCCGAAGCGTCGGCAGGGGGTGGTGCGTCGGCCGGGGTCGCCATCACTTGGCCCCTTGCTCGGCAAAGGTCTCGCCCTGGATCTTGGCGTGGAGCTTGAGGATCCCGTCCAGCAGCATCTCCGGCCGCGGTGGGCAGCCCGGGACGTACATGTCGACCGGCACGATGTGGTCCACGCCCTGCACGATCGCGTAGTTGTTGAACATGCCCCCGGACGTGGCACACACGCCCATGGACAGCACCCACTTGGGGTCGCTCATCTGGTCGTAGATCCGACGCAGCACCGGGGCCATCTTGTTGGACACGCGCCCGGCCACGATCATCAGATCGGCCTGGCGCGGCGAGGCACGGAAGACCTCCATGCCGAAGCGGGCGGCATCGTGGCGCGGGCCACCCATCGACATCATCTCGATGGCACAGCAGGCCAGCCCGAACGTCGCCGGCCACAGCGAATGTGCCCGCGAGTAGTTCACGAACTTCTCGAGGTTGGTGAGCAGGATCCCGGATGGCAGGTTGTCCTCTAGTCCCATGACAGACCTCCTCGGCCGATCTCGTAGACGAAGGCGACCCCAAGGATCCCCAGGAACAGCAGCATCTGGACCACGCCGAACCATCCGAGCCGGCCCTGCGCCACCGCCCACGGGTACAGGAACACGGTCTCGATGTCGAAGATCAGGAACATCATCGCGACCAGGTAGAACTTGACCGAGAAGCGAGTGCCCTTGACCTGGCCCAGCGGGACGTTGCCACATTCGAAGGCGTCGAGCTTGGTCGGGTTCGGTCGCTTCGGGCCGACCAGCGCCGAGACCCCGATGCTGGCACCCGCGAACCCGAATGCCAGGATGAACAGCAGCAGCACGGGGAGGTAGTCCGCGATCACGACGGCTCCTGTTCTCGGTCCGACCGGATCCGGCGACCGCGCGGGGCCGGACCGTCGAGTCGGACAGCGTGGGTCGGCGGACGGGGGGACCGGCCGGACGTCGTCCAGCCTAGGCGTGGCCGTGGGGCCCCGCAGTCGCGGGTGGCCGTGCCCGACCCCGTGTCGGCCGGGTCCCGACGACGACGTCGGCGACCCGTTCCGACGCCCATCGAGATGGTGGCGATCGACCGCTGCCGTCATCTCGTGAAAGCTTTCACGAGGTAGTTCCGAGCATACGCCACCGTGGCGCGGCCCCAAACCCACCACTGGCAGGGGGCCGAGCGGGGCCGGCCCCGGAGTCGTCGCCGCTCGCGCGGTCGCCTCAGCTCAGGACGGAGATCGGGCGTGGCGGGCGCGCCCGTGGCCACCGCGACGCATCGACCCGGCGACCTGGCGCCAGGCACTGACCGGGGTCGACTCGGGTCGGTGGACCATCACGACCGGTGACCGGGCGCGGTTCGCCAGTTCGTCGGTGAACTCGCCGAACAGGTTCTCGCGCAGCACCCAGTCGCGCGACGATCCGACCACCAGGATCGCATCGTCACCGGCCGCGTCGGCCAGGGCTCCGACCACGTCGCCACCACGGCGCAGGTCGACGTGGATGCGGTCGGCCGGCAGGTCGGTGTCGTCCAGCAGTCTCTCGCGGACCTCGTCCAACCAGACCGCCAGTTCCTCGTGGTCCCCGTCCTCAGCCACGACCGTGGCCAGGTGCAGGTCCACGCCCAGTCCGTCGGCCAGGGTGGCGCTGGCGGCCAGCGTCTCCGAGCCCCGCAACCCCGGGCTGATCGCGACGATCACCGCCCGCAGCGTGTCGGGGAAACCCGCAGCCTTCACCACCAGCGTCTGCACGCTGCTGGTGAGCAGGACCTGCTGGGCGACCGAGCCCCGGACGGTGTCGGGGTGGACGGTGCCCTTCCAACCCAGCACCACGACGCCGGCGCCCTCGCGGTCGGCGATGGAGTCGATCACCCCCGAGATGCTGCGGCCGGCCGCCACCACGATGCTGACCCGCACGTCGTCGGTGGCGTTGGCGAACTCGCGAATTCGGTCGATCACCGGAGTCGCGCGGTCCGTCATGCCACGGCCCTCGGCCAGTCGCAGCCCGGGGGGCACACGCACAACCGTCAGGGCCACCACCTCCGCGTCGATCGTCCGTGCCCATGCCGCGGCCACGGCCAGCACCGCCTCGACATGGTCGGGGTGGCCGACCGGCGCCAGCACGGCCCGGCCCGTGCGACTGCCCGACTTGTCCTCGTAGGTCACCGTCGGCTCGTCCTCCTCGCGGACCCGGCCCCGCGAGTAGAGGAAGAACACGGCGACGCCGATCGCGATCCAGCCGACCGCGACCAACCACCCGACCAGTTCGTAGAACACCAGGAAGATCGCGAGGCCGGCGTTGAGCACGATCCCCGCGAGGGGGACCCACGGGTACCACGGCATGATGTAGCCATAGTCGATCCGGTCGCCCATCTCGCCCCGGATCCGGATCACCGCGTAGTGCACCTGCAGGAACAGCAGCAGGAACATCACGTCGGCGGCCGCGGCGACCGCCTCGATCGGCAGGAAGAACACCATGAACAGGATCAGGACCCCGGTGGCGGCCAGCGCGACGTGCGGGGTCCGGAAGCGCTCGTGGACGCTGGCGAAGGCATCGGGCATGACCCGGTCTCGACCCATCGCGTAGGACACCCGGGTCGAGGAGTAGGTGGTGGCGTTCAGGGCCGAGATGGTGGACAGGATCCCCCCGACCAGGATCACGATGGCCCCGGCCGGCATGATCGAGTCGGCCGCCTCGGCCAGCCCCAGTTCCCCGGCCTCGCCCAGGAACTCCCCGATCGTCGAACCCGCCGGTGGATCGACCGCCCCGATCATCGTGAACGCGACCAGTGCATAGATCGGGATCACGATGATGAGCGACTTGAAGACCGCGCGCGGGATCGCCTTCGCCGGGTCCTTCACCTCCTCGCCGGCCTGCACGATGATCTCGTAGCCCTCGAAGGCGATGAAGGTCAGGCCCATGGCCGTGAGCACGCCGCCTGCGCCCTGCGGGAACATCGGCTGGAAGCGGTCGAGGGAGTCGGCCGGGCTGCCGAAGATGGCCGCGATCCCGAACGCGACGAACAACCCGATGACGCTGATCTTGGCGATGGTGATGATGTTGCCGGCCAGGCCGGTCTCGGACGCCCCACGCAGGTTGATGCCCAGGAATGCCAGCACGATCATCGCCGCGACCCACTTGTTCGCGGTCGCGGGACCCAGGTCAGGCATGACCAGGCCACCACGCCGCACCAGTTCGACCACGAAACTGCCGAAGCCCAGCGCGTACAGGGCTCCCGCGACGGAGTGGGAGAACCACGACATCCACCCTGCCAGGAAGCTCTGCTGGCGTCCGAGCGCGTCCTTGACCCACAGGTAGCCGCCCCCGGCCTCGGGGATGGCCGAGCCGAGTTCGGCGTAGACCATCGCGGTGAACAGGGTCACGACGCCGTTGAGCACCAGCGCCACCATGACGCCCGGTCCGGCCTCGCCGGTCGCGATCCCGATCAGGACGAAGATGCCGGCGCCGATCATGGCACCGACCCCGATCAGGGTGATGTCGAACTCCGACATCGAGCGCGAGAGTTCGGTCTCCTGCAGCTCCAGGGCGGCACGGTCCTTGCTCATGCGCTTGCCCCGTCACCGGCCCGGTCGTCGGGCCCGGGTCCGGGATCGTCGGCCGTCGAGCCACGCGGGGTCCCCCCGACCGTGATCTCGCCGGCAACAACCTTGCGAGCCCGTCCCAGTTGCGCCCACGACACGACCAGGAACACCACCAGGGATCCGATGGTCAGGCCGAACCCGACGAGGCTGCTGGTGTCCATCCGTCGTCCTCCTGCTCACGCGGTGCCCGCCCGCGATCACGCTACGCCACGTGGCACGCGCCCACATGGACCACGAGCACAACGACTCCGTCTCCTAGGTGACCTGTGCGAAACTCTGCAGCACGCCTGGCTGGTCCAGCCCGCCGCTGGCCGCGTCGTCAATCCTCCACAATGGACACCGCATTGCCGTCGAATCGCCTCCTCGCCAGCGGCGACCTGTCCTGCGCCATCCGCACAACACGTTCCGCACAGCCCACCTAGTCTCGGCGGGCATGGAGGACCCGGTGCCCGGCCGTGGTCCGGCCGCACCCTCCCACGACCTCCACGAGGACCACCCACCCATGACCGACGCCACCTCGTCCGTGCTCGACCTGTTCCGCCTCGACGGGAAGGTCGCCATCGTCACCGGTGCCTCGTCGGGGTTGGGGGTCACGTTCGCCACCGCCCTGGCCGAGGCCGGGGCCGATGTCGCCCTGGGCGCCCGCCGGGTGGAGCGACTGGAGGACACGAAGGCGCTGGTCGAACAACGTGGACGGCGCGCCGTCGCGGTCGGCACCGACGTGTCCGACCCCGACGCCTGCACGGCGCTGGTGGCGGCCGCGATGGAGGCGTTCGGTCGGGTCGACGTGCTGGTCAACAATGCCGGCATCGGGACGGCCGTGCCCGCCACCCGCGAGACCCCCGACGAATTCACCAGGGTCGTCGACGTCAACCTCAACGGGGCCTACTGGATGGCCCAGGCGTGCGGCCGGGTGATGCAACCGGGCAGCAGCATCGTCAACATCTCGTCGATCCTCGGGCTGACGACCGCCGGGCTGCCGCAGGCCGCGTACGCCGCGACCAAGGCCGGCCTGATGGGGCTGACCCGCGACCTCGCCCAGCAGTGGACGTCACGCAAGGGCATCCGGGTCAACGCGCTCGCGCCGGGGTTCTTCGAGACCGAGATGACCGACCAGTACCCGCAGGAGTACCTCGACGCCACGGCCCCGCGCCGCCTCGTCGGGCGCATCGGCGACCCCCGCGAACTGGCGGCTGCCATGCTGTTCCTCGCCAGTGACGCCGGCGGCTACACCACGGGCCAGGTCCTGGCCGTCGACGGCGGCGTCACCATCACCTGAAGAGGGTCCGTGGGCGTCCGGCATCGCCCGCCCCATGCATCATCTCCGCACGTTCGGCATGTTCGCTCCTGCCTGCGCCTGACCCGGTAATATCTACTAACTCTGCAATCAATTAGTAGATACTGCTACTGTGGCGATCGGGTCGACTCGGTGAAGACACCACTGACACCTGACTTCGACTGGCCCGGAGTCTTCCGCGAGGCCGACCTCCTCCGCTACCTCGGTGGACCGGATGCCATCGGACCGTCTGTCGCGGGCCGATGGGCGCACTGGGATCGGCTTCGACACCTTGACCCGCCCCCTGGCCTGGACCACGAGGAGTGGTGGAGCCTCATGAAACTCGCACGGTCCGTCGTGCTGCAACCGACGCCCATCCTTGATGCAGACGACCGACCGCACCGACTTGCCCTACCCCCGATGATGCTGCAGCGACTCCACCACATCGACGCGCAGTCCACGGGCAGGATCGGACTGGCGGAGCGCATCGGGGACGCACCCGCCCGGAACCGGTGGCTTGCCGCATCGCTGGAGGAAGAAGCGATCCGATCGAGCCAGCTGGAGGGAGCGAGCACGAGTCGAGCAGTGGCCAAGGAGATGTTGCGGACAGGTCGGGAGGCGACGTCCCGAGGCGAGCAGATGATCCTGAACAACTACCACGCCATGCAGTTCGTCCGGGCTCACCGACACGACGACCTGACCCCGGCCCTGGTCCGTGAACTGCATGCCATCGTGACCGACAAGACACTGGACGATCCGTCGGACGAGGGTCGCGTGCAGGTTGCCGGTGAGGAGCGTGTCCGCGTCTGGGCGGACGACGGTGAACTCCTGCATCGACCGCCGGCGGCGGCTGGACTCGATGGGCGCATGCAGGACATGTGTCGATTTGCGAACGCCGTCTCGGAAGGCGAGGACTTCCTGCATCCCGTGGTCCGGTCGATCCTGCTGCACTATTGGCTTGCTTTCGACCACCCCTTCGTGGATGGCAACGGCAGGACTGCTCGCACGTTGTTCTACTGGTCGATGCTCCACCGCGACTACTGGCTGGCGGAGTACCTGACCATCTCCACGATCCTGCGAGTCGGTCATGCTCGCTATGTCAGGTCGTTTCTGTATACGGAACTCGACGACGGGGACCTCACGTACTTCGTGCTGCACCACTTGGAGGTCATCGAGCGCGCCATCGCCGGCCTCGAGAGCTATCTGGGGCGGAAGATGGCGCAGGTCGGCGAATCCACCCGACTCCTGCGCACCGGCGACTTCAACCATCGGCAGGCCGCCCTGCTCGAGGACGCGCTCCGTCATCCGCAGGCGGTCTACACGATTCGAGGCCATGCCGACCGACATGGCGTCGTCTACCAGACGTCACGCACGGACCTGCTCGACCTCGCGGAGAAGGGCTTTCTCGACCAGCGGAGGATCGGTCGCGCCTACCACTTCTTCCCCGCCCGTGACATCCCGGACCGCCTCGGTCAGACCTGACCACCTTCCGGGCCACGTTCGGCCTCGACGAGGAAGATACGAGAGTCGGGGAACTCGGCGGTGCCGTACCACGGGTCGACCTGCACGCCCAGGTCCTCCATGCCCAGGCGCGGGCACACCGCCGCCGACGGGGCGTTGTCGGGCCACATCACCGCCCAGACCCGGTCGATCGCGTTCGCCAGGCCGTGGTCCAGCATCGCCCGCGCGGCCTCGGTGGCCCAGCCATGGCCGCCGTGGTCGGGGTGGAGGTACCAGCCGATCTCGACCTCGTCGTCGACCGGGGCAACGTCGTCGAGCCAGGCGCAGTCGGACAGCGGCACGTCGCCCGCGCCGGGCACCGGCAGGTGGGCGAGCGTCACCGTGCCCACCGGGACGACGGTGTCGATCGGCACGATCGCGCACGAGCCGGGTACGGCCGGAGTCGCGGCCGCGGCCCAGCGGCGCAGGTGGTCGTGCGCCTGGTCGAGGTCGACCCAGGGGGTGGGGTCGCCGAGCCACCGGGCGACGTCGGGGCGGCGGCGGATGTCGAGCAGCACGTCGGCCTCGCTCGGGTGCCAAGGACGGATCGTCGTCCGTGCCGTCCGCAGTTCGAACCCGTCCATGCCCGCCACGTCCCACCTCCCCTGACTTCACCACCACGAACCCATGTCGAGTGTGCCGATCACGGCCACCGGAGGCCATGATGCGCTCACTCGACGAGCGGGTCCGTGCTACGACAGGCAGAACTCGTTGCCCTCGGGGTCGGCCAGCACCAGCCAGCCGCGTTCGATGCCGCCGGGCTCGACGCGATCCAGGCGGGACGCACCCCGTTCGACCAGGTGGTCGGCCTCGGCCTCCAGCGAGGCCATGCGGTCGTCACTGTGCAGGTGCGGGGGGGCCACCCGGAGGTCGAGGTGGACCCGGTTCTTGACCTGCTTGGCCTCCGGCACCCGCTGGAAGAAGACTCGAGGCCCGTCCCCATCGGGGTTCTCGATCGCCGACGCCATGTTCCAGTCCTCCTCCGGCACCCCGTTCGCGGTGAGGAAGTCCGGCCAGGTGTCGAACTCGCCGGGCGGGTCAGGCAGGACGTAGCCCAGCGCCTCGGCCCAGAACTCGGCCAGCGCAGCGGGGTCGGCACAGTCGATGGCGACCTGCACGGTGACGGACATGGCGGGCTCCCGTGATCGCGGAGTCACAGTGTGCCCGTCGATGCGGACGCCGCGTGGCCGCATCCCTCCCACGCAGGACGTCAAGTGTGCTGATCGCGGCCACCGGACGCCGTGATGCGCTCACTCGACGTGGCTCGCCCAGGTCAGGCAGCGGGGGCCAGGCGCTGCATCGTGTTGATGATGACGTCGTGGGCGTTCTTCGGTGAGCTGTCGGTGAGATGGGCCATGATCCGCAGTACCCACTGCATCAGCGGCTCGATCGGCATCCCGTAGGTGGTCAGCACGTCCATCGCCTGCGGCGACCCGACCAGGTGGGTGAAGACGTTGCCGAGGGTGAAGTAGCCACCCCAGCGCTGGCGCAACTCGCGGTCGTAGCGGTCCAGCACGGCCGTCGACTTCGCCGCCAGCGCGTCGTCGGCGACCTCGGCGGCCAGGCGCGCGGCCTCCATGGCGTAGCTGATGCCCTCGCCGTTGAACGGGTTGACCATGCCGGCGGAATCCCCGACCAGCAACAGCCCGGTGCGGTGGATCGGCGTGCGGTTGAAGCCCATCGGGATCGGCCCGGACTTCACGCCGCCGAACTGGTTGTCGGGCGTGGTGCCCCACTCGTCGGCCATGCCGGTCGCCCACTGGTCGAGCAGGCCGCGGTAGTTGGTGCCGCGAAAGTCCTTGGAGGTGTTGAGCAGACCCAGTCCGACGTTCAGCGAGCCGTCGTCCAGCGGGAAGATCCAGCCGTAGCCGCTCAGCAGGTTGCCGTCGCCGTCGGTCAGGTCGAGGAACGACGAGATGTGGTCGTCGTCGGCCCGCGGCGAGCGGTAGTAGGTCCGCGCGGCGACGGCCATCGGGCGGTCGTCGCGTCGGTGCAACCCGGCCTTGATGCCGATCTTGGACGACGCGCCGTCGGAGGCGATCACGATCGGTGCCCGCACGATGCCGGTCGCCCCGTCGGCGTCGCGCCAGCGCACCCCGGCGACCCGGTCGCGTGCGACGGGATCACGCCACACCAGGTCGTCGACCGTGACGCCTTCGTGGAGCACGGCGCCGTCGGACACGGCCAGTTTCGCCAGGGTGTGGTCGAACTGGGCCCGGGTGCAGGCCGCACCCCAGTTCGGCCAGTCCTCCAGCTCCGGCCACGGCAGCTCCATGACCACGTCGCCACCGTGGATCCGCAACCCCGTCGAGGTCGACCACCCGTCGACCCGGCCCTCGGCCTCGTCGTGCAGGCCCAGCAGTTGCAGTTCGTGGATGACCCGTGGCGTCAGGCCGTCACCGCAGACCTTGTCGCGGGGGAACACATCCTTGTCCAGCAGCACCACGTCCCGCCCGGCGCGTGCGAGCCAGGCCGCGGCCGTCGCCCCACCCGGTCCGGCCCCGACCACGACGACGTCGCAGTCGAGGACCTGCGCAGGCGTGGTCGCGGCCATGGGGTCGACCCTTCGACGGGAGGCGTGCGATGGGGTTCGCGAGGACGGCCACGAGGTTGTGACGCCATTCACGAGCGTATCGCCAGCCCACCCCCCGCCTCCGCTCGGCCAGCCTGTCGACCGACATCGTCGAGTGGGCGTCGATCCGGCAGCGTGTGGCCGATTCCACACCCACCCGGCAATTGGAAGTCAGGTGGTGGGGAGGCGGGCACGGTGGAGGGCGACGATGCCGCCGGCGAGGTCCTTGCGCGCCCGACGACAGCCTGCTCCTGGCTCGGTGCGACGGTCCGGGCGCATTGGACTCGCTGAACGCGGGGACGTTTCGGCAGCCGCCTCAGGTGGCGGGCATGCGGGCGCGGTGGAGGGCGACGATGCCGCCAGCGAGGTCCTTGACGGCCACGTCGACGAAGCCGGCGTCGGTCATCCACCCGGCCAGCGTGGCCCGGTCGGGCCAGGCCAGGATCGAGTCGGCGAGGTAGGTGTAGGCGGGCGCATCCGACGACACCACCCGGGCGATCCGCGGCAGGGCCGCGACCAGGTAGTCGTGGTAGATCGTGCGGAACCGATCGTTGGTGGGGGCCGCGAACTCGGCGATCACGAGGTCCCCGCCCGGCCGCAGCACGCGCGCGAACTCGGCCAGGCCGACCGCCGGGTCCGCCAGGTTGCGCAGCCCGAACGAGATCGTGACGGCGTCCACGCTGTCGTCGGCCAGCGGCAGGGCCTGGGCGTCGCCGTTGATCCAGGTGACGTCCGGGAGGCCGCGCTTCTTCCCCTCGGCGAGCATGTTGTGGGACAGGTCGATGGCCAACACGTGGGCGGCACCGGCCTTCAACAACTCCTCGGCGACGTTGCCCGGTCCGGCGGCGATGTCGGCCACGCGACGGCCGGACGGACGGGCCGCGGCCGCGGTCACCCGGCGCCAGTGGGCGTCCTGTCCCAGCGACAACACGGCGTTGGCGAGGTCGTAACGCGGCGCGACGCGGTCGAACATCGACTGCACCAGGCCGGCGTCCTTGGCCTCCCGCCCGGGATCGGGCAGGGCGGTCGACGGGTTCGGGGCGGACGACACGACGACTCCGGCTGCGGTTGGGGCGGTGGTGACGGGCAACGGTGGGGACGGCGTGGGCAGCCGGAACCACGGTCGTCGAGCCTACGGGCTCCCGCGGGCAACCACGGTCGACCGACGGGCCCCGCAGCGTGGGTCGTGGCGCCGCGCGGACGACCCTGGACCGCGCCCGGGTCGCCTACCCTCGGCCACCGCCGACCGGGTGTCGCGTGGCCGGTGCCGCCGGTTCTCCCCGCGCCCTGCACGTCGCCCCGCCTGACCCCGACACGCCGCCCGATCCGCCGACCGACCCCGCCGGCCCCACGTCCCGACGCGGCCGCGAGGACCGCGACCACCGGCGGACCGACCCGGAGACACGATGACCCGTCTCGACCCGGTCGACGCCGCCCTCGCTGCTGCCCTAGGCCTGGCCGTGGACCCCGGCGATGTCCCAGCCGACGGCGACCTGCTCGACGTCGACGACCTGGCGTCGGCGGCCGACACCCCGGTCGCAGTCATCGAGGCCATTCATCGCGAGGGCCTGTTGGTGGCGCGGACCACCGAGCCGCTGCGCTTCGCCGCCACGGACGCCGAGACCATCCGGGCGGCGATGGCGATGCTCGAGACCGGGCTTCCGCTCGCGGAGTTCCTGGACCTCGCCCGGCGCGCCGACGAAGCCCTGCGCGACCTCGCCGGCCAAGCCGTGCAGACCTTCCTCCTCTACGTCCGCGACCCGGTCCGGGGCGCGGCCGAGGACGCCGACCGCGCGGGCACCGAACTGGTCGAGAAGTTCGAGCAGATGCTGCCGGCCGCGCGTGGCCTGGTGGGCGGCCACTTCGAAGCCCTCGTGCTTGGTGCCGCGCGGACACGCCTGCGCGACGCCGTGGCGGCCGCCGACGAGCCGGCCAACGACGACCGCGCCGGGGGCCCGCCGACGACGCCGAACCCGGCATGACCCTTCGCCTGACGTCGCGGGCGATCGACGACGAGCGACCGCTGCCCGTCCTGCTGCCGGATCCCCACGGGCTGCTCGTGCTCCGGCACGGCGACGGACTGGCGGCGTGGGGCCAAGCCGTCCGGCTGTCGGTCGGCGCCGGACCGGAACGGGCGGGCCGGACCACCGCAGCCCTGCGCGACCTGGACGTGGACGGCGACCCCCGTGACCTGCTGGTGTTCGCGTCGCTGGCCTTCGACCGCCGGCACGGGGCCAGTCGAGCGGTCGTCCCGCGGAGGATCCTGCGGCGCGAGGACGGCCACACGCGACTGGTCTGCATCGACCCGATCGATGACGACGGCCCGGCCCCCCCGGAACCGGGCGCGGGCCCGGCACCGCGCGGCCACGACGATCGGCTCCGGTACGCCGGGTCGTCGTTGCCCGACCTGCGCTGGCTCGAAGCGGTCGCCACCGCCATCGACCGGGTCGAGGCCGGGGTGGCGGACAAGGTGGTCCTCGCGCGGGATCATGCGCTGTGGTGCGAACGCCCCTTCGACGCCCGCTGGCTCGCCCTCCGCCTGGCGGAGCGGTTCCCCGCGTGCTGGACGTTCTTGCACGAAGGACTGCTGGGGGCCACCCCCGAATTGCTGGCCCGTCGCCGCGGCGCCGCAGTGACCTCCGTCGTGCTGGCCGGCACCATCGGGCGCGACCCCGACCCGGCCGTGGACGCGCGCCTGGGGCGGGCGCTGCAGGACTCCACCAAGGACCAACTCGAACACCGACTGGCCGCCGAGTCCGTGACCGGCCGGCTGGGCGACCTCGCGGACGACGTCGTTGCGTCCGGGCCGGACCTGCTGGCACTCGACAACGTCCAGCACCTCGCCACCCGCATCACTGCCAGGCTGTTCCCCACCGGATCGGGGCGGGTCCCGTCGGTGCTGGAGGTGGCCGACCACCTCCATCCCACCGCCGCGATCGGCGGGACCCCGCGCGATGTCGCGATGGCCATGATCGCCGAGCTCGAGGGGATGGACCGCGGTCGCTACGCCGGCCCCGTGGGGTGGATGGACGGCACCGGTGACGGTGAGGTGGCCCTGGCGCTGCGCTGCGCCCACCTGTCCGGTGCCCGCGCGCGACTGTTCGCGGGCGTCGGACTGGTCCGGGGGTCCCTCCCGGAGTCGGAACTGGAGGAAACGCGCCTCAAACTGCTCGCCATGCAGGGAGCGCTGGCACCGTCGACGCGCGCGACCCCCGGACAACGGCCCGCGGGCGCCGATCCCGGTGCGGCATCCTCGGAGACACCGCGACCGGCGAGCGACTCGTGAACACCCACCGCATCGATCCTGCTGACTCGGCCGACTCCGCCGCGGGCGATCCCGGCCCGTCGGCCGAGGAACTGCTCGTCGACCTCGACGGGCTCCACCACCTGGCCGTGCGTGCGGAGGACTTGGCACGCCTCATGGGCCACCACGGGGCAGCCCGCCTGCTGGACGACCGCCAGTTGTCCGCCCTCGAACAGGCGCGCGACAACGCCTCGGCGATCATCGCGTCGCTGGACCGCGCTCGCTGATCCACGACCGCCGCAGCCGTCGGGTCAGCGGAGGTCCCGGGGGTACGGTCTGGGCGACCGCGACTGGATTGCCGCACCGATGCTCGACACGCCGCTGGGACGGACCCTCCACCCCAATGTCCGCTGGGTGTGGGTCGCTGCCTGGGGCGTGGGCGCGCTGGTCCTGACCGGCCTGTCGACGGCCGCCGTGGCCCTGATCGGGCTCGCGACCGACTCGTCACCGGCATGGTGGGTTCCGGCCGTCGTGGCCCTGCTTGGCCTGGTCTGGAGCGTGGCGTGGCCATCACTGGCGTGGCGGCGCTGGCGCTGGGACGTCGACGACCTCGCCCTGACGCTCCGCAAGGGCGTCATCACGCGCCAGGTGCGGGCCCTGCCGTTCTTCCGCATCCAGCACATCGACACGACCCAGGGTCCGCTCGACCGTGCCCTGGGCCTGACCGCGCTGGTCGTGCACACGGCGTCGATCACCTCGCGGCTGCCCGGCATCGACGACGACGAGGCGCAGTCCCTGCGGACCGACCTGCTCGAACGCGCCGCGACCGCCGCTCGCGAGGCCACCACCGACGGGGACGTCGATGCCGTCTGACGGGAATGCCGACAACCGGCCCCGTCCGGATGCGGCATCCTCGCCACCGGGCCCACCACCGCAGCCACCGACCCCCGGCCCCCCGCCGGCACCACCGACGCCCGGCCCCCGGCCGGCACCACCCACCGGTGGCGGCCCTGCCCGGCCCACCGGGCCGCCCCCCGCGTCTCCGCCCGCCACCGCCTGGTCCGGGCCGCCGGCCGCGGCGCCGTCGGGCCCACCACCGGCCCCGCGCACGGGCCCGGGGTCCGGCGGCAACCTGCCCGGCAGTCGGTCCAGCGACGGCGACCCGGCGCCCAATGCCCTCCCGGCCCGCGCGATGCTCAGCGGCTTCAACCCGCGGTCGCTGCTGTCGGCGATCCCCGCCATGGCCATCGCCGGCAACGCGGTGGGCCGGTTCGTGCTGGTCGCGATCGTCGGCTTCGCACTCCTGGGTGGCCTCGCACGGTTCATCCACTGGCGCCGGTTCCGCTGGGGGTTCGACGGCCGCGTCCTGCATGTCCACAGCGGCCTGCTGTGGCGCAGTCGCCGAGCGGTCGACGTCGCCCGCATCCAGCAGGTCGAACTGGAACGCCCCCTCCTCCACCGGGTCATGGGCACGGCCCTGCTGCGGGTCGAGACGGCCGCGGACGCGGGCGAGACCGAGGTCGCCCTGAACGGCCTGCCCATGGAGACGGCGACCGCCCTGCAACAGTCGATCGCCCGTGCCCGGCGGTCGACCACCGTGATTGCGACGTCCGCCACGGGCCCCCCGGCCGGGATGCCGGGCGAGCCCCCCGATGCCGCGGCGAGCGCGCCACCGGTCCCATCCGTCACCCTGTTCCGACCCTCGATCGGGGACCTCGTGCGCCATGCCGTGACCGGCCGCGCACTCCTGGTCCTTCCGGCGACGATCGCGGCGTTGTTCCAGTTCGTGGGTGACTCGCAGTTCGTCGGCGACGGCATCGGCGACCAGGTCGGCACCGCAGCCGACCGGGCAGCCGGGATCGGCATCGCGATCGGGGTGCTCGTCCTGGTCGTCATCGGCCTGCTCGTCGCGATCGCCACGACCCTGGTGCGCGACTGGGACCTCGAACTGGTGCGCACCGGCGACGACTTCCGGCTTTCCCGGGGCCTGCTCGACCAGCGCAGCGCGACGGTGCCGATGCAACGCCTGCAGGTGCTGCAGTACCAGCAGAACTGGCTCCGGGCCCTGTTCGGCGTCGGCACGCTGCAGTTGCGCTCGGCCGGGGGTGGTGGCGAGGAGGACCGCCGCATCACCGTGCCGTGGATGTCGCGCGACGATGTCGTCCGGGTGCTGGCCATGGGCCTCGACCGCGTGCTGGAGGACGACGACGACCTGCCCCTGGTGGGCCAGTCCCATCCTCCGGCAGCCCGCCGCCGGCTGTGGTTCCAGTGGCTGCGGGGGTGGTGGATCCCGGTCGTGGGACTCGCGATCGCACCGGGGATCCTGCTGCCCGACCTGCGCATCGCGCTGGCCTGGACGGTCGTCGGCCTGCTGGTGCTGACCGGAGCGATCTCGTGGCTGCTCAGCGGTGCGCAGTACCGCCGGCTGGGCCACGCCGCCAGTGACCGCGTCCTGCTGGTGACCAACGGCGTGCTGGGCCACGCATCGACGTGGATGCCACTCGGCCGCCTGCAGGGCGTGGAGGCGCGCGCGAACCCGTTCCAACGCCGCCTCGACCTCGTCACGGTGATCCTGTCACCGGCGGGCGGGGCCAACCAACCGGTCGAGGTCCGGGACGTTGCGACCGACCGTGCCGCCGACCTTGGCCGCCACTTCGTGGCCGTGGCCTCCGGGCGGGTCGGCCAGGTCGACCACGTCGGCGTGGGCGACCCGACCCGGTCCGGCACTGGCGGCAGTCCACCGATGCCCGCCGCGACATGACTCAGTCCCGTCCGGGCAGATCGTCCAGGGCCGCCGCCAGCGAGCGCGACTGGTCCGCTCCCACGGTCGTCCCGAGCCCGTCCAGCACCGCGACCAGGGTGCGCTCCTCGTAGCCCAGGTGGTTGGCCAGGACCGCGGCCAACCCCGGCCGAAGCGCCGGACCTCATCGTGGGCGGGCGTCACCCGCGACCGCCGCGTCCCCGGGTGTCCACACCCGGGCCGTCCGCGGCCAGCACGTCGACGATCGCCCGGCGGGCGGCGGCGCCTCGGGCACGATCGGTGCGCACGACCACCACCCGCAGGCCGTCGGAGGTGCGGGCCACCTCCGCCGCGACCTCGTCGACGGACACCGTCGTCGCCGGGACGCCGGCCGCGACCGCCATCGCTGCGAGGTCGCGACCGTGGGGCGTGGCGAACAGGCGCTCGAAGTCGGCGAGTCGGCCAGCCGGGACCTGGTGGAAGATCCCGCCGCCGTCGTTGTCGACCACGACCATCGTCAGCGGGACCGCCGCGACGTCTTCGACCAGCAGGCCGTTGTGGTCGTGGAGGAACGACAGGTCGCCGGCCAGGGCCACGGTCGGACCGGCCGCCAGGGCCACCCCGACCGCGGTGGAGGTGAAGCCGTCGATGCCGGCGAGCCCACGGTTGGCGATCACCCGACCGGTCGATGCGGAACCGGCATGGTCGGTGAGGTCACGGATCGGCAAGGACGACGCCACGACCAACGCGCGATCCCCGACCGCCGCCGCGACCCGACGGGCCACCGCCGGCTCGGGTGCGTCCTCGCCGTCCAGGTGGTCGGCCACGACGACCGCAGCCCGCCCGGACGCGTCGACCCACGCCCGGGCGAAGTCGTCCGGGGGCCCGTCGAGGTCGTCGTCCAGCAGCGCCGCCACCAGCGCCGCCGGGTCGGTGACGACCGCGTCGGCGACCGTGCGCTCGGGGTCGACCACCCCGGCGGCGGTGACCTGGACGGTGGGCACCTCGGCCAGCCCGACGAGTGCGGCCCGCGACAGCGTCGGCCGGCCCAGGCGAAGCACCACCTCCGGGCGCGGCGCGAAGTCCGGTCCCGCGGCGAGCACCAGCGACGCATGCGGCGTGCCGACCCCCAGCCCGGGTCCGGCGGTCGGTTCCGCCAACACCGGGAACCCCCGGTCCCGCAGGACCTGCAGGTCAGGGATCGGCAGCCCGACGTCCCCGGCAACGACCAGCACCCGACGACCCGCGACGGCGCGTCGCACCGCGTCGACCGTCGCCGGATGGGGTTTCGCCGGCTCGTCGGGCCCCAGCCGGGTCCACGGCACCCCCTCCGGCCGCCCGTCCATCACCTGCCGGTAGGGCAACGTCCGGGAGCGCCCGTCGTCCAGTCCCGGGACCGTCGGCTCGCGGAACGCGACGTCGAGGTGGACCGGGCCGGCCGGACCACCCGCATCCGGGGGCAGGCCACCACCGATCCCGCGGGCGGCCGCAACCGCCCGGGACACCTCGGCACGCCAGGTGCGGGGTTCTCCGGGCGTGTCGGCAGCCGCCGGCAGAACCGCGTGCCAACGCACCAGGGTCGTGAACAGGCTGGCCTGCCCGAAGGTCTGGTTGGCGCCGACATGGTGGCGCTCGGCCGGCCGGTTCGCGGTCAGCAGGACGAGCGGGACCCCGGCGGTGTGGGCCTCGGCGACCGCCGGTCCGAGGTTGGCGACGGCCGTGCCCGACGTGGTCACCACGACCGCGGGGCGGCCGCTCGCCCGCCCCAGGCCCAGGGCGACGAACGCGGCCGAGCGCTCGTCGTGGCGGACGTGGAGCGTGAGGTCGTCACGCGCGGCGACCGCGACCGCCACGGCCGTCGAACGCGACCCGGGCGCCAGCACGACGTGGCCCACACCCCCGCGCACAAGTTCGTCGACCACCACCGTCGCCATCGCGGTGGAGGGGTTGGTGCCGGACGTCGACGGATCGTCGCCCGACCAGCCCGCTGGGCCGGGCGTCGCCGCCGGCACCGCCGCATCGAGCTCGGCCCCGTCGGTGGTGCCGGCGGCCCCGTCGGTGATGTCGGTGGCGCCGCCGGGGCGACCGCCAGGCCCCTCGGGGCTCATGCCGCCCGCCGGGACAGGACGGCGTCGGCAGCGGCCAGGCGACCCAGCAGGGCCGCGGTCGTCGCCGGGTCCGGTTCGTGGGTCTCGACCAGGGTGCGGGCGGGTTCGACGTGGCGCACGTCGAGCCATCCGGCGACCGGCACCAGCGGTCGATTCACCAGGTCGGCCGCGAGCAGCAGCCCGCTCCCGAGCCCGCAGGCATACGGCAGGTCGGGCAGCGCGGCGGCCAGCGCCAGCCCGGCCATCAGGCCGATGGACGTGTCCAGCGCGGACGAGACCACCGCGGGCACGCCCGCCGCCTCGGCGACCGCCAGCGCCCGGCGGACTCCGCCCAGGGGCGCCACCTTGACGATGACGACGTCCACCTCGGCCGCCCGGGCCGCCGCGATCGGGTCGTCGGCCAGTCGGATGGACTCGTCGGCGGCCACCGCGACGTCGCCGCGACGACGGACCTCCACCAATTCCTCCATGGTCGGGCAGGGCTGCTCGACGTATTCGAGGTCGTACGCCGACAGCCGCCCCAGCGCATGCACCGCGGTGGGCACGTCCCAGGCACGGTTGGCGTCCACCCGGATGGCGACGCCCGGACCCATCGCGTCCCGGACGGCGGCGACCCGGTCGAGGTCGTCGGCCAACGACTGGCCGGGCTCGGCGACCTTGACCTTCACGGGCGCGCACTCGGCGGCCACGGCCAGGCGCGCCGCCTCGTCGGGTCCCAGCGCCGGCACGATCGCGTTGACCGGGACTCGGTCGCGGACGGGTGCGGGGAACCCTTCCTCGGCAGCCTCGCGGGCCGCTGCCAGCCACGTCGCGGTCACGGCCGGCGGGTAGTCGTCGAACGGCGCGAACTCGCCCCACCCGGCCTCGCCGTGCAGCAGCACGCCGACACGGGCATCGACCCCGCGGAAACGGGTCCGCAGCGGCACGCGGAACGGCACCAGGTCGTCGATCACGCCCGCACCCCTCCCCCGGTCGCGAACGCCCCAACCTCCGCACCAAGCCGCCCCCCAAACCCCGCCCCAACCGCATCGAGTGTGCGGATCGGCCCGGCAGGCGGGGCTGATCCGCTCACTCGACCTGGGTCGGGGTGCGGCAGGGGTGGGGTGCGGGTGCTCATGCCGTCCATCCGGTCGCGAGCAGGCCGACGGCGAGCAGGACCGCGAAGGCCAACTGCGTGCGGGCGGTCCGACCCAGCGCGGCGACCAGCGGTGGCCCTGGCGGCGCTGTGCGCACGACCTGCACCGCCGACACCACCAGCACTGCCGACAGCAGCGGCAGCAGGACCCACGGCGAGCCCAGTGTCACCGCCAGCACGACGACCACGACGTAGGAGCCCATGACCAGCGCCTCGTAGAGGTGGCGCGTCGGGCGGTCGCCCATCCGCACGGCCAGCGTGCGCTTGCCCGCGACGGTGTCGGTCGGGATGTCGCGCAGGTTGTTGACCACCAGGATCGCGACGGCCAGCGCACCGACCGGGACGGCCGCCACCACGGGGACCCACGCCAGGCGCTCGTCCTGGACGTAGGCGGAGCCGACCGTGGCCACCAGTCCGAAGAACACGAACACGAACACCTCGCCCAACCCCAGCGACGCGATCGGTCGCGACCCGCCCGAGTACCACAGCGTCGCCACCACGGACGCGGCCCCGACCACCAGCAGTTCCCATCCGGCCAGCGCAACCAGCACCAGTCCGACGACCGCTGCCGCGGCCAGCGTCGCCACCATCGCGCGCTTCATCGCGGCCGGGCCGACCAGTCCGGACCCGACCCCGCGCAGCGGCCCGACCCGGTCCGGGCTGTCGATGCCGGCGACCCCGTCGAAATAGTCGTTGGCGAAGTTGACGGCGACCTGCAACAGCAGCGCCACCAGGCCAGCCAGCACGAACCGGACCCACGACGGCGCCGGGCCGTCGCTCCGGGCCCAGTCCAGGGCGGTGGTGCTGGCGGCGGTCCCCACCAGGACGGGCGCGATCGCGGCCGGCAGCGTGCGCAGGCGCACGGCCTCCATCCACGCCGTCCTGGGCGTGGCAGCCAGATCGTCCAACGAGGTGTCCACGGCCGCGAAGGTACGCCACCCGTGCTGGCGGGCTCCAAGTACGATTCCCTGCGCCGTCGCTGCCTCGCCGCCCCTCCCGGAGCCCACCGTCGACCTCCTTCCCCTCGTCTCGCGACCCGGCCGACCGTGACGGCGGTCGAGGTGCTGGCGATCGCGGACCGTCATGGGGCCGTGCGACGCCTGGCGCGAGCCTGGGACGACGGCCGCGCGACCTGGGTGGTGGACCCGGCGGCGTCGCCGGACCGCTTGCGGCGCACGGGTGGCGGGTTGCTGTCCGACGATGTCGTCCGCAAACTGGTGGCACGCGGCCACGCGACGGTCGACCTCGACGTCCCGGGCGACACGGCGGCGATCGTGATCTCGTCCGGCACGACCGGGCCGCCCAAGGTGCTGGCCCTGTCCGTCTCGGCCCTGGATGCCTCGGCCGACGGTGCGCACGCCCACCTCGGCGTGGCGGCCGACGACCGCTGGTTGCTGGCCCTGCCCCTGCACCACGTGGCCGGCCAGTCGGTGGTGTGGCGCAGTCGCCGCCTCGGCCACCCGCCGGTCGTCCAGGACCGGGTCGACCCCGGAGCCGCCCGTGCCGCCGGGGCGACGGTCGTGTCGCTGGTTCCGACCCAGTTGCGTCGCCTGGTCGATGCGGGCCAGCGCCTCGACGCCACGGTCCTGCTGGGCGGGGGCGCGATCTCGCCCCGGCTGCTGGCCGACACCGCCGCCGGTGGACACGTCCGGCACGTCGTGCGGTCCTACGGCCTGACCGAGACCGCCGGCGGGTGTGTGTACGACGGCGTCCCGTTCGACGGCGTGGAGGTGGCGGCGGTCGACGGACGGCTGCGGGTGCGGGGACCAGTGCTGGCGCACGGACGGGTCACGCCGGACGGACTTGCCCCGATCGTCGACGGCGACGGCTGGCTGGTCACCAACGACCTCGGGGCGGTCCAAGACGGCGTGGTGTCGGTCGTGGGACGGGCGGACGACGTCGTCATCAGCGGCGGCGTGAACGTGAGCCCGGCCGCCGTCGAGGTGGTGCTGGAGGACCACCCCGACGTCGACCGTGCCGGCGTGGTCGGCCTGCCCGACGACGAGTGGGGCGAGGTGGTCGTGGCCGCCGTCACGTCGACGGCCCTGACCGTCGACGTGGGGACACTGCAGGCCCTGGTTCGCGAGCACCTGGGGGCGGCCGCCGTGCCGCGCCGCATCACGGTCGTGGACGACCTCCCCCTGACGGGCCTGGGCAAGGTCGCGCGCGACCGCCTCCGCCTTCGCCCGGAGTGACCGCGCGGCGACCCGAGCCAGTGGTGACACGCCCGCGACCGTCCGGCTCGGAGGTCATCTCGCGGCCCCGTTCAGGTGATCCGCAGGTGATCCACGGGCTCCGCGGGTGGGCGGAGAGCGACCAGTTCCCCCGCGGCGACCAATCCCGGCTATGATCGGCCACGGAACACGACTTGCGCGGATGTAGTCCCGCAGCGACCTCGGGTGGAACTCTTGGTCGTCGCGGTCGGGGGAAAACCGGCACGGATCATGCCGACGGTGGCCTGGCAGGACGCGCACTTGCGATGGCCGGGGGGCTGATTCGATGGTTGAACACCAGACATTCTTCGAGGGCGCACGCGTGCCTGCAGGCACGCCGACGATCCTGGCACGGCCGGGACTCTGCAACGCCACGCCGCTGCAGGCCGCGGCCAAGCGGGTGATCGACGTGGTGGGCGCGATGGCGCTGCTCGTCCTGCTCGCACCCCTGCTGGCGCTCGTCGCGCTGGCGGTCACGGTGGGGTCACCCGGCCCGGTGCTCTACGTCCAACGTCGCATCAGCCGGGACGGCACGCCGTTCGACCTGCTGAAGTTCCGCTCGATGGTCGACGGTGCGCACGCCCAGCGGTCGGCACTGGCAGCCGCCAACGAGACTGGCGGCCCGACCTTCAAGATGACCGGGGACCCGCGCGTGACGCCGGTCGGCCGGTTCCTGCGTCGCTGCAGCCTCGACGAACTGCCCCAACTGGTCAATGTCCTGCAGGGGTCCATGAGCCTCGTCGGCCCGCGGCCTCCGCTGCCCGAGGAAGTGGCGTCCTACACGCCCCACCAGTGGCAGCGGCTGCTGGTCCAGCCGGGCCTGACCTGCATCTGGCAGGTCAGCGGCCGCTCCGACATCTGCTTCGACCGCTGGATCGAGATGGACCTCGACTACATCACGAACTGGTCGCTGCTGATGGACCTGCGGATCCTGTGCCAGACCCTGCCGGCCGTCGTGAGTGGCCGCGGCGCCCGCTGACCCCAGCCGACACCTGCGGTTCGTCGTCGGTGGTCGGCACCACGAACGACCGTTTCACGGTCAGTCGTCGGTCTCGATGGAACGACCGATACGCAGCAGGTTCCCGCTGGGGTCGGTCACGGCGAACTCGCGCATTCCCCAGGGCTCATCGGTGACGGGGGTGGCCTCGACCCCGGCTCCCCGACAGCGCCGGTACCAGGCGTCGACGTCGTCGGCGAACACGTAGGCGCTGGCAGCATTGGCGGCCACGTCCAAGTCCGTCACGACACGCAGGTGGAACAGTTCGTGGCGGGCGTGGTGGACCCAGGCGTACCCGTCGTCGTACCGCTGCACGTCGAAGCCCAGTCGCCGATGGAACGCCTGGGCGGCGTCCAGGTCCGCGACCGGGAAGATCGGCCGGACCAACAGCGCATGGCCACGGTTCCGCCACCGCAGGGCCGGCATCATGGGGACATGCATGGGAGCCTCGATCAGACCGTGCCCGCGTAGCTGTGCAGGCCCGACACGACGAGGTTCACACCGTAGTAGGTGAACATCAGCACGCCGAAGGCCACGATGGCGAGCCACCCGGCGTTGCGGCCCTTCATGCCCCGGGTCGCCCGCGCATGCAGGTAGCCGGCGTAGGCCACCCAGGTCAGGAACGCCGACGTCTCCTTGGGGTCCCAGCCCCAGTAGCGGCCCCACGACTGTTCGGCCCAGATCGCCCCGGCGATGACGGCGAACGACCACACCGGGAACGCGAACGCGATCGTGCGGTACGCCATCGCGTCCAGCGTCGCCGCCGCCGGGAGGAACGGCACGGCCCACCAGGCCAGCACGGCCGCCAGCGCCATGACGACGTTGATGCCGAGGAAGCGCGTGAACCCGGACCCGAACGCGGCCTCACCTGCGCGCACGCCCTGGACCCAGAAGACCCACGAGACCGCTGCGGTGCCGACGAAGGTCCCGATCGCCAGGCGCCACGGGTCGATCGTGGCCCGCATGCGGCTGCGGTACTCGGCGACCACCTCGGCCTCGACGCCGTCGAGGTCCCCGGCGACCACGGCATCGGGCCACAACCGGCCGTCGACGGTGTCGAGTTCCTCGCCGCCGGACAGGTCGGCCGCGTGGGCCGCGCCCAGGCTGCCGCCGGAAACCGGGCCGGGGCCACGCAGGCGCGTCTCGGCCGTGTCGCGCACCAGGTACAGCGCCCCGAACACGAAGGCCACGGTGAACAGGCCGGCCGCGAATACGATCGCCGACACGTGGATCGCCCGCCAGGCGGTGCCCAACACCTGCTGGAGCGGACCCGGCTCGGTGTAGACCAACAGGGCCGCGGCCATCGTCAGCACCGAGCCCAGGAGCAGGAAGCCCATCAGGTCGGCACGATCCAGTCGCCCGACGACCACGACCAGGCCGACCAGCACGGTCGTCAGGGCGATGATGGTGGAGAACTCGAACATGTTGCCCAGCGGCATCCGCCCGGCGGCCAGCGCCCGGACCACGATGTGGGCCCCCAGCGTCAGCGCGCCCAGCGTCGCCAGGGCGAAGCCGGCCTGTTCCGACCGGCGGCCGGCGGCGGCCACGGTGCCGTCCGGACGCGGGATCCGGGTGGCGGACATGGCGTAGAGGTAGGCGACCATCGCGGCGGCCAACAACCCGATCGCGACCGGCTCGAACAGGAAACGGGACAGTTCGGCGAGTTCGACCTGGGTCATGTCGTCACCTTCGTGGTGTCGCGGTCGTGGTCGTCCCCGTCCGGTTCGGGGACGGGGTCGAACAGGTCGTTCGGGGTCGCGCCGGGGGCGGTGGGATCCCCGCCGTCACCGACCGGGTCGTCGCCGTCCAGGGCCACGCGGAGCGATTCGACCAGCCCGCCCCAACCGGCGAGGAAGGCCTCCGAACGCTGGAACGCCCGCCCAGCCACGGTCACGATCGTAGCCCCGTGCTCGTCGGTGACGGCCCGCACCCAGACCCGGCGGCGATAGGCGTACAGGGCCGGGACCAGCCCCGCCAGCAGCAGTCCCGCGCCCAACAACAGCAACGGCACGGTGGGCCGATCACTGACCTGCAGCCCGACCCACTTCTGCAACTCCGGGAACTCGACGGTGATCCCGTCGAGCAGTTCGACCTCGTTGCCGAGCCGGATGTAGGCCGTGTCCACGACCTCGAGGCCGGCCGTGTCGAGCCGGGTGACGTCCTGGACCTGGTCGAGTCGGAGGTCGCCGCGATAGGCGGCCACCACCAGCACCGGGGCGTCGTCCCACGGTGCGCCCGTCCACAGCGGTTGGCCGTCGTCGCCGGGCGGTGCCCACGGGTACAGCCCCAGCGCCAGGCCGATGTCGGGGTCGGCCCCGGGGGCCTTGATCGCGGTGCGGTAGAAGCCCAGGTCGTTGAGGCGAGCGGTGTTGGCGCCGTCGAACACGACCTCGCCCCCGTCCCGGATGACGACGCGTGGCGCGTAGCCCCAGTCCAGCAGGTGGATCTTCTCGCCGTCGACCACCATCGGGACGTTGGGCGAGATGGTCTCGGAGCGGACGCTGCCGTCGCGCCCGGTCACGGTCACGTCGGCCTCGAACAGCGACGGCGTGCCCGCGAAGCGGACCTCGCGCACCCAGTCGATGTTGAACTGGTCGAGCGACAGTTGGAACCCACTGTGGTCGTCGGCGCCCCACCAGCGACCGGGGTTGTTGGTCCAGTAGGCCTGGGGCGTGTCGGTGAAGCCCTGGCCCTCGACCACGCCGACCTGCCCGTTGAACCCCAGGAGTTGCCCCAACACGATGCCGACCAGCAGGACGTAGAAGGAGAGGTGGAACAGCAGGGACCCGCCCTCACGCGAGATGATGCCCTTCTCGGCGGCGACCTGGCCGTCGTCCAGGTCGTCGGCGTCGGGCGGACGCATCCGGTAGCGCTGGCGCCGGAGCGCGGTACGGGCACGGTCGTGGGCGGTGTTCACGTCCAGCGCCGAGGTGAAGGTCGCCACGTGTTGCTGGCGGTCGAGGTTGCGACTCAACGGTGGGCGTCCCCGGCGGGCCGCGCGCCAGAAGGCACGCGTGCGCGGCACCAGGCACGCGGTCAGTGAGGTGAACAGCAACAGGAGGAGCGCCAGGAACAGCGGCGACCCGTAGACGTCGTAGCCGCCGAACAGGTCGATGACCTGGGACACGACCTGGCCGGGACCGGCCGCGCCGGAGCGCCAGTCCGCCACCGTCGTCGCCACGTTGGGCTGCTGGGGGACCACGGTGGCGAGCAAGGTCTCGAGGCCCAGGATGGCGAGGATGATCAACGCGGTCTTCATCCGCGTCAGCCAGCGCCAGGCCATCCGCACGGAATCCAGCACGAAGTCCCACGGCCCCTGGGGGCGACGCGGGCCCCGCCGGACGGGCGGATTCGCCTCGGGCGGTGCGGAGGTGTCGATGCGACTCATCGCCCGGCAGGGTACCGCCGCGCGGGTCCGCTCCCGGTGCCGCGGACGGCCTCGTCGATCACCGCTGCTCGTCCCGGCGCCGGTCCAGCAACCGCCGTGCGGACGAGGGTTGCCCACCCGGCGGATCGGGTGGTCGACCAGGGGCAGGCTCGAAGTCACGGGCGACCGGCGGGGAATCACCAGGCGGGCCGGTTGGGGGGCGGGCAGGTGGCGGTCCGGGCTGTGCACGAGGCGGCGGTGGGGTCGTGCGTGGCGGTGGGGGTGGTGGCGGCGCGGCCGTCGACGCCGGGGCCGCGGGTGGCGGCACGGGCCCGGCCGGGGGCGGGGCGGCCGACGGGGGCGGGGCGGTGGGACGCCGCGACCACGGGTCGTCGGTGCCGCGGTCGCCCGTCGGCGTCCCGCTCGACCAGCCACCCGGCACGCGGGCCGCCAGGGTGGTGGCCAGGGCGGCCTGAACCGGTGACGGATCCGCGCCCGCGGAGATCGGGATCCGATGGCGCAGGCGACGGAGGTCGGCGCGGGTCACGCGGAGCCGTCGCACGCCGATGTCGATCGGGACCGTGAGGAGGGCCAGCAACAGCAACCACGACGCCAACGGTGTCCCGCCGGTGCCGGGGGCCAGGTCGTTCGCGGCGACGAACGTGGCCGGATCGGGGTCGAGCCGGCCGCCGCCGGCACGCGCCACCGCGGCCAGCAGACCGGCGTCGTCCGCGGTCGGCAGGTACTCGGCCGAGTAGGTCCGGATGGCGGTCGTGGTCGCGGTCTCGATCGCGTCCCCGCCGGCGGCCAGGGTCACCGCCACGGAGGTGACGCCCTCCTCGCCGCCCGGCACGACCCCCGCCCACGAGGTCGGGGACGTCCGCTCCAGTTCGACCTCCTGGCGGTCGCCGGTCGGTCCCACGACGACCGCGGTGGCGGTGGCCCCGTCGGCCACCGTTCCCTCGGCGTCCACGCGCACCTCGATCCCGCCGGGACTGGCGACGGCGGTCGCGGTCAACGTGGAAGACCCCGAGGCCGGCAGCGTGGAGGCCACGAGGTCGGCGAAGAACCCGCCGTAGCCGTCCCACTGGACCCACGGTGCGGCCCAGATCGAGGTGGTGTCGGAGGTCCACGCCACCGAGGTGCCCAGTCCGACCTGCCAGCGCGACAACAGCGGGTCGTTGGTGTCGCCGACACGCAGGGACGTGGTCGCGGTGGGCTTGGGCGTCGTGGCCACGTAGCCCAGCACGGACGGCGACTCGTCGAGCCGGTCGACCACGGGGTCGGGCGCCGTCCGGACCGGGGGGAACACCCCTTCCTGGATGAACGGACGGGCGACCTGCTGCACCTCGTTCACCAGGATGTCGGGGATGGAGGACAGGTCGCGGCCCGGGTAGTAGCGACCCCCGCCCGCGTCGGCCATCCGCTCCAGGATCTCGCCGGCGCCCTCGCCGGTCCCGACCACCGACAGCGTGATGCCCTCACCCAGCGCGTCCTGGGCCACCTCGATCATGGCGGGCTCCTCCGAGAAGCCGTCCGTGAACAGCACGATGTGACGCAGTTCGGCGTTGACGTCCTTCAGGCCCGCGATGGCCTCGCGCAGCGCCGGCACGACGTTGGTGGCCCCGTCCGGGTGCAGGCGCGACAGGGCGTCGTCCACGACGTCGGTGGACGGGAACTGCTGCAGGGGGATGACCCACTTCGACGAGTCGTTGAAGGCCAGCACCCCGACCGTGTCCTGCTGCGACAGCGACTCGATGGCACGCGCCACCGCCACGCGAGTGATGTCGGTCTTGTTGACCCCGCCCTCCTCGATGACCTCGCCGTCGGGCCCCCCGGCGAACCCGGCCGGGCGGCAGTGGCAGGCGGCCATGGAGCCCGAGACGTCGACCACCAGCGCCTCGGCGACCGTGGGCCGTCGTTGCGGGTCCTGGGCGTCGACGAACACCGGCGACAGGTCCTCCAGCACCGTGTCCTGCCACCGACCGGGGCCGAAGGACCGGTCGCCACCGATCAGCACCAGCCCGCGGCCGGCGTCGCGGACGGCCGCGTCCAGCGCGCGCTGGTCGCCGTCGTCGAGCGTCGCCGCCGGGACGTCGACCAGCACGATCGCGTCGTAGGCCAGCAACCGGTCGAGGTCGGGCAGGCTGGTGACGACGTCGGTGGGGAGGTTCCCGGCCTCCAGTGCCCCGACCAACAGCTTCGCCTCGCCGTCCGCACCGTCCACGACCAGGACCCGGGGCGGGCCGTCCACCAGCACCCCCGCCCGGCCGATGTCGTTGGCGGCCACGCGGTCCGCCGGGTCGAGCACCTCGACCTCCCAGCGCACGGCCCCGGTGGCGTCGGCCTCCGGGGTCGCGACCACCACCTCGGTGGCACCCGGCTCCAGGACCTGGTCGCGACGATCGACCTCCTCGCCGTCGCGGCGCGTCACCAGCACGACCTGCACCGGCGTGTCCCCGGTGTTGCGGAGGTGGGCGACCAGGTCGTAGGACTCGCCCTCGCGCACCCGCCCGGGCGCCTCGACCGACTCGACCAACACGTCGGCCGCCATCGCGCCACCCAACCCGACGACGTCCACCGCCACGCCGGCCTCGGCCAGTCCGGCCGCGGTGCGGGTCGCGTCGCCCTGGGTCGAGCGCCCGTCGGACACCAGCACGACGCGGCGCCGCTGCTGGACGCCCAGCATCCCCTGGGCCAGCCGCAGGGCGCGGGCGATGTCGGTGCCGCCACCGGCCACGACCGTGTCGAAGGTCGTCGGAGGAGGATCCGCACGCAGTGGGAACTCGGGCTGGGCGTCCAGCCCGAACCGGGCCAGCGCCACCCGGTCGTGGCGCCCGCGTGCCGCCACGGCCTCCGCGACCAGGTCGCGGGCGGCCGACTGGGCCCCCGCCATCGAGTCCGACCCGTCGACCAGGAACAGCACGTCGACGCCGCGGCCACCACGGATCCAGAACGGGGCGGCCAGGGCGAGCACCACCAACGCGATCGCGGTCGTGCGCAACCCGGTGACGATCGCGGCTCGCCGCCGACCCAGCGACGACCGCAACGCGCGGCCCAACCACGCCACGACGGGCACGAGCACCAGGGCGAACAGCCACGCGGGCGAGCCGAACGACACGTTCATGGCCGTACCCGCGCGACCGCGCGCGCCACCGACGACGTCCATCGGGCGGACCGGTCCCGCCCCGCCCCGGTCACACCTCCGCCCCGGCCCCCACGGCCCGCGGCCCGCCGGCGCGCCACCACCGTGGCCCGCAACCACTCGAGCACCAGCGCAGCCAGCACGACCGGGACGACCAGCGCCGCCAGCGGTTGGCGACCCGGCGCCAGCTCGGGTCCGTCACCCGCGGCCACGACCGCCACGGCCTCGGGGGGCGGCTGTGCGAGGTCGCCCTCGTCACCGTCGGGGTTCACCACCAGGGACGGCAGTTCGGCCCCGTCGGCCAGGACATCGGGATCGGCGCCCGGGGCCGCGGCCCCGGGCGCGACCCGCCACAGTCCCACGCGGTCGACCACCAACGACGGGGCGATGGCGGAGACTTCCACGGTGCTGCCGTCCGGCGGGCTCACCAGCACGGTGTCCAGGCCCGCGGGGACGTCCACCACGACGGTCCCGCCCGCCACGGCGGCGACCGCGGGCGGGGCCCCGGCCAACCACCCGACCGCGTTGGACACGAAGGTGGGCCAGGCAGCGGTCAGGGCCAGGTTCGAGTCCAGCAGCGAGAACCCCAGTGCCACGGTCGGGACGCCGCGCAGCCGGCCCGCGACCACCAGGTCCCCGTCGGTGCCGCCGGCGATCGGCGTCAACTCGTCCCCCGACAGCGGCGTGGCCGTGGCGACGGCGACGTCGGACAGGTCGACCGAGCCCAGCAGTTCGTGGTCGGACTGGATCGTGACCGACGGCAACTCGACGGGGGCGGCCGCCGACACGCCGTCCGGCCACGAGGCCGGGGCCACCAGCAGCATCGGCACGGCCACGTCGTCGGGCACGGCGACCCGGTCCACCACCAGCAGGTCCACGCCGGTGAGATCGTCCGGGACGCTCGCGACCTCCGTGACCTCGACGCCCTCGACCGCCTCCAGGGCCGCGGTCAGGAACACGTTGCCCGGCGTGGCGGCCACCACCCGGACCTGCTCGGGGCTGCGCAACACCCCCCACGCCGAGTCGTCCAGCGCCAGCCCGTCGACCGTGTCGTCGGCAGGCACCAGCGTGGCGCGGACCACGGCCCCGGCACCACCGCGCACCGTCATCGTGCGGTCGATCGCATCCCGGGGCGCGAGGTCGACCACCTCGGCGACCACCTCCTCGTCGTCCACGGTGATGGACAGGCGCGCCTCGACCGGGTGCTGTGACCAGTTGCGCAGCGCCACGAACAGGTCGGAGGTGCCGGATCCACGCGGGACGACCTGGAGGCGCGTGACGCCGAGGTTGTCCTGCACCTCGCCGACGGGCTGGACCGACACGGCCCGGTCGGCGACCAGGGCTCCCGGCACCTCGCGGTCGGTCACCACGTGCATGACGGTGGCCTGGTCCGGTCGTTGCAGCGCGGTGGCCAGCACGAATGCGTCGTCGAGGTCGGCCGGGCCGTGCTGGAGTCGCAGGCGCCCCAGCGCCCCGTCGACCTCGTCGGCGGTCGTGGCACCCGCCACCAGCACGCGGGCCTGCGATCCCGCCTCGATCACCGACACCTCCTGGCCGTCACCGATGCCGTCGACCACGGTGGCCACGTCCCGTCGGGCCCGTTCCAGCCGGGTGGTGTCACCGTCGCGGGCATTCATCGACCCGGACGCGTCGACGATCACGATGGTGTGGTCGCCCAGCGTGGCGTCGACCACGGCGTAGGGCCGAGCCAGCGCCGTGGCCCCCACGACCAGGGCGAGCGCGGCGAGCCAGAACGTCGCGTCCGGGCGGAACCGCTGCCACGGGGTCGCGGCCGTCATCGCCTGGGGGACGGACTGCCACACCATCGTGGACGACACGACCCGTCGTGCCCGACGCGACTTCAGCAGGTACCACACGACCAGCGGGACCAGCAGGCCGAGCGCGGCCAGGCCCCCGGGGTTGGCGAACCTCATGGTGTCGCCGCCCTCATGCCACGACCCCGGTCCGTCGCAGCCCCACGGTCACGATCTCGTCGACCTGGTCCCGGTCGTCTGCCGCCACCACCGCGACCCCGTGGCGGGCGGCGTGGCGCTGCACCTCGTCCTGCCACCTGGCCAGGGCACGGGTGTGGGCCGCCAGCACCTCGTCGGTCGCGGCGATCGACACCACCCGGCCGGTCTCGGCGTCCACCAGGTCGACGTCGCCGTCGAGGTCGGGTGCCCGGTCGTCGCGCCCGAGCAGGTGGACCAGCACGGCGTCGCCACGACCCGTCGCCAGCGCGCGCACCACCTCGGTCCAGTCGAGCACCAGGAGGTCACTGACCAGCACCACCGGCCCGGCCGGGCCCTCGCCACGCGCCCGTCGGATGGCGTCCAGCAGCGCCGCGGGACCGGGTTGGTCGTCCGGCGACGGGGCCGCGGTGGGCACCGCGGCCAGCGTGTGGCCGATCGTCCATCCTGTGGCCGCACCGCGCATCCACGGCGAGGCCGTCACGCGACCGTCCTCGGTCGCGACCACCACTCGGATGCGATCGCCACCGTGGGCGGCCACGTGGCCCAGGGCCCGCGCGACCTGCCCCGCCATCCCCAACTTGCCCCCGAAGGCCATCGACCGCGACGCGTCCAGGACGACCCGCAACGAGGTGTCGTCCTCCGCCTCGTGGATACGCACGAGCAGGCGCCCGTGCCGTCGGGACGCAGCGAGGTCGAGTGAACGCGGATCGTCACCCGCGACGTAGGGACGCTGGTCGGCGAACTCGAGGCTGTGCCCGTGGCGCGTGGACCGGTGCGCGCCCTCGCGGGTGCCGGTCACGCGCGAGACCGTCGCCAACCGGTGCGGACCCAGGCGGGTGACCACGGCCGGCGGCAGGGGCGCGGCCAGATCGGCCGGCCCGTCAGCTCGTGGACCGGACGTGACCGGACCCGACGTGACCGGACCGGCGCCGGACGGCCCGGCCCTCGCGACCAGCGCCGTGTCCGCACCGGCCGCGCCGCGGCGTGGCAGTCGCAGGCCCCTCACACGGCCCCCCGGACGGCCGGGGTCGGCCGCGGAACCGCGGTCAGGACCTCGTCGACCAGTTCGTCGGACGTGACGCTGGCGGCCATGGCCTCGTAGCCCAGAACCAACCGGTGGCGAAGGACCACGTGCGCGACCGCCCGAACGCCATCGATCGATGCCTGCAGGTCGCCGTCGCGCAACGCCGCGACCTTGGCCAGCAGCACCAGGGCCTGGGCACCACGCGGGGATGCCCCGGTGCGCACGAACGATCGGATCCCGGTGGGAGCCGCATCCCCGGTGGCGTGGGTGGCCTGCACCAGGTCGGCGACGTGGCGGGTGACGTGGCTGGCCATCGGAACGGCCCGGACCAGCGCGATCGCCTCCAGCAGGTCGGTGGTGGTGGCGACCTGCTGGACCAGCGCCTCGTGGGACCCGGTCGTGCGGTCCAGGATCGCCACCAGGTCGTCGGTCGTCGGGGAGGGCACCAGCACCTTGGCCACGAAGCGGTCCAACTGGGCCTCGGGGAGCGGGTAGGTGCCCTCCATGTCGATGGGGTTCTGCGTGGCCATGACGAAGAACGGCCGCGGCAGGTCCCGGGTCACACCGGCCGTGGTCACGCGTCGTTCGGCCATGGCCTCCAGCAGTGCCGACTGGGTCTTGGGCGTGGCCCGGTTGAGTTCGTCCGCCAACAACAGTTGCGTGAACACCGGGCCCGGTTCGAACTCGACGCTGGCGCCACCGTCGGACAACACCGTGGTGCCCACGATGTCGGCCGGCATCAGGTCCGGCGTGCACTGGACCCGGTTGACATCCAACGACAATGCCTCGCCCAGGGTGCGCAACAGGACGGTCTTGCCCAGTCCCGGCACGCCCTCCAGCAGGACGTGGCCCTCGGCGAACAGGCCGGCCAGGACGTCGGCGAGCAGGCGTTCCTGGCCGACGACCACGCGCTGGACCTGTCGGAGGATGCGTTCGTGCAGCGCGGCGAAGTCGGTGGCGGTGGTGATGGCGGTCACTGTGCGTCTCCCAGGCTGGCGAAGTAGTCCCGGACGACAGACCGGAGTTCGGGCGGGAAGTCCGGCTGGTCGGCGGTACGTGCGGCCCGGTCGGCGTACTCAGGCAGGACGTCGCTGGCCGGGGTGCGCCGGGTCGAGTCGATCCCCTGGCCGGTGGCGGTGCCGATCGTGGTGCCCTCACCGTCGGCCTGGCCGGGGAGGCGGACGTCCTCGCCGTCCACCTCGCCCACCGGTGGTGCGAAGACCTCGTCGAGCGCAGGCTCGTCCCCGGTCCCGGCGTTGTTCTGGGTCCCGGTCGGGGACGACCCGGTGCCGGACGTACCGGTGGGGTTGCCACCCCCACCGCCGCCACCGCCGCCCCCCTGTCCCTGGCCTTGCCCCTCGCCCTGGCCCTGTCCTTGCCCCTGGCCCTGGCCTTGACCCTGTCCCTGGCCTTGTCCCTGTCCCTGTCCCTGGCCCTGGCCTTCGCCCTGGCCCTGGCCTTCGCCCTGTCCCT
Source organism: Nitriliruptorales bacterium (assembly GCA_038233055.1). GTDB lineage: Bacteria > Actinomycetota > Nitriliruptoria > Nitriliruptorales > Nitriliruptoraceae > Salsipaludibacter. Next base: position 39,825 of record JBBSMS010000010.1, read on the forward strand.
GTCCCTGCCCCTGGCCCTGGCCTTCGCCCTGGCCCTGGCCTTCGCCCTGGCCCTCACCCTCCTGGAGGCGCTGGGCGGCATCGGCGGCGGCAGCGGCCGAACCGGCGGCCGCGGCGGCGGCCTGTTGATCGCCAGCAGCGGCCCCGACGGCGTCCGAGGCCGCGCCCAGGGCCTCCGAGGCGGCAGCGGTGTCGCCTGCGGCCAGCGCGTCGGCGGCGGCCTGCAGGTGGGCCCCCACGCTGGGCAACCCCGACTGGGTCGCTGCGCCCAGTTCCGCCAGCCGAGCCGCCGTGTCGGCCGCGTCCACGCCGTCCAGGTCCGCGGCGAGCGCGTCCAGCTGGGCCCGCACGGTGTCGCCGTCGGCCAGCGGGTCGGTCCCCAGTTCACCCCCCAGGCCCGACAGCGCCGTGCGCTGGGCCCCGAGGTCCTGGGGGACGTCCGCCCGCAAGGCTGCGGCCAGTTCGCGCAACCGTGCTGCGGCCTCGTCCGCGGCAAGGCCGTCCAGTTCGTCGATCGTCGCGCGCAACTCCTCGGCCAGGTCCGCGGTGGCGGGATCGTCGGCCAGCGCCTCGGCGGCGTCCTCCAGCGCGTCGGCCTCGGCCTCCACCAGGGCCCGTTGCCGCGCCAGTTCGGCCTGTTCCGCCTCGACCGGGTTCGCCGACACCCCCAGCCAGGCCGCGACCAGCACCAGCGCCAACCCGGCCACCAGCGGCCGCGTCGGCACCCGGACGCGGCCCGGCAGGGCCCGGATGGTGGCGGCGCGCTCCTCCGCCGCCAGCCGCTGGGCCCGCACGATTTCGCCGTGGGGACCGGGCTCCCGATCCCCGTACTCGACCGCGGTCGAGAACGCGTCTCGGGTCTGCAGCCAGTGGTCGGCGGCCCAGGCCGCCAACCGGTCCGGGATCCGGGTGGCCAGCCCGACCGCCAGTGCGACCGCGGCGGCCACCAACGCCACCAGCGCCGTGGCCAAACCACCGTCCGGGACCGGGACCAGCCGTGCCGCCGCGGTCCAGGCCACGGCCACCACCCCCGCAACCAACAGTGTCGGCACCGCCAGCGCCACGGCCCGGTTCGCGCGCATGCGCCGACGCGCCAGGGCGACGACCCGCGCCAGCGCCGACTCGCCCGCCCTCACGGCTGACCGCCAGGCGGGGGCGGCGGCGGTGGCCCGGGCGGGCCGGTGGTCGGACCGGGCGGTCCCATGTTGATCGCCGTCCCGGGGACGGGGGCGTCGCCGGCGATCGCGCGGTCGCGTCGCGCGGAGCGCCGGGCCCGTGGCTCACGACCGGGCCGGACGCGGTGGCTGGCGCGCCACAGGGCCAGCCACGTCACCAGCACGGCGGTCGTCCACTGCAGGGCCAGGACACGCACGCGCCAGCCCTCGCCGGCACCGTCCAAGGGGTTGTCGAATGCCTCGAACCCGTCCCCCGGCCACGCCATGGCCTCGACGAACGGGCTCAGGATCGAGGCGGTCGGGAACCCGTGCGCATCGAGGGTGGCGGCTGCCAACCCGGTCCCCACATGCAGGTACATCGAGGTCGTGGGGACGTCCTCGCGCGCGATGGCCTCCGCGATCGCCAGCACCAGCGGGCCCAGCATCAGCACGAACAGGGCCGCGTAGGTGACGATGATCGCCACGCTGGTGCGCCGGACCACCGAGGAGATCCAGATCGCCACGGCCGAGAACGCCGCAGCGACCAGCACCATGTGGACCGTGCCGAGCAGCACCTCCAGCAGCCCCACCCCGCCGAAGAACGAGGCCGCACCCGCGAGCGGCATGCCCATGACCAGCAGCAACGCCTGCCAGGCCACCACCGCCCACCACTTCCCGGCCACGATCTGCATCGGGCTCATCGCGGTGACCTGCAGCAGGGGCAGGGTCTGGCGCTCGCGCTCGGCGGCGACCTGCGCGGCGGCGTAGCCGGCACCGACGAACAG
>JBBSMS010000011.1:0-41407 GCA_038233055.1 Nitriliruptorales bacterium
CGCAAGCTGGGACGGGCGTTCGACACCTGCTGGTCGTTCTACCAGGCCGAGGACCAGGCCACCTCGATGCGCGAGGCGGCCTTCGCCCTGGCCGTCAACCGCGTGGTCGAGGCCGCCAGCCTCCGCGGCTACCTCTGACCCCACGTGTACGCGCTCATCCCCGGATACGGGACCACAGGCGCACGCGGGCGCGGCGGCACCGGAGGTGTGCGCGAATCGTCCCGCATGTGGGACGGGACGCGCACGCGACGGTCAGCCGCCGAGGAGGCGTCCGAGCGCACGGCCGACGGGGCCGGGTTCGCGCGGTGACCAGGTGTCGGGGACGGCGTCCGGGTCGACCTCGGCCAGCGCGGCCAGGACCTGGTCGGCGCTGGGGTTGACCAGGGAGGTGTCGCCGACCTGCACGGTCGGGACGGTCTCGCTGCCGCCAGTGGCGGTGCGGACGAACGCTGCGGCGTCCTCGTCCTCCCAGATGTTGCGCTGGTCGTAGGCCAGGTCGTGGCGGTCCAGCGACCGCAGCAGGCCCGCGCAGAACCCACAGCCCGGGCGCCAGTAGACGGTCACCGGGGGGGAGTCGGGTGCGGAGGAGGTCGCGCCGGACGTGGCGCCGTCGGACGCGGACGGCTCGGGCGACGCAGCGTGCGAGGCAGACGGATCGGGCGAGGCAGGCGGGGTCATGGACGTCCTGACGTGGCGGGCGCCGGCGAGGTCGCCGCCGGCACGTCACTGCAAACCCTTCGACGGGCACGCTTGTTCCACGCCGACTGCTCAGGTACCCGATCCCTCGAGGTAGGCCTGCAGGGCCGGGCCCACCATCGCGACCAGCTCGTCCACGGAGGCGTCCACCAACTCCCGGAAGCCCACGACGTAGCGCAGGACCGCCAGTCCGATCAGGTGGGACGCCGCCAGCGACACGCGCATCGCGGCGTCGTCGCCGTCGAGGTGGAGGGACAGGCGGCCGACCAGGACCGAGCCGAAGAACTGCCGCAGCACGGCGCCGCCACGGTCGGTCTCGAACGCCCCCCGCAGCATGGTCAGGAGCGCGTCGCGGCTGGCATCGTCCTCCCACACCAGGAAGAAGGACGCCGCCAGCCGCTCCCCCGCCCCCTCGATGCCGGGACCGATGACGCGCTCGGCGAACTCGGTCGGTCGCATCGGCAACCGGACGGCCGCCGCGAACAGGTCCTCCTTGGTCCCGAAGTAGTGGTGGACCAGGGCCGGGTCGACGTCGGCCCGTGCGGCGATCGCCCGGATGGTCGCGCCGCGGTAGCCCTGCTCGCCGAAGGCGGCTCGGGCCGCGGCCAGGACCTCGCCGCGGGTGTCGTTGTCACCCGGTCGCCGTCCGGTCCGTGCCATCAGGCCGCCACCGGATCGGCCGCGACGGCGGCCATGAAGGCCTCTTCGAGGGTCGCCGGCACCAGTCGCGGGTCGCCGACCCCGGACTCCCCCTGCAGGGCACGATCGACCCGGTCCAGGTCCGACGACACCACGCGCACCCGCCGGCCGGCAGGGAGGGCGAGCAGACCGGCGGCCTCAAGGCACGCGAGGGCGGCGGCCGGGTCGCGCGTGGCCACCTCCACGATCTGGCGGTCGCCGACCACCTCGGCAGCGGTCCCGGCGGCCACCTGGCGTCCGCCGGCGAGGATGACCAGTCGGTCGCACTGTTCGGCCTCGTCCATGTAGTGGGTCGTCACGAGCACGCCGACGCCACCCTTGGCGGCCTCGTGGATGGTGTCCCACAGGTCCGCCCGGCCCAGCGGCCCGACGCCGGACGTGGGCTCGTCCAGCACCAGCAGCCGGGGCCGGTGGCCCAGCGCGGCCGCGAACGCCACCCGCCGACGCATGCCCAGCGACAGGTCCGACACCACGGTGTCGGCCACGGCTTGCAGGTCGCCGTCCAGCGGTGCTGGGTCCACCCCGTACGTGGCGGACTGGAAGGCCAGGTTCTCGCGCACGGTCAGATCCTCGTACAGGCCCAGGCCCTGCGGCACGTAGCCGAGGTCGCGACGGGTCGACGGCGACGGCGCGGCGCCGAACAGTTCGACGTGGCCGGCGGTCGCGGCCAGCAGTCCCAGCAACAACCGGATCAGCGTGGTCTTGCCGGCCCCGTTCGCCCCCAGCAGGCCGACCACTTCGCCCGGTTGAACCGCCAGACTGACCCCGTCCAGGGCCCGGGTCGTCCCGAAGTCACGCCGCAGGTGGACCGTCCGCGCCAGCGCCGTCATGCCGCCTGCTCCCGGCGCCGGATCGCCGCAGCCATCACGACGTCCTCCAGGTCCGGCTCGAGATCACGCCCATCCGGGCCGGCATCGCCATCGGGCGCGGCGGTCGGTCGGACCCAGGTCCGCCACGCCCGCCCCCGGCGCCACGACGGGTGGACCTCGTGGGCGTGGTCACCGGCGACCAGGCGACCGGGGAACGACGCCCGGATCGCCTCGGCTGTGCCGTGCACCAGCACGCGGCCGCCGTCCAGCACCACCACGTGGTCGGCCCGCTCGGCCTCGTCGAGGTAGGCCGTGGTCACCACGATCGCGGCCCCCTCGCCGGCGGCCCGCGACAGCAGGCGCCACACGTCGGCGCGGCTGACCGGGTCCAGCCCCGTCGTCGGCTCGTCGAGCACCACCAGGTCCGGACGGGGCAGCATCGCCATGGCCACGGCCAGCTTCTGGCGCATGCCGCCCGACAGGTCGCCCGCGAGGCGGTCGGTGGCCGCGCCCAGGCCGGTGCTCTCGACCAGGTCGTCGATCCGGGCGTCGAGGTCGTCACCCCGGCCCCGGGTGCGGGCCACGAACGCGAAGTTCTCGGCCACGGTCAGGTCGCGCCAGGTGCCGGCCGACTCGGGCTGGTAGCCCAGCAACCGTCGACCCGGCCGCAGGACCTGGCCGGTGTCGGCCCGGACCAGGCCGACCAGCACGCGCGCCAGGGTGGTCTTGCCCGCGCCGTCCGGCCCGATCACGGCCCCGACCCGGCCGGCCTCGACCCGGCAGTCCACGTGGTCGAGCGCGATCCGGTCGTGGAAGCGGACGGTCACGCCCTCCAGCCCGAACGTCATGCCGCTGCCCCGGCTGGTTCGTCCCGGGCGACCGAGGGCCGATCGCCCGGCCCGCTCGACCGCGCCGGACGCAGTTCCGCGTTGAAGCGCCAGATCGCCAGCCCGGACACCACGACGGCCATGCCCGCCAGCACACCGAGTGGCAGCGCCAGTGCGGACAACGGCGCGTCCTTGAGCATCACGCCGCGCGCCAGCACGGTGAACCACGTCAGCGGCAGCAGGTACCCGATCCAGCGCACGCCCGCGGCCATCGACGTCAGCGGGAAGATCAGACCCGACAGCAAAACCTGGGGCAGCACGGTCATCAGCGCCAGCTGGATCGCCTGCCCCTGGTTGTCCGACATGGTCGAGATCAGCACGCCGATCCCGAGCGCCGTGAACAGGAACAGCAGCGACCCGACCGCGAGCCAGGCCGGGTTGCCGACGAACGGCACGTCGAACAGCCAGACCCCGATCGCGAGCACGACGACGAGGTCCAGGCTGGCCACGACGAAGTAGGGCGCGACCTTGCCGATGAAGACGTCGCTGGCGCGCAGCGGCATCACGGCCAACTGCTCGAGCGTGCCGGCCTGGCGTTCGCGGACCACCCCCAGCGAGGTGATCAGCGAGCCGATGAAGACCAGGATGAGCCCGCCCAGGCCCGGGACCAGCACCGCCGAGGTCTCCAGGCCCGGGTTGAACAGGACCTGGACGTCCAGCGGCGGCCCGCCCTCGGCCGCGATCGCGCGCAGGGCCTGCGAGGCGGCCTGGGCCGTGAACAGGTTGGCCCCGTCGACGTAGGCGGTCGGCTGTCCGTCGACGAGCGCGATCGCCACGTCGGCGTCACCCCGTCGCAGGATGTCGACCGGGTCGTCGTCGGTGACGTCCCCGACGGCAAACGGCTCGGGCAACGCCGGGGCGGCCGCAGCGATCGCCCCGCTGGTCGGCGCGACCCGGATCTCGGCGACGTCAAACCGGGCGGCGTAGCCGAAGACCACCAGCAACAGGATCGGCAGGACCACCATCATCGCCAGTGTCCGCCGATCGCGTCGGACCTGCCGCATTTCCTTGACGACCATCGCCCACATCGCGTCCCCACACTGGCGATCCCGAAGGATTTCATCGCCCGTTGACTTCCTACCGTGGCAAAAGTCTACGCCTGTTGAGTTCCGGGGTCAACGCTGGACCCGTCGGGTGGCGAGCGGTGATCGCAGCCCAGGTCAGCCGGCGGGCAGGAAGCCCATCGCGTCCTTGGCCCGCTGCAGCGTCGGCGCGCTGACGGATCGGGCCTTGTCCGCGCCCTCGGTCAGCAGGCGCCGCATCTCTGCCGGGTCGTCGACGAGTTCGCCATGGCGGGCCTGCATCGGACGCAACAGTTCCACGATCGACTCGCCCACCGCGGCCTTGAAGGTCCCGTAGCCACCGTCGGCGTACTCGTCGACCAGGTCGTCCACCGACCGACCGGTGGCGGCGGACATGATCTCCAACAGGTTCGAGATGCCGGCCTTCTCGCGACGGTCGTAGTGCACCTCGCGACCGGAGTCGGTCTGGGCCGAGCGGACCTTCTTGAGGACGCGGTCGGGATCGTCGAGCAGGTTGATGCGCCCCTTGTCGGACTCGGCCGACGCCGACATCTTGCTGGTCGGGTCCTGCAGGTCCATCACCCGGGCGGCCGCTTCCGGGAAGATCGCCTTGGGGAGCACGAAGACCTCGCCGAAGCGGTGGTTGAACCGACCGCCGATGTCCCGCGCGACCTCGATGTGGTGGCGCTGGTCCTCGCCGACCGGCACCTCGTCGGCGTCGTAGAGCAGGATGTCGGAGGTCTGCAGGACCGGATAGGTCAACAGGCCCGCCGTCACCTGCCCGTCGCGGCCGGCCGCACGCTCGGACTTCTCGCGGTACTGCGGCATCTTCTGGAGTTCCCCGACACCCGCGACGGCGTCGAACAGCCACGTCATCTCGGCGTGCACGTCCCCGAGGTGGGACTGCACGAACAACGTCGAGCGGTGCGGGTCCACCCCGGCCGCGACGAACTGCATCGCCAGCCCCAAGGTGCGCTCGGCGAGGAGGGCCGGATCGTGGCCCATCGTGATCGCATGGAGGTCGACCACGCAGTAGGTGACGTCGGCTGTTTCCTGCATCCGGACCCAGTTGACCAGGGCCCCCAGGTGGTTGCCGAGGTGGAGGTCACCGGTCGGCTGCATGCCGGAGAAGACGCGGGTCATTGAGGACGGCCTTGGTGGTGGACGGGGCGGCCCCATTCAACCACCCGCACGACGGGCCCACCGACAGCCCACACCGACAGCCGTCACCGAAGGCGCCCTTCGACCCCGACACCACCCGGGCCGAACGGCCTCCGACACCCGGCCTGCTGTCGCCCGCACCCTTCCACCCGGACACCACCCGGGCCGAACGGCCTCCGACACCCGGCCTGCTGTCGCCCGCACCCTTCCACCCGGACACCACCCAGGCCGAACGGCTTCTGGGACCAGGCCGGCTCCCGCCCGTGCCGCTGCACCCGGACACAACCCGGGCCGAAGGGCTTCGGATCGGGCCGGAGCGGACACGGCGACGCCCACGACATCGTGGCGGCCGTGTCCGATCCTGACGTGGTCGCTTCACCCGGGTCCCCGCGCCGTACTCACTGGACCTGGCGCACGAGTTCATCGCCGCCTGTGCCACCGTGCCGGACGAACCCGTCGCGACACTGGCGCTGGCCGTCCCGGATCCGGACCGCAGGGACGGACGCCTGGTGGGCGTGATCGGCCTGGTCGTCGACCAACGGGACGCCAACGCCGAGCTGGGCTACTGGACCGCCCGGGATGCGCGGGGCCGGGGCCTGACGACGTGGGGCGCGCGCGAGACCTGTCGCCGGGGATTCGCGGTGCTGCGGCTGGCCCGCATCCACCTGATGGCGTCGGTCGGGAACCCGGCCTCCAACGCCATCGCCGCCCGGTTGGGCTTCGTCCGCACCGGGACCGCTCGGTCGGCGATGCTCCACCGCGACCTCGACGGCACGGAGCTGAGCCGATCGGACGCCGCGACGTGGGACCTGCTGCCGGGCGAACTGCGCTGACCGCGACCAACCCGGATGACCCCGGGCGACCCAGACCCGACGCAGGCCCGCCGGGGCATGGCGCCGTCCGGGTCCCGGACCGCTCGACACGCCTGCTTCTCGCCGCCGGTTCCTCGCGCGCCCGGGCTCACGCGTTTTCTCACTCGCCCGGGATCTCGACGCCCGACAGGTCCTCGACGAGCGCGACATAGGCATCGACGTCGAACTTGCGCTCGAGCCCGCCCCGGGTCATGGTGCGCACCTTCCCGAACACCTCGCGTTCCTGCCACGCCCGGTCGTGGAGGCCGTAGCACCACGCCACCCCCACGGCCGAGTTCGGGTCGCGACCGTCCAGCAGGAACCGGTCGTTGATCTCGCGCGTGACCCGAAAGCCGTACTCCGGCGTGCTGGTCCACCGCAGGATCTGCTTGCCCCAGTACATCCGCATGTAGTTGTGCATGTAGCCGGTCTCGCGCAGTTCGACCTGGGCCGCGTTCCAGGCGCGGTCGTGGGTGCGGGCGTCCACGAGTTCCTGCCGGGTGTAGGTGACCTCCCGCTCGTCGTCGCGGTGCTCCGCCAGGGTGGTGCGCGCCCAGTTCGGCAGAGCCGAGTACTTGTCGTGGTCGTCTTCGAACCAGCAGTAGTTGTGCGACAGTTCGCGGCGGACCACCAGTTCCTCGACGAAGTCGTCGAGGTCGGTGTCCGGTGCGTCGGATTCCCGGGCGGCCAGCACGGCGTCGATGGGCGACAGGTGCCCGAAGTGGAGGTAGGGCGAGAGGTACGACACCTGCATGTCGGCGGGCTGGTTGCGTCCGGCGGAGTACCCGTCCAGTCGTTCGTCGACAAACCGGCGCAGGACGGCGGCGGCCTGTTCCTCGCCACCGTGGAGACGGTCCACAGGCGCCACGTCGCGGTCGCAGTCGAGGTCGGCCAGCACCGCGTCCGGATCGGCGACGTCGATACCGCGCTGGTCGCCGGTCCAGACCACGTCCACCGGCGTCGTCAGGAGCTCGACGAGGAAGTCGTCCAAGTGGTCGTGGATCCGGGGGCGGATCGTCCGGGCGGCGTACTGGCGCTTGTCGGTGACCACGTCGACGGGCACGACCAGGTTCGTCTCGACCTCCGTGCACTCGACGTCGACGCCGCGTCCCAGCCAGGCTCGCCACCGTCGTGCGTGGACCATGTGCCCCCGGTCGACGACGACCGTTGCGGCGTCGGCCGCGGCCGCCAGGGCGACCTCCAGCGGTTCACCGGCGCGCACCGCGAAACCGATGTCGCGACGTGCGAGGTTGGTCGCCACGTCGGACAGCCCCTCCAGCAGGAACCGGAAGGTGCGGGCGGTCGCCGACGGGTAGCCGTCCCACAACCCGAACACCACCAGCAGGGGCAGCCCGAGGTCGTTGGCCCGCTGCACGGCGTACTCCAGCGCGTGGTTGGTCCGGGTCCGCACCGCCGCCTGCATCCAGTACAGGACGTGGTCGCCGTCCCCGGGTTCGCCGTCGTGCAGGATCCGGAGGCGGCGCTCGTCGATGCGGGAACTGGCCATGTGTGGTCCTGGGTCGAACGTGTTTCGACGCTATCGATGCCACCCGCCGAGTGGCCGCCCACTCGCCAGGGCTGTGGAGTGACGTCGACACCCGGAGCCGCCGGGGAGTGTCCGCCGGGGACGTCGGGCCGCCATGGGGTGCTGTGGCCCACCGGTGTGAGTAGCGTCCGGGGCATGCGCACCTCCTACCTCGACCACGACGGCCCGATCGCGTTCGCGCACCGCGGCTTCTCGCGTGACGGCCTCGAGAACTCGATGGCGGCCTTCGCCGCCGCCGTCGACTTGGGCTACAACCACGTCGAAACCGACGTCCACGCCACCGTCGACGGGGTGCTGGTGGCGATCCACGACGGCACCCTCGACCGGGTCACCGATGCCCGGGGGGCGATCGTCGACCTGCCCTGGGCGACCGTGTCCCGCGCCCGCATCGGCGGCCGGGAACCGATCCCGACCCTCGAAGAACTCTTGGCCACGTGGCCGTCGTTGCGGGTCAACATCGACGTCAAGGCGGACGCCGCCGTGGCTCCCACCATCGCGGTCGTCAACCGCCTGCGCGCCCACGACCGGGTGCTGATCGGGGCCTTCGACGACCATCGCCGACGGGCCGTGCTGGTCGGGATGGACGCCCCCGTGGCAACCTCGGCCGGCACCACGACGGTCCGCGCGTTCGTCCTCGGCCAGCGGTTCCCGGGGTCGTTCGCCACGCGGCTCGCGACCCGCAGCGTCGACTGCCTCCAGATCCCCGAACGGTCCGGGCGCACGGCCGTGGTGACGCCCGGCACGGTCGCGGCGGCCCATGCTGCGGGCCTGCAGGTGCACGTGTGGACCGTGGACGCCCCGGGTGACATGCACCGCCTCCTCGACATGGGCGTGGACGGCCTGATCACCGACCGGGCGGACCTGCTCCGGGACGTGCTGCAGGAGCGCGACCAGTGGCCGTGATCCACGCTGGAACCCGGCGGGTCAGGCAGCCCCGGCTCGGAGTTCCCGTGGCAACCAGGCGTCGCCGCGGGCCCGGACGAGCAACGGCAGGCCGCGCAGCAGCATGACCACCTCGTAGGAGATCCACAGCCACAACAGACCGGCCCCCTGGCTGACCCCGACCTGCGCCAGCAGCGCGCCCAGCACCGACCCGGCCACCGTCCAGGTGCGGATGAAGCGGTAGTCCTCTGCCCCCATCAGCAACCCGTCGAGGATGAACACCACGGCGTGCAGCGGCATCGCCACGGCCGGGAGCCACCACGCGGTCGCAACCAGGGCCACGACTGCGGGATCGTCGGTGAAGGCCGCCACCAGCAGCGGCCGGCCCAGCAGCAGGGCGGCGCCCAACAGCACCCCCACCCCGGCTGCCCAGCGCAGGCTGTCGGTCACGGTGGCCCGCACGACCAGGCGGTCGTGGGCACCCAGCGCGGTCCCGAGCATCGTCTGGCTCGCGACGGCCAGGCCATCGAGCAGGAACGACAGAAGGATGTAGACCTGCCAGATGACCTGGTGTGCGGCCGTCGTCGTGGCACCGACGCGAGCCGCCGCCGCCGTGATGACGGCGATCCCGCCCACCAGGCCGGCAGTCCGCAGAAACAGGTCGCGGGACACCACCGCCAACGCGGCGACCTGGCCGCGGTCTGGCAGGCCGTGCCCGACCAGGTCCAGGCCCAGCCGCCGCGTCGCCAGCACCGCCAACCAGGCCGCGATGATGACCTCGGCGACGACGGTGGCGGCCGCGATGCCGACCAGCCCCCACCCGAACACGACCACCAGCACCACGTCCAGGGCGAGGTTGACCAGGTTGGCGACGACCACGACGACGAGCGGCCGGCGGGTGTCCCCGGCCCCGCGGAAGGCGCCGTGGCCGACGAACCCGAGCAGCATGAACGGGATCCCGATCGCCCGCACCCGCAGGTAGGCGACCGTGGGCGTCACCAGGCTGTCGACCGCGCCGGCCACCCGCACCAACGGCTCGGCGGCCACCAGGACCAGCAGCGCACCCACCAACCCCAGCGCCAGCGCCACGGCGGCGGCATGGGCGACCCGGCGACCGGCCGCGTCGCGGTCACCGCGCCCCAGGGCGCGGGCCACGGTCGAGGTGGTGCCGAAGACCAGGAAGTTGAAGATCCAGGTGACGGCGGCCAGCAGCGATGTCGCCAGCCCCAGCGCGCCGAGTTCGACCGTGCCGATCCGACCGGCGATCGCGGTGTCGACAACGCCCAGCACCGGGTCGGCCAGCAGCGTGAGGGTCGCCGGGACGGCCAGTTGCAGCAGCCGGCGTCGCCGTTGCCGCGAGGTGACGGCCACCGGCGCCGCGGGCTCGGGGGCCGCAGGCGGGTCGGGGTCGGGGGCCGCAGGCGGGTCGGGGGCCGCGAGCGGCTCGGGGGCCGCAGGCGGGTCGCCGGGCTCAGCCATGCTGGCGCGCCCGGTGCGCCGCGACGTGGTGGCGCGTCGAACACGTCGAGGTGCAGAAGCGGCGTCGGGCGTTGCGCGACGTGTCGACGAAGACGCGTCGACAATCGTGGGCGTCGCAGGTACCGACCCGCAGCCGTCCCCCGTCGCACAGGACCGCGGCCAACCCCATCAGGCAGTTCGCCCGCAACCGCACGACGGTGGACGCCTCGGCCGGTTCGACGTGGAGGTGCGGGCCCCGGTCCCCGTGGGTCGACACCCGGGGTGCCATCGGCGTGTCGGACAGCAGGCGGTTGAGGACGGTGACGGCCTCGTCCAGGTCGGTGGCGAGGAAGATGCCGTGGAGGTCCGACGCGAGCGCGCGGTAGTCGTCCAGGGTGCCGTCGGCCACGGGGAGGTCGAGGTCGTGGTGGCGCAACAGCCGACGGACGTGGGTTTCGTCGGGCACCGACCCGTCCACGTCCGCCACCAACAGGTTCACCAGGTCGGCCGCCTGTTCACCGGCGACGTTGGCGTAGCGATCGAAGTCCACGGGGCTGCCTCCTGGGCGGTCTCCAGAGTCTACGTAACCACCTCGAACGAGACAACCCTTACAGGACCGGGGCTGGCGCGGACGGCCGGGACAGGGGATACTCGAACGACCCCGCCCCGGACGGCCACCCATGACGACGTCACCCTGCCCCACCCGCTTCCCGATCGCGGTCCTCGTGGCGGCCGCGCTCACCATGCCTGCCGCGCTCGCCACGGCACCTGCCCACGCCACCGTGCTCGCCGCCAGCGACGCCAAGGGGCCGACCGATGCCACCACGGCAGCGACCGACGTCACCGCGACTGCGAGCCTGCCCGGCTACCGCTCCTCGGTGGCGCGGGTCACCCGGTCCGGCCTGGGTCCGACCTGGAAGCCGGGCTGCCCGGTGGCCCCCTCGCAACTGCGCGAGGTCGGTGTCCGCTACGTCGGCTTCGACGGCCGCGCCCACGACGGCTCGATCATCGTGCACAAGCGACGCGTGTACAGCGTGCGCCGCATCTTCCAGGACCTCTACGGGCAGCGCTTCCCCATCCGCCGGATGGAGACCATGGACTTCTTCCGGGGCAACGACGACCGTTCGATGGCGTGGGACAACACCTCCGGCTTCAACTGCCGGAAGATCACCGGTGGCACGTCGTGGTCGCGGCACTCCTGGGGCGTGGCGATCGACCTCAACCCACGCGAGAACCCCTACGTCAACGGGTCCACCGTGCTGCCGTACAACACCGGCGACTACGTGGACCGGGACCACGACCGGCCCGGGATGCTCCAGCCGGGGAGCGCGGCCGTGCGGGCCTTCACGTCCCGCGACTACGAGTGGGGCGGCACGTGGCGCACGATCAAGGACTACCAGCACTTCGAGCGCTGACGCCGGTCCGCGTCAGGCGTCGCGCGCGTCCAACCTCTCCGCGACGTCGGGCGGGAAGCCCCCGGTCGCGATCGGCCCCCAGCGCGTGGGCGTGACCCGCAGCAGCGACTTCTCCTGCAGGACCATCGCCTCGCGGTACTCGTCCCAGTCGTCGTGTTCACCCGCGATCGAGCGGAAGTAGGTGACAAGGCCCTCGACCGCGTCGTCGTCGGGCGTGTCCAGCACCTCGGCGGTGCCGTCGACCTGGACCCAGGCGCCCCCGAAGTCGTCGGACAGGAACACCACCGACACGTCCGGGTTGGCCCGGGCGTTGTTGGACTTGGCCCGGTCCTGGTAGGTCGCGACGACGATGCGACCCTCGGGATCCATGCCCGCGGACACGGGCGAGGCCTGCGGACGCCCGTCGGACTGTCGCGACGTGATCACGATCGCGTGATGCCGGTCAGCGAGGAAGTCCAGCAGCTCCTGGCGGGACGCGTCGCTGTTGGTGGCGATGGAACGGGCCATGGGCGTTTCCGGTGGTCGGGATCGGCCTCCAGCCTACGAAGTCTGGTCCCGACCCCGTGTCCGGACGACCCGGTCGCGCCCGTTCAGCCGCAGTCGGGTAGGGCGGCCGTGACCTCGTCGGACTGGAGTCGCGTTGGTGGGCGCCACCAGGTCGGGGTCGACGCCGGTCGCCAGCAGGACCTCGAGGGCGGCCCGGATCGGGGGCGAGGTGGAAGGTCAACGACCAGCAGATCGCGTTCGGGTGACTTCGACCCTGACGACCCCTACAGCATGTCGGCGACGGCCTCGCGCTCCTCCTGGAGTTCGGCGACGGTGGCGTCGAGCTTGGCCTGGGCGGCATCGGTCAACTCGATGCCCTGCACGATCTCGTAGCCACCGTCACCGTCGGTGCGCACGGGGAACCCGGAGATGAGGCCCTCGGGCACGCCGTAGGACCCGTCGGACGGGACGGCCATGGAGACCCAGTCCCCCTCGGGCGTGGCCTTGCCGCCACACCAGTTGGCGACGTGGTCGATCAGGGCGTTGGCGGCCGAGGCGGCCGACGACGACCCGCGCGCGTCGATGATGGCCTTGCCGCGTTGCTGAACGGTCGGGATGAACTCGTCGTCGAACCAGGCCTCGTCGTCGATGACCTCGGTGGCGGGACGGCCGCCGATCTTCGCGTTGGCGTAGTCGGGGACCATCGTGGGCGAGTGGTTGCCCCAGATGGTGAGGTTGGTGACCTCGGCGACCGGCACGCCGGCCTTCTGGGCGAGCTGGGTCGCGGCCCGGTTCTGGTCCAGCCGCACCATGGCGGTGAAGCGCTCCAACGACACGCCGTCGGCGTTGGACGACGCGATCAGGGAGTTGGTGTTGGCCGGGTTGCCAACCACGGCGACCTTGACGTCATCGGCCGCGTTGGCGGCGATGGCCGCACCCTGGCCGGTGAAGATCTTGCCGTTGTCGGCCAGCAGGTCGGCGCGCTCCATGCCCGGGCCACGTGGCTTGGCGCCCACCAGGCAGGCCACGTTGACCCCGGCGAAGCCCTCGTCGGCGTCCGCGGTCAGCACCATGTCGGTCAGCAGCGGGAAGGCGCAGTCGTCGAGTTCCATCGCCACGCCCTCCAGCGCGCCCAGTGCCGGTTCGATCTCTATGAGGTTCAGCGCGACCGGCTGGTCCGGGCCGAACATCTCGCCGGCGGCGATGCGGAACAGCAGGGCGTAGCCGATCTGGCCGGCAGCACCGGTAACGGCGACACGCACGGGGGAGGTCATGGAGGGCTCCTTGGCGGAAACGGGCGAGTCCCACCAGCCTAGGTCACCGTCCGCCCACGCCTCGGCCGGGATGGCCACCCTTCGATCACCCCGGCCCCGACGAGCCCACGCGAGTCAGCGCGTGGCGCCGTCGACGATCGACCGAGGGCCGAGTTCGCCGTCCAGTTCGACGGTCGTGGACACCAGCAGGGCCTCCTCGGTGCAGATGTCGGTGTCCGGGTCGCGACCCGCGAACACCGTAATCGTCACGACCTCGGCGGTCTCGGCAACCTCGATCCGGTCCAGTCCGTTGCAGGCCTGGTTTCCCGACCACCAGGCCACCTCCAGGGTGACCTGCGCGTCGTCGACCGGCACCACCGACGCCCACGGGACCGAGCGCACGTCGACCAGCCCCTCCCGTGGCTGGACCACGGTCGACTGCTCGGGCGCGGGTGGGCCGGGTGCCTCGCCGCCGGGGTTGTCAGCGCACTCGGTCGCGCCCTCCAGGCAGGTGCCCGCCGCGCCGTCACCGGACATGCCGCTCGGCAGGATGGTGTCGACGCAGTCGGGGGCGTCCTCGGCGCACATGCCGGCGACCGGAAGGACCTCGCTGCCGGGCACCTCGGAGGAACCGGTGTCGTCGCAGGACGTGGTCCCCTCGGCGCACGAGGACGCCTGGCCCGACTCGATCGTGAACGGCGTGGGCGCGGCGGACGGGTCCGTGCCGACGTCGTCGGCCTGGGCGCACCCGACGAGCGCCAGTGACAGCAGGGTGACGAGGACAGGCATCCTCATGGCAGCCTCCTTTCGCGAGGTCGACCGTCAGACGTCCGTGCATCCGTCCCGGTTCCAGGACGTGGAAAATGGGGATCAGGCCCGGTCGGCGTTCGGGCCACGGCGACGCCTGGCGGCCTCCAGGGTGTTCTGCAACAGCATCGTCACGGTCATCGGCCCAACCCCACCCGGAACGGGCGTGATCGCACCGGCGACCTCCGAGACCGCCGCGAAGTCGACGTCGCCGACCAGGGAGCCGTCGTCGGCACGGTTGGTCCCGACGTCGATGACGGTGGCGCCCGGCGCCACCATGTCGGCCGTCACCAGCCCCTGCCGCCCGGCGGCCGCGACGATGACGTCGGCCTCGCGGCACACCTCGGCGAGGTCCGACGTGCGCGAGTGGGCGATGGTGACGGTGGCGTCACGGCCCTTGAGCGTGAGCATGTTGGCCAGCGGTCGGCCGACCAGGTTGGAGCGACCGACGATGGTGACCCGGGCACCGCTGGTGTCGACCCCGGCTTCCTCCAACAGGAGCAACACGCCGTAGGGCGTGCACGACAGGAAGGTCGGGTCCCCGATCGCGAGGCGGCCGGCCGTGTACGGGTTGAGCGCGTCGACATCCTTGGCCGGGTCGATCAGTTCCTGGATGCGTTGCGGGTCGAGATGGTGTGGCAGCGGCAGTTGGACCAGGATCCCGTCGATCTCGTCGTCGCCGTTGAGGTCGGCCACGACGGCCTCGAGGTCGTCCTGGCTGGTGTCGGCCGGCAACTCCACCTGGCGCGAGTGCATCCCGACGGCCGCCGAGGCCCGGTGTTTCATGCCGACGTAGACCTTCGACGCCGGATCGTCGCCCACGATCACCGCCGCCAGGCCGGGCACGACGCCGTGCTCGGCCAGCGCCGCGACGTCGGTGGTGATGCCTTCGCGCACCCGCGCCGCCAGGGCCTTGCCGTCGATGATCCGTGCCGTCATGAGGCGCTCCTGCCGGATGGGGGACGCCGGACCAGGATGCTAGGCGCTGCCGGGGATGCGCCAGGACGCAGGCCGACGACGAACGACCCCACCCTGCAGTCGGCCTTGCCGGCCGCCGCCGACGGTGTCGACGGAGTACGGGCACCGAGCCCGCTGTTTGCGCGAGCTGCCCCATCCGCCGCAGGAGATGGCGCGGCCGACGGAGCCGGCCGATCCCGCCCGGTCCACTCCCGCCGTTCATGGGCATCCGCCTGCGGCAGGCAGTCTCGACATCGCGGCAGGACCGAGCGCGCTGTCGGCGCGAGATCCTGGCCCGATCCGGGAGATGCCGTGTGCGACGCATCGGCCCGCTCGCGCCCGGTCTCCTCGGTGTGCCGGCGGGTCGCCCCGCCGGATCGGGCACCCGAGTCAGTGCCGGAAGTGGCGGCGGCCAGTCATGACCATGACGAGGCCGTGCTCGTCGGCGGCAGCAATCACCTCGTCGTCGCGGATGGACCCGCCGGGCTCGACGATCGCGGTCACCCCGGCCGCAGCCGCGACGTCGATGTTGTCCCGGAACGGGAAGAACGCGTCGGAGGCGAGCACGGCACCGACGTGGCGGTCGCCGGACTTCTCGACCGCCAGGCGGACGGCGTCGACCCGGCTCATCTGCCCGGCTCCGACCCCGACGACGGCCCGGTCCTTGACCAGCACGATGGCGTTGGACTTGACGTGCTTGGCCACCGTCCAGGCGAACTGGAGGTCGGCCAGCATCGCGTCGTCGGGCTCGGCAGCGGTCGCCACGGTCCAGTCGTCGATGTCGTCGATGCCGACGTCGCCGTCCTGCACCAGCACGCCCCCGTCGATGGTGCGCAGGGTCCGGGTGGCCGACGGTGGGCTGACCGGGGCCTCGAGGATGCGCAGGTTCTTCCTGGCCGACAGCACCTCCAGGGCCTCGTCGTCGTAACCGGGCGCGATCACGACCTCGGTGAAGACCTCGGCGATCTGGCGCGCCGTGGTGGCGTCGATGGACCGGTTGGCGGCCACGATCCCGCCGAACGCCGACACGGGATCGCCGGCCAGGGCCCGCTCGTGCGCGGTCGCCAGGTCGTCCGCGACGGCCAGACCGGCGGGGTTGGTGTGCTTGATGATGGCGACGCAGGGCGGTTCCAAGTCACAGGCCATGGCCCAGGCCGCGTCGGTGTCGACCTCGTTGTTGTAGGACAACTCCTTGCCGTGCAACTGCCGGGCGGCGGCCAGCCCGACCGGCTCGGCGCCGGCGTCGACGTACAGGGCAGCGGCCTGGTGCGGATTCTCGCCGTAGCGCAGCGGCTCGCCCTTGCGCTCGAGCGCGACGTGCAGCTCCTCGGGCATGTCCTCGTCGCGACGGAACCAGTTGGCGATGGCGGCGTCGTAGGTCGCGACGTGGCCGAACGCGCGCGTGGCCAGCACCGCGCGGGCGTGCGCGGGAAGCCCGCCATGGCGCTCGAGCAGGTCCAGCAGGGGCTGGTAGTCGTCCGGGTCGACCACGATCCCGACCCCGGCATGGTTCTTGGCGGCCGCCCGGAGCATCGTCGGGCCACCGATGTCGATCATCTCGATGACCTCGTGGTCCGGACGATCGGACGCCACGGCATCGTGGAACGGGTACAGGTTCGACACGACGAGGTCGATCGGTTCGACCCCCAGTTCCTCCAGTTCGGCGAGGTGGTCCGGCTTGGACCGGTCGGCCAGCAGCCCAGCGTGGAGCATCGGGTGGAGGGTCTTGACCCGACCGTCGAGGCACTCGGGGAACCCGGTGACCTCGGCCACCTCGGTGACGGGGACGCCGGCGTCGCGGACGACCCCGGCGGTGGACCCGGTGGAGATGATCTCGACCCCGTGGTCGTGCAGGCCGCGGGCGAGGTCGGCCAAACCAGTCTTGTCGTAGACGCTGACGAGGGCACGGCGGACGGTGATGACGTCGGTGTCGGTCATGGTGGGCATCTCCGGACGGGTTGGGGTTGGGCAACGGGAGGACGGACGCGCCTGGCGGGCGCAACAGGCGGTCAGGCAGGCAGCGGTCGGGCGAGGCGGACGTGGCGCCCGTCGAGGCGCACCTCGCCGCGACACAGGGCACCGACGGCCAACGGCAGGAGCCGGTGCTCGACGACCTGGATGCGGCCGTGGAGGCTGGCCACGTCGTCGCCGGCCTCAACCGGCACGGCTCGCTGGGCGATGATCGGCCCGTGGTCGACCAGTTCGTCGACGAGGTGCACGGTGCACCCGGTGACGGCGACCCCGTAGGCCAGGGCGTCCTCCACGGCGTGGGCGCCACGGAAGGCCGGCAGCAGCGACGGGTGCACGTTGACGACCCGGTCGGGCCAGGCTGACAGGAAGGTCGCGGTGAGCAGGCGCATGAACCCGGCCAGCACGACCACGTCGGGGTGATGGGCCGCGATCAGTTCGGTCAGGGCGGCCTCCCAGGTCGACCGGTCGGGATGGTCGTCCAGGGCGGTCGCCGCGGTCGCGATGCCCGCGGTCCGCGCCCGGTCCAGCCCGGTCGCCGCCGGTCGGTCGGAGGCCGCGACCACCACCTCACCGCCGAAGTCGGGGTCGGTCGCGATGGCGTCGAGCAGGGCCTGGAGGTTGGTGCCGGAGCCGGAGACGAGCACGGCGATGCGAGCAGTCGTGGCCACGTCCGGCATTCCTCGCGTCACGGTGATCTCGACGCCCACGACGATAGCCGCGCCGGTGGGTGCCCCTGCGACGGTCCACGGTCCTGGCGTCGGCGACCGCGACGGCTCACACGCCGACGACGGTCAGCCCCAACTGGCGCGCAACCATGGCCTGGCGGACGTCGAAGGTCAGCAACGTCACGGTCCGGCCCAGGCGCTGGGCGGCTCCCAGGTGGAGGGCGACGAGCGTTCGGAGCAGGGTCCGTTCGCCGATCGTGGCGGCGAGTTCGCACGTTCGACGATCCAACTCGATGATCGCGAACGAGGCCAGGTCCGTCGCGAAGAGGGCTCGCTGGTCGCCGAGGGCCGCCCCGTCGAGCAGTCGGGCGAGGTTCCGGCGAACCTCGACCACGGTGTGGCGGCCGGTGACCAGTTGCTCGTCGCTGGTGAGCAGCTCCTCCGCGCGGTCCGAGTCTGCCTCGTGGACGTAGCGTTTCAGGAGGGCGCTGGAGTCGACGTAGAGCGTCACGAACCCCGGTCCTCGTCTAGCACCTCCGCGATGCTCCGCGTGGACGTCGCGCGCCGAGCCGGGCCGAGGCCCGTGTTCGTGGCCGGTTCGACCCACCCGTCGGCGACGGCGGTGGACAGGTCAACCCGGCCGGTCAGTGGGCCGAGCGAGGCGATGGGAGCACCCCGGTCCGTGATCGTGATGACCTCGCCATCGGCCGCACGGCGCAGGTACGACGACAGCCGAGCCTTGAGTTCACGCACGCCGACGTCCATGTGGTCACCAGCCTTGGTCCGGTGACCACATCTTAGCTTAGCACGGCTGGTCTTCCCCCTTCGGGACCGCCCACCGTCGCGACCGCCCATCTGTGACCAAGCGGGTCGAGATAAGCCGCAGGTGCCCGCCGCCGAGCGCTGGTCAGCCCTTGACGCCGCCCTGGGTCGGACCGGACCCGATGTACTTCTGCAGCCACGCGAACAGCAGCCGGACCATGCAGGACGGGAACGAGTTCCACTTCTGGGGCACAGTGTTCGACGACGGCGGGAACCTCGGCCATGGCGCGGGCCGCGGCAGTCCTGCTGCTCGACCGTCCGGACGAGCCGTCGCAACTGTGGTTCCGGGGCGAACTGGTGGTCCGCCACTCGACCGGGGCGGCGCCGACGCCACCGTGACGCGGCGACGCCACCGTCGAGGACCATCCGCGCGTGGGTAGCGTCGACATCGTCGGCGGGCGTGCTGGAACTGGCAGACAGAGGGGCCTTAAAAGCCCTCGGGCCTCGGCCCGTGTGGGTTCGAATCCCACCGCCCGCACCCCGGACGCTCGCGCGGGGCGTCGCCCGCCGGGGGTCCGCCCACGCGCGTACCGGATGCCGTCAGCCGTCCCCGCGCCGGACGCGCAGGAGCACGAGGACCCCGACGACCGCGACCACGGGACCGATCAGGGCCCACACGGTCTCGCCGGTCATGAAACTGCCGCCGATGAGGCCGATCCCCTGCCCGGTCCAGACCAGGCCGACGATCACGGCCAGGATGCCGATGGTGAGGCGCAGGCCGGTACTCATGACGGACCTCCGGGGTCGGGATCGGGGTCGGGTCCGGACGGCTCGCCCTGGTCCGGGGTACCGGCATCCGAGTTGACCCCGTCATCCGGGACCAGTCGGACCAGCGGACCGTCGGCGAACAGGTCGCGAGGGACGGCCACCCCGACCGTGGCCCACAACCCCGGCGGGATGCCGAGGTCGGCCAGGTAGAGGTCGCCGAGGTAGGGCTGGACGATCGGTGGCAGCAGCCCCTGCTTGGGCAGCCCCACCGTCACGGTGACGTCCGCGGTCACGCCCGGGCCCCGCAGCCCGACGTCGCCGCCCAACCCGGACGGCAGGTCGTTGGCGACCACCCGCGTGACGTGGGTGCGCAGCCACTGCGCCAGTCGGTCGGCGTTGCCGCGCAACGGCGGTCGGGCGCCCATGCCGACCATGGCGTCCACCACCCCGTCGCCCGGTGCCAACAGGTCGAGGTCGAGGTCGGCGACGCGGTGGACCGGCACACCGGCGGCGCGCAGCAGGTCGACCTGGCCCGGCACGGCCACGCGGCCGTCCGGGTCGACCAGCACGACGGTGACGTCCGCCCCGGCCGCGACCAGCAACCGTGCCGCGGTCAGCCCCCCGGCCCCGTTCCCGCCGGAGCCGACCAGCACCGTGAGCGTGGCCTGCGCCAAGCCCCCCGGTGACAGCAGCCGGCGCATCGCGTGGGCCAGCGCACGCCCGGCGTGTTCCGACATCGCGACCAACGGCCACCCGGCGGCATCCGCCGCCTCGTCGATCGCGCGCATCGTTTCGACATCCACGGCAGGCAGCGACGAGATCGGCCGGGAGGGCAGGTCGCCGGTCAGGCGCCGGCGCGGCGGGGTCCGGGGCATGTCCTCCCATGGCCGGACCTGCCGGTCCGCCGGGAAGGCCGCCACGTCCGCACCACCGTCCCAGCCCGGGCGCAACACCGCCAGCAACTGCGACACCGTGATCGCGGTCGCACCCCACAACAGGTCGTCGTCGAGTTGCCACGCCCAGGTCCCGCCTCCGGCCGACAGCGGCACGCTCCGCCACCGGTCCCGGTCGAGCAGGTCTTCGATCGGGACCTGCAGGACGGCGTCGACCTCGTCGGGGCTCGGAACCAGGTCGTGGGGCGCGACCCAGCGTGCCAGCACCGGCGCCACCCAGAACCGCGACGGCGGGATGTAGAAGGACGGCCCGCGCCCGATGACCTCGACCGAGGCCGGGTCCAACGCGATCTCCTCGTTGGCCTCGCGCAGGGCCGCGTCCACGATCGACTCGCCCGGGTCCACCCGCCCGCCCGGGAACGACACCTGCCCCGGGTGGGACCGCATGTCGGCCCGGCGGCGGGTCAGCACCAGTTCGCGGCCGCGGTCCGTGTCGGCCAACAGGACCAGCACCGCTCCCACCTTGGCGGTGCCGGGGACGGCCGTGGCGTCGTCGGACAACGACGCGACCGCCGCGCGCGCCCGGTCCCAGAACCCGTCGTCGATGCCCACGGCCTCATCCACCTCGTCGCGCACGACCACCGTCTCCTCGACCGTCGGCGGCCAGTGTGGCACCTCGACGACCGTCCGGTGCGCCGGTGCCGCCATGAAGTGTCTCGATCACGACCACCGGTGACCGTGCGCGCACGCTCCACGGTCGTCTCAGCTCAGGCGTCCAGGGCACCGTGGGCGACGCCGTCCAGCACGTCGGCCACGGACACGACCACGGCGTCGACCGCCAGCAGGTCAACCAGGGTGGCCAGGACCAGGGCCCCGGCCGCGATGACGTCGGCCCGTCCGGAGGAGAGCGGGCCCAGCGCGAGCCGCTGCTCGACCGTGCCGGCGAGCAGGTCCAGCGCGAGGTCGTGGACGGCCGCGGCGGACAGGCGATGGCCGTGCAGTCCGTCGAGGTCGTCCGACCCGGCATCCAACGCGGCCAGGGTGGTCGCGGTCCCGGCCACGGCGACCACGGACCGGACCTCGGGGTCGGCAGCGGGCACGGACAGGCCGATCGCGGCCAGCCCGGCGGCCAGGACGGTGCCGGCGGCGTGGCGGGCGGCGGCGACCTGGTCGGCCGTCGGCGGGTCCGACGGGAGGTGGCGCTCGGTCAGGCGCACGGTCCCGACCTGCTGGGAGGTGGCCCGCGGCGGTCCGACGGCGTCGCCGACGACCAGTTCGGTGGAGCCGCCGCCGATGTCGACCATCAGCACGGGTGCAGGCAGGTCCAGCGCAGTCGTGGCACCGCGGAACGACGCCAGCGCCTCCTGCTCCCCGGTCAGCACGCGCGCCTCGACCCCGGTCACGCGCCGGATGCCGTCGAAGAAGCGGTCACGGTCGGCGGCATCGCGGACGGCCGACGTCGCAATCACGGCGACGTCGCCGTCGTCGACCCCCGCAGCCCGCCAGCGCCGGGCGTAGCCGTCGACCACCGCCAGGCAGTGGTCCAGGCGGTCGTCGTCGAGGTGGCCGGTGGCATCCACGCCCCGACCAAGTCGCGTGACCTCCTCGAACCGCCGGGGTTCGCCCCCGTCCGGTGCCAGCCACAACCGGGTGGAGTTTGATCCGCAGTCAACCACCGCCCAATGGTGGGGACCGTTCGTGTCGCGGTCAGTCCTCACCGTCGGCCTGTTGCTCCATCGCCCGCAGGTCTCGTTCTTCCATGGCCTGAAGGCCGGCCACGATCCGGCTGTCGACCAAGTCGTCGGGGGTGACACAGGGACCGCTGCACGGCACCGGTCTGGCCGCCTCGACGGTCCACTCCCCCACCGGGGAGTCGTTGGTCGCCAGGGCGTGGCCGGCATGGGTGTGCAGGCACTTGACCCAGTCCGGTGAGCCGCCCGCGTACGGGTGACCGGGCAGTGGCTCACCGAGGGTGTCCCGGAAGGCCCGGTAGCGCTCCTGGGCGGCCCCGTGGTCGACCGCGAAACCGCGATCGCGGTCCGAGGTCCCGGCCAGCCGCTGGTTGAGGCCGACCATGGACTGGTCGGCCTCGAGTCGTCCGATCTGGGCGCGCAACGCCGGACAGGTCTGCCAGAACACGGTCGGGAACGGCGTGCCGTCGGGCAGGCGCGGGTCGACCCGGATGACCGTGGGCAGGCCCCACACGCAACGATGGACCACGGCGGAGGTGCCCCGCGCCGGTCGTCCCAGTTGGAGCGAAATGACGGCCCGCTCGTCAGCGTCCGCCAGCGGTTGCGCGGCCGCGCGCGCGTAGTCGGCCTCGGGATCGGGCACGACCGGGTCCGCCGGGGTGGCGGTCGGGGGTACGAGGTGGTCCTGGTGACCCAGATCGGCCGACGGCGGTCGTACGGCGTCCGCCGCCGCGACGGCGCGAGCACGGGCCAGCACGGCGTGGCGCTCGACGTCGTCGGTCGGCATGCCGACGGGCCTGCCCGCGGTGCGACGGGGACCGGTCGGGGAGGTCAGCGACCGCGACGCTGGCGGCGCGCCTCACCCTGGATCATCTGCGACTTGTGCATGAAGCGGCGCAGACGCTTGTTGAAGTCCTTGTCGAGCTTGGACCGGAGGTTGACGGACTCTTCCTCCTGCCAGTCCGGATCGGCCCGCTTGATCGACAGGTCGACCTTGCCGTCCTCCTTGACGTCCAGCACGCGGACGTCGACCTCGTCACCCTCCGCCAGGTAGGCGTAGATGTTCTCGACGAAGTCACTGTCGACCTCGGAGACGTGGACGAGGCCGGTGACCGGCCCGTTCTCGGTGTCGATCTCGACGAACGCCCCGTACTCCTCGAGGCGGACGACCTTGCCCTTGATGATGTTTCCCTGCAGTGGGATCAACTCCTTCGGCACTCGTTCGTCGTCGCGCACGACGCACACGAATGCGGGTGTCCGTGGCCACCTGTGTGGCCACGAGATGATGGGATGGGTGCGACGGTCGGGCGCCGTGACGGCGCGTGGCGACGGTCGGACCCGTGTTCGCGCGAATGGATGCCCACGGGCATCCAGGGGCAAAGGTATGCCGTGGCGGCCCGATCGGCAACATGCGGCGGTCGGGGCGCTGCGACCGGCGTCAGGGGGTCGTGGCGTCGTCCTGCACCAGCGCGTGCAACACCCGGCGCCACCAGGACTCGGTGACCACGGCCGGATCGGCCTTGGCCGCAAGTTCCGGTTCGGCGTCCTCGGGCGGGACCAGGGAGTAGGCGACCTGCCCCGGCATCGCGTAGCCGAGCTGTTCGCGCGCCACCACCTCCACGTGGTCCAGGTCCGTGAGGTCGGCGGCCCGCTGGTCCAGTTCGCCGGTCGCGCCGTCGAGCGCGACGAGCTGGGTCGTGGCCACGTCCAGTCGTTGTTGTCCCGCCAGCCACGACTGCAGGGGACCGGACACCACGGTGACGGCCAGCAGGAGGATCACCGCCAGCCCCAGGATGAACGGCCGGTCGCCGGCCAGGGCCCGGCGGGCACGGTCGGCACCGACGTGGGCCACGTCGTCGACCCGGCGCGCCAGGTGCTGGACGGGCAGTGGTGCCACGTCCCCGCTGCCACGGGTCCGGCGGCGCGACGCCGACCGGACGTATCGCATCTTCTCCAGCCGCGTGGTCGGCCGCGGCTCCGGCCGTGCCCAGGACCGTTGGAGCGTCGGCGTCGACATCAGGCGCCCGCCACGTGCCGCGGGAACGCCGACGCGCCGGCGTAGCGGGCGCTGTCGCCCAGGCGTTCCTCGATCCGGAGCAACTGGTTGTACTTCGCCACTCGATCGCTGCGGGCGGGTGCGCCGGACTTGATCTGGCCGGCATTGACGGCCACGACGAGGTGGGCGATGGTCGAGTCCTCGGTCTCGCCGGACCGGTGCGAGACCATGTTCGTGTAGCCGGCGCGGTGGGCCATCTCCATGGTTTCGAAGGTCTCGCTGAGTGTCCCGATCTGGTTGACCTTGACCAGCACCGAGTTGGCCACGCCCAGGTCGAGGCCGCGCTTCAGGCGCTCGACGTTGGTCACGAACAGGTCGTCGCCGACCAGTTGGACCTGGTCACCGAGGCGGTCGGTCAGTGCCTTCCAGCCGTCCCAGTCGTCCTCGTCCATGCCGTCCTCGATCGAGATGATCGGGTAGGCGTCCGCGAGTTCGGCCAGCCACGCGACGTGCTCGTCGGGCGTCAGGGACCGTCCCTCGCCCGCCAGTTCGTAGGTGCCGTCCTCGTAGTACTCACTGCAGGCGACGTCCAGCGCCAGCGCCACGTCGGTGCCGGGCTCGTAGCCGGCCGCCTCGATGGCCTCGACGATCAGGTCCAGCGCGGCCTGGTTGGTCTCCAGGTTGGGTGCGAACCCGCCCTCGTCACCCAACCCCGTGGCCAGGCCTCGTTCCGACAGGACCCGGTGCAGGCGGTGGTAGACCTCGGCCCCCATGCGCACGGCCTCGCGGAAGGTCGGCGCGCCGATCGGTGCGATCATGAACTCCTGCACGTCGACGTTGGAGTCCGCGTGGGAACCGCCGTTGAGGATGTTCATCATCGGCACCGGCAGCAGGTGGGCCGAGGGACCGCCCAGGTACTCGTACAGCGCCAGCCCGCAGGAGTCCGCGGCCGCGCGGGCCGCCGCCAGCGACACGCCCAGCAGGGCGTTGGCGCCGAGGTTGGACTTGTCCGGCGTCCCGTCCAGTTCGAGCAGGCGGGCGTCGATCCCCTGCTGGTCGGTGACGACGTGGCCCTCCACGGCGTCTGCAAGGATGCTGTTGACGTTGTCGACGGCCGTGGCGACACCTTTGCCGCCGTAACGATCGCCGCCGTCGCGCAACTCCACGGCCTCGAAGTCGCCGGTGGACGCTCCGGACGGCACGGCCGCGCGGCCGAACGCGCCGTCGTCGACCTGAACCTCGACTTCAACCGTAGGGTTGCCCCGGGAATCGAGGATCTCGCGCCCATGCACGGACAGGATCCGAGGGCTGAAGGGCATGGACGGTCCTTGCGGGTGGTGGGACGCGGGCGATGGACGGTCGACAACCGTCAACCCTAGGCCGTGACGTCGCCCGACACAACCCCGTCCGTTGAGTTCACCAGAGTACTTGACCAATCAGAAGACAACAAACACAACATATTCGACAGTCATTCAGTGACGGAACCAACCCTCAGCCTGACGGTCAGCCCCTCGACCGGCCGGGCTCGTGAAGACGCGCCCAGGAGCCGTCCGGCGCCTCGATGCGCCACACGGACCGCCGGATCCCGGCCCCGACCACGCCCGAAACGATCCCGAGCACCGCCCCGAGCCCGGTTCGACCCCGCGGCGCCAGCAGCGCACCCGCAACCAGTCCGGTGCCCCCGGCGGCCGCGACGACGAGCCAGTCCGGCGTGGGACGCTCGGGCAGCAGCACCGTGTCGTCGTCCCAGCCCGCGAGCGGATCGCGATCGGGCTCGGGCAGCGCGTCCCGGTCGACGGTGGGCGGGCGCACCGAGGGGTCCACGGCGTCGGACGTCGTGGCTCCGTCATCCGCCGGCCCGGACACGACCGAACGGTCGGGTGCAACGGGCGGGGCCGGCGCCGCCGGCCCGACGGACCCAACGGCCGCGGACAGATCGACGGGCGGTCGCGGTGTCGCCCGCTCAGCACGCAGCCACGCCGATTCCTCGGTCGAGGGCAGGGGCGCCGAGGCGGGCGGCAAGAGCCGACCACAGTCCGGGCAGGTGCCCGGAGCACCCGTGCGGTCGGGCACGGTGGCCCCGCACGTCGGGCACGTCGTCGGGTCCATGTCCACCTTCCGGGGCGCTGGTCGGGGTCGGCCGCGAGCGTAGGGACTGCCCGGGCCGACAACTCACCAACCGGCCGCGGCGGCCTCGTCCAGGGCCTGCTGCCACGCCGTCGTGGTCGTGGGCGTGCTCCCGCGCGCGGCCGTCCGTCGGGTGGCGGCCTCGAATCGACCGACCAGCACGTCCACCGCCCGGCGGATCTGCCCGTCCGCATCCTCGCCCGTCGCCGCGGCCACGGCGGCCAGCGCGACGCCGACCGCACCGAGCGCCTCACCGACGGGATCGTCGTCGTCGCCCGCACCGGTGGCCGACTGCTCGTCCGCGACGGGCGGCCCGGCATCCCGCGCAGCCACGGCCGCCTGCAGGTTGGCGACGGCGGCCGCGAGCAACTCGACGGCTTCCTGCGGCCCCGGTGCCCAACCCAGTCCAGCGGCCCGCGACACCACCTTGGAGGCCAACGGCAAGGCCGGCAGGGCGCGCACGATCCCGTCGAACGGCGACGTCCGCCCGGGCTTCTCGGTCGCCTTGATCGCGTCCCAGTTGGCCCGGACCTCGTCGGCGTCGGCGACCTCGTCGTCACCGAACACGTGGGGATGCCGTCGCCGCAACTTCTCGGCGATGCCGGTGGCCACGGCGTCGATGTCGAACGCGCGCCGGCCCTCGGCCACCTTCGCGTGGAACACGACCTGCATCAACACGTCGCCCAGTTCCTCGGCCATCGCGTCGTCGTCGCCGGCGGCGATGGCCTCCAGCGCCTCGTAGGTCTCCTCCACCAGGTGCGGCGCCAGCGAGGCATGGTCCTGTTCGAGGTCCCAGGGACACCCGTCGTCGGGGTCGAGCAGGGCGTCGAACACCGCCACCAGGTCCAGCAGGGCCAGGCCACGCGGCGCCCCCACCAGGAACACGAACTCGACCTCGACGTCGACGTCGCGTGCGGCGGCCATCCCGACGTCCCGGCCGAACGTGGTGTCGTCGGGATCCATCAGGCAGGCGACGTCGCCGTGCTCGCGGGCCAGCGCCAACAGGCCACGGGCGCGTGCGGCGGCCGGCGTCGGCGGCGCCGCCAACAGGTCGCGCCCGGCCAGGGGCACCGGGGTGGTCGACGGCTCGAACGACTCCACAACGAACCCGGCCGCCCGCAACGCGGGAACGGCCGGGTTGGCGTCCGGATCGCGTGCGACGACCACGCGTGCGTCGTGCAGTGCCTCCCACGCCGCCGCCGGGAACAAGCCCGGCAGGGCACCTGCGGTCTCGATCAGCGCCAGGTGCGGTCGAGGCGCGGTCATCGAGTCCCGCGGGTGCCCGTCCGTCACGACGCGGCGGGGGACGGTGCCGACTCGGTCGGCGCGGGCGCGCTGGGTGCCTCGGTGCCGACCGGGGGCACCTCGGTGCCGACCGGCGGGGCGGTCCCGCCCGTGGGCGCTCCGCTGCCGGTCTCCTCGACCAGCTCCTCCGGGTCGACGACGGTGCGGTTGGCCGCGTCCCACACCCCGTAGCGCGACGACACCTCGACCTCGGCGTCGTCGAACAGGGTCGTGAAGGACTCGACCAGGGGCGCCATGGCCGCCTGGCCCTCCTCGGACTCGAGCGCGATCTGGACCCGCAGGTCCTCTTCCATGCCGGCGGTCTCCGGCTCGGTGCGGTCCTCCACGAGGATCAGGTGGAAGCCGAACTCGGACTGGACCGGCCCGACCGGTTCACCGATCGGGGCCTCGGCCGCGGCCTGGGCGAACTCCGGGACGAATCCCGACAGCGGGACGTCCTGGCCGAGGCTGCCGCCCTCGGCCGAACTGCCGTCGATGCTGACGTCGGCCGCCACCTCGGCGAAGGCCTCGCCCCCGTTGATCCGCTCCAGCGCCGCGTTGGCCTCGTCCTCGGACTCGACCAGGATGTGCGACAGCGTCGCGGTGACCCCCTCCACGCCGGAGGCCAGGCGCTCCTGGACCTGCTCGTCGGAGACCTCGATGTCCGCGGCGACCTCCTTGGTCACCTCGTTGAGGAGGTAGTCCGGGGCCACAAAGACCTCGGCGTACTGCTCCGGGCTCAACCCGGTCGACTCGGCCGCGGTGACCAGTTCCTCGCCGCCCTCCTCGACGATGGTGTCGATCGCCTCGTCGTCCAGGGTCGCGCCGTTGTCCTCGGCGAACTGGGCGATGATCTCGGTCTCGATCATGCGGCCCAGCGTCTGGCGCTGCAGCGCGATGCGCTCCTCGTCGGTCGCCTCCTCGGGCAACGTGGTCGCCGCCGACGACGAGATCTCTTCGAAGAAGTCGTTGGCGATCGCCTCGCCGTTGACGGTGGCAGCCTCGTCGGCTGGCAGGATGTCGCTGGAACCGACGCCGGAGCAGGCTCCGACGGCGAGCGCGATGGTCGCGAGTGCGACCAGGGGAAGCATGGGACGGCGGTGCACGGGACAACTCCTCAGGGGCCCGTCGCGGGCCGAGGTGACAGGGGTGGCCGCCGCGAACACGCGGGGCCGATCTCGCAGCGTATCGGTGGCGTTGCCGCCGCAATGGCCACGACCCTGCCCGGCCGTCGTGCACCCGGTCAGTCGTCCGGCGCGGTCCCGGAGTCGATGTGGCGCAACTGTCGGCCGCCGAGCACGTGGAAGTGAAGGTGGTCGACCATCTGGCCACCGCCGCGACCGATGTTGGTGACCACGCGGTAGCCGTCGGCGGTGCCGGCGGCCGTGGCGACCTCGCGAGCCAGCGTGAACACCTGCGCCAGTTCGTCGCCGTCGTCGGCCGTCAACTCGTGGGCCGACGTGCGGTGTCGCCGCGGCACCACCAGCAGGTGGACGGGCGCGCGCGGGTTGATGTCGCGGACGGCCACCGCGGCCTCGTTCTCCCCAACCTGCACGGAGGGCAGGTCGCCCGCGATGATCCCGCAGAAGATGCAGTCGTCGGCCATGGTTCCTCCTCGTCGCCGATGGCAGCGACGGTGCCTCGACCCTAGGCCGCGCGCCGGAGCGGAGCGAGGTCAGGCGTCCGCGGCGGCGCAGAACGAGCGGAGCGAGTTCTGCAACCTGCCCGAGCGAAGCGAGGGCAGGCGTCAGCCGGCCCGTCCGTCCAGTTCCAGCAGCAGTGGGGCATGGTCCGAGGGCTTGGGCCCCTTGCGGAACCCGCGATCGATGCCGGCCGTGCGGATGCCGTCCACCAGGTCGTCGCTGACCAGGAACAGGTCGATGCGCAGCCCGCGGCCCTTGTGGAACGCCCCGGCGCGATAGTCCCACCAGGTGAAGGCGGCGCCCTCGGGCTGGAGGTGGCGGACCGCGTCCACGAAGCCGAGGTCCAGCATCGCGGCCAGTCGCTCGCGCTCGGCTGGCGTCACATGGGTACTGCCGCGGAAGGCGGCCGGGTTCCACACGTCGACGTCGGCCGGGGCAATGTTGACGTCACCGCCCAGCACGACCGGCCCCGCCGCCCGCAACTGCTGCAACCGGTCCCGCATCGCGTCGAGGAACCCGAGCTTGTGCTGGAACGCCGGGTCGTCGGGGTGGCGCCCGTTGACCACGTAGACGCTGACGAAGCGGATGCCGGCCACCGTTGCCTCGACCCAGCGCGCCTGGTCCGGGACCGGGCTGCCGGGCAAGCCCACGACCACGTCCACCAGGTCGGTCGTCGCGGCGATCGCCACGCCCGCCCAGCGGCCGCCGGAGTGGTCCGCGACCTGGTAGCCGGCGGCTGCGAGTTCGAGGTGCGGGACCTGTTCCGGGGCGGTCTTGGTCTCCTGGAGCAGGACCACGTCGGGGTGGTGGGCGTCGAGCAGTTCGACCATCCGCGGCATCCGGGCCCGGAGCGAGTTGACGTTCCAGGTGACTGCGAGCACGCGCGCCTCCGAGTGGGGGGGACCGGGGCCCACCACATCCACGGGCCCGTGGTGAGACGCGGTGGACGCTACCGTCGATCCGAACCCTTCCACCAGCACAAGGCGGCCATCACGATGCCCGAACCGACCAACCTGGCCGGTGTCCTGGACCACCTGCGCGCACTCGTCGCCAGTGACAGCACGTCCGGGGGCTCCAACCTCGCCGTCGTCGAGCGCGCTCGCGACGCGATCGGTGACCGGGCGGGGGAAGTCGTGGTCCAGCGCCACCCGGACGGCGACCGGGCCAACCTGCTCGCCCGGTTCGGGCCCGACGGCCCCAACGGCGTGGTCGTGTCCTCGCACACCGACTGCGTGCCCGTGACAGGCCAGGACTGGGCCACCGACCCCTTCGAACTGGTCGAGGCCGACGACCGCCTGGTCGGGCGCGGGACCACCGACATGAAGGGCCACATCGCCTGCGTGCTGGACAGCGTCGCCGAACTGGGCGATGCCGACCTGGCGGTCCCGATCTGGCTCGCGTTGTCCTACGACGAGGAACTGGGTGCCCTGGGGGCGGTCCCGATCGCCGAGGAGCTGGTCCAGCGGGACCATCCGCCGGCGCGGGTGGTCGTCGGCGAACCGACCAGCATGGGCATCGTGAACGCCCACAAGTCGGTGCGCGCCTACACCTACACCTTCCAGGGGCTGGGCGGGCATTCGTCGCAACCCGATGGCGGCGCGAACGCGTTGCGGGCGCTGGTCCGGCTCGGTGCCTTCATCGATGACCTCGCCAACGAGCAGCGCCACACCACCGACGATCGCTTCGAGCCGCCGTTCACGACCTTCAACCTCGCCATGGCCTCGGCCGGGACGGCGATCAACATCATCCCTGACCGGGCCGAACTGACCTTCGAGTACCGCGCCCTGCCGTCCGAGGACGGCCCCGACCTGGCCGACCGCATCGAGGCCCACGCACGCGAGGTCGTGCTGGCGGAGATGCAGCGCACTCACCCGGGTTCGACCCTGCAGATCACGTCACCCGGGATCCTGCCGGCCCTGTCAGACGAACCGGACGGCGCCGCCGAGGCCCTGGTCCGCAACGTCCTCGGGACCGGATCGCCGGCCCGGACCGCTCCGTTCGGCACCGACGCGGCCCGTTTCCAGGCCGTCGGCATGTCGGCGGTGGTGTGCGGGCCCGGCAACATCGACATCGCCCATCGTCCCGACGAGTGGATCGCGCGTGACCAGCTGGCCCAGGGGCGGGCGTTCATGACCGCCCTCGTCGCCACCCTGTCGCACGCATGAGCACGTCGACGTCGCCCCTGCTGGCCGGGGTCGGCTACGAGCGCCGGGACCTGGGCGCGATGGTCGACCTGCTGCAGCACCACGGCATCGACACGGTCGCGGACGTGCGGACGACCACGCGGTCCCGCAAGCCCGACTTCGCGGGATCGCGGTTGAAGGCCGGACTGGCGGCCGAGGACATCAACTACGTCCACCTGCGCGCCCTGGGCAATCCCCGTGACAACCGCGACGGGATCCGCGCCGGCGAACCCGAGGCCATCGCCCGCTACGAGGCCGTGCTGGACGACCAGGACGGGCGCGCCGCCGTCGCCCAGGTCGTCGCCATGGCCCACAGCGGACGCGTGGCCCTGCTGTGCTACGAACGGGACGGCTCCACCTGCCACCGCCGACTGGTGCTGACCGCGGCCAGGGAGCTCGAACCGACCCTGGAGATCACGACGTTGGGCGATGCTGCCGTGGCCTGACCGGCCGGGACAGCGATCGCGCACCGTCCACCGACGCACCATCGGCTCCCCGTCATCGTGACCCTGCCGCGGCCGACGCTCGGCCACGTCGACGACCGAGACCCGTCAGCCGGTCACATCCTGTCGTTCGGCGACATGCAGTCGCTCGTCCAGGGTCGGGCCGAACAGGGTGACGCCCGCCGCGTCGGCCCACGAGCGCGGGCCGCGTCCGCCCCCCGACCGCCACCCGTGCGTGGCCAGCCAGTCCACGATGTCGGGATCCGAGCGCGCCGTCAGGATCGGTTCGCCCACCAGCCGCAGGCTCGCGAACGCCCCGGCCGACATCGCCGGCAGCCACGGTTCGACCAGCCCCGGGGTCATCGTCGTGACCAGCAGGCGGCTGCCCGGGGCCGAGCGCGCCGCCAACACGTGCAAGGTCGCGTCGACGGCGTCGGGCGGGAGGTACGGGACGACCGCCTCCCAGATCCACACAACCGGCACCTCGGGGTCCTGGCCGGCGGTCGCGAGCACGTCGTCGAGGTCGGCCGTGCGCAGGTCGGCCCCCACGAAGTCGACCTCGGCGAGCGGGGACGGCAGGTCCGCCAGCCGAGCTCGCTTCGCACGCTGGGTCGCCGGGTGGTCGACCTCCAGGACCCGCCGACCGGTCAGCGAGTCCAGCCGCCACGCCCGGGTGTCCCAGCCCGCGCCGACGACCACCACGGTGTCCGCGTTCGTCGTGGCCAGGGCGGCCTCCAGGGCGTCGTCGACCGCCCGCATGCGCAAGGCCGCATGCGCCGTCATGCCCAGCGCCGGCCTGCCTGCCGGCAACGCCCGCAGGGCCCGGACGGTCACCCGGTCACGCCGCGGCAAGAGGTGTTCGACCAGTGGGTCGCGGATCCCGTCGATGCCGACCGCCCGCCCGACGGCCACCGCCCGTGCCGTCCGAGACGCGTGATCGTCCATGTCAGCCGGCCAGCAGGTCGGCGTAACGGTCGAGGTCGACGTTGCCGCCGCTGATCACGACCCCGACCCGTTGACCGGCCAGTTCGTCCCGCCGCGCCAGCACGGCGGCCAGTCCCAGCACGCCGGTGGGTTCGACCACCTGCTTCATCGTGGACGCCACCAGACGCATCGCGCCAACCAGTTCGTCGTCGGTGGCGGTCACGATCGCGTCGACGTCGCGGCGGATGATCGCGAAGGTGTGCTGGCCCAGCGACGGCGTCGCGGCCCCGTCCGCCAGCGTCCGCGGCGGCTCGATCGTCACCAGTTCGCCCCGTTCCAACGACTGCTGGCCGTCGTTGCCGGCCGCGGGTTCGACCCCGACCAGTCGACAGTCCGGCGCCAGCGCGCGGGTCGCCAGGGCAACCCCGGACAACAACCCGCCACCGCCCAGGCACACGAACAGCGTGTCGAGGTCATCGACGTCCTCGAACAGTTCCTTCCCCACCGTTCCCTGCCCGGCGATGATGTGGGGATGGTCGTAGGGCGGGATCAAGGTCAGCCCCCGCTCGGCGGCGAGGTCGGCACCGATGGCGGCACGGTCCTGGGTGTAGCGGTCATAGGGGACGACCTCGGCGCCGTAGCCCCGGGTCGCGGCGACCTTGGACGCGGGCGCGTCGGTCGGCATCACGATCGTGGCCGGGATGTCCAGCAGCCGCGCCGACAGGGCGATCGCCTGGGCATGGTTGCCGGACGAGAAGGTGACCACGCCCGCCGCCCGCTGGTCCTCGTCGAACTGCGACAACGCGTTGTAGCCGCCGCGAAACTTGAAGGCGCCCACCCGTTGCAGGTGCTCGGCCTTGAACAGGACCTCGGCCCCGACCATGTCGTCGATCCGGCGCGACGTCAGCACCGGCGTCCGATGGGCGACGCCGTCCAGGCGTGCGGCGGCCGCCACCACGTCGTCGAACGTGACATCGCCGACAACGCCGAAGGTCGTGGTGTCCAACGCGCTCTCCTCGTCCCGCGGTCCGTCCGGCAGGGTGCCCGACGTCACGACACGCCGCCGGGCAACGTGGCCCGGACGGGACGAGTGGCCCGGCGCGAGGTCGACCCAGTGGTCATCATGGACTGGTGCGGCCCGGACGGGTCGGCACCGACGACCGAGAGGAACGAGCCATGGGAACCACGGACGAGAACATCAAGGGCACGGCGAAGGAAGCCGCCGGCGAGGCCACCGACAAGCAGGACCTCGAGCGCGAGGGCGAGCAGCAGCAGAAGAAGGCCCAGAAGCAGGAGGAGGCCGCCGAGTTGCAGGAGAACGCCAACGACAAGGCACAGGAGGCTGAGGGCCACGCCGACGCCGAGAAGGCCGCCGAGCGCGAGTGACGACCGTCGCCGTCAGCCGGCGGGGGTGAACAGCGAGCGGAGTTCGCCGGCGACCCAGGCGACCAGGTCGTCCGGGGGCGGGACCGGCAACGGGACCGTCACCCGGTCGCCCTTGACCGAGGCATGTCGATGGCGGCGGGTCAGTCGCACCCGCGCGGACTCGGCCAGCGTGACCGGCGACACGCGCAGTTGCGGCTTGCGGCCACCCGCGCGCGCGATCGCCACCTCGGTCACGCCCCAACGGCGCATCGCGGCCTTCAGGGCGGCCAGCGTCAGGACCCGTCGGGCCGGTGTCGGCAGGGGTCCGAAGCGGTCCTGGAGTTCCTCGGTCAGGGCCTTGACGCCGGCGGCGTCCCGGATCGCCGAGATGCGCTTGTACAACTCCAGGCGCTGGTGGTCGTCGGGGACGTAGGTCACCGGCAGGGTGGCGTCGACCGGCAGGTCGAGCGTGATCTCGACCTCCTCCTCGACCGTCTCGCCCGTGAGGTCCGCGACCTCCTCCTTGAGCAACTGGGTGTACATGTCGAACCCGACCGCGGCGACGTGGCCGGACTGTTCGGATCCCACGACGTTGCCGGCCCCACGGATCTCGAGGTCACGCATCGCGATCGACAGGCCCGAGCCCAGTCGGGTGTGCTCGGCGATCGTCCGCAACCGCTCGTAGGCCGGTTCGGTGATCGAGGACCCAGCCGGGTGCAGGAAGTAGGCGTACCCACGTGCCGCCGAGCGCCCGACGCGACCGCGCAACTGGTGCAGCTGCCCCAGGCCCAGCAGGTCGGCCCGCTCGATGATCAGCGTGTTTGCATTGGGGATGTCCAGCCCCGACTCGATGATGCTGGTGCACACAAGCACGTCGAACTCGCCCTCCCAGAACTTCACCATCACGCCCTCCAGCGCGCGCTCGTCCATCTGCCCGTGGGCGACGGCGATGCGGGCGTCCGGCACCAGTTCACGCAGGTGCTCGGACGTGGCGTGGATCGTGGAGACCTGGTTGTGGAGGTAGAAGACCTGGCCGTCGCGCAGCAGTTCGCGCCGGATCGCCAGCGTGATCTGGCCCTCGTCGTACTCCTGGACCATCGTCGTGACGGGTTGGCGGTCTTCTGGCGGGGTCTCGATCACCGACAGGTCACGGATGCCGGCGACCGCCATCTCCAGGGTGCGCGGGATCGGTGTTGCGGACATGCTCAACACGTCCACCGACGTTCGCAACTGCTTGAGGCGTTCCTTCTGCGCCACCCCGAAGCGCTGTTCCTCGTCGACCACGACCAGTCCCAGGCGACGCCAGGCGACCCCGGTGCCCAACAGGGCGTGGGTGCCGATGACGAGGTCCACCGTGCCGTCCTCGAGTCCCGCGAGCACCACGCGGCGGTGGGCGTCGGTGACGAACCGCGACAGCACCTCCACTCGCACGGGGAACCCGGCGAAGCGTTCGCGAAAGGTCTCGTGGTGCTGCTGGGCGAGGATCGTGGTCGGCACCAGCACGCCGACCTGGTAGCCGTCGAAGATGGCCTTGGCCGCCGCCCGCACGGCCACCTCGGTCTTGCCGAACCCGACGTCCCCGGCCAGGATCCGGTCCATCGGCAGCGGCGCCTCCATGTCGCGCTTGACCTCGTCGATGACGGTCACCTGGTCCGGGGTCTCGACGTGCGCGAAGGCGTCCTCCAGCTCGCGCTGCATCATGCCGTCGACGCCGAACGCCGTCCCGGGGGCGTGCAGGCGCGCGGCGTAGAGCCGGATCAGTTCGGCCGCGATGTCCCGAACGGCCCCACGCACGCGGCTCTTGGCCTTCTCCCACTGGGCCCCGCCCAGGCGCATCGGCTTCGGGCTGTCGCCGCCCTGGTAGCGCGCGATCGCGTCGACCTGGTCGGACGGGATGTAGAGCGTGTCGCCCTTGGCGTAGGTGACGACCACGTAGTCGCGAGTGACCGGGCGCCCGTCCGGGCCGGTGTACTCGCGTGTGACCAACCCGTCGAAGATGCCCACCCCATGGGTGCGGTGGACGATCGCGTCCCCCGGTTCGAGGCCGGCGACGGTGTCGAGCGCCTTGCCGCGCGCACCCATGCGGCGACCGGCGCGGCGGGTCCTGCGGGGCCCGAACAGGTCCCACTCCCCCAGCACGACCAGGCCCAGCTGGTCCGAGGAGAAGCCCTTGCGCAGCGGCGACGCGGCCAGTTCGACGCGGGCGGCATCGAACGCGGGCGGCACCGCGTCGTGCAGGCGGGCAGGCACACCGGCCTGGCCCAGCACGTCCGACAGGCGCTTGACCGGGCCGCGTCCGGCCGTGGTCGCCACGACCCGGTGGCCGTCGGACAACCACGCCCGGGTCCGGCCGGCGATCGCCTCGACGTCGCCGCGGAACGAGTCCAGCGCCGTCCCCGGCAGCCGGGTGGCCCCGAAGGCCGGCAAGTCCCAACGAGGCCCGACGACCCGCTCAAGCATCTGGTCCATCGAGGCGAACCCGGCTGCCCCGAACCGGGACAGTCCGTCGGGCAGGTCCCACGCCACCTCGGCCAGGACCTCGGCCTCCTCCATGACCTTGGTGGCCCGGTCGCCGACCAGCATGGGGTCGACGATCGCCACCCCGGCGTCGTCGGGGAGGAAGTCGGGCAGCAGGTGCGGGTCGTGGTGGAGCAGCGTCACCAGCGACTCGGCCCCGTCGAAGGCGATGCCGTCGGCCAACTGGTCCAGTGGTCCTGCCAGGCACGGCACGGTCGACACCAGTCGGCGGGCCCGTTCGCGAAGGTCGTCGTCGATGACCAGTTCCCGGGCCGGGTCCACGACCACCTCGTCGACGGGCTCGATCGATCGCTGGTCGCCGATCCCGAACGTGCGCATCTCCTCGATGTCGTCACCGAAGAACTCAATCCGCACGGCCGCGTCCGCCGCGGTCGGGAACACGTCCACGATGCCGCCCCGGACCGCGAACTCTCCGCGCTGGCTCACCTGGTTCGCTCGTGCGTAGCCCAGGCGGGCGAACTCCTCGACCAGCCCGCCGAGCCCGAGGTCAACGTGTCGGGACAGCGCCAACGGCCGGCGCGTGGCCAGGCGCGGGTCCATCGGTTGCAGCACCGCACGCACCGGCGCGACGATCGCCACCAGGGCGCGTTCGTGGGTGGGGTCCACCTCGCCGGTGGTGGCCGCCACCAGCCGGTCCAGCACGTGCAGGCGGGCACCCACCGTGGCCGGCTGGGGCGACAGACGTTCGTGCGGCAGGGTTTCCCACGACGGGAACAGCGCCACCCGGTCCTCGCCGAGGTAGGCCCCCATGGCGTCGACCAGTTCCTCGGCGTCGGAGGTGCGCGGCGTCACGACCAGCAGCGGGGCCGCGCGCTCGGCCAGCAGGCTCAGCCAGTACCCCCGGGCCGACTCGACCGGCGCCACCACATGATCGACGAACGCCTCGTCCGCCAGTGCCCGCCCGGGCCGCAGCAACGCTGCCAACGGACCCGACGCGATCCCCGGGTCCAAGACGTCATCGACCGACGACGGCCGTGAGGTGGAGGTGCGCATCGGGGTCCTTCGGTGACCACGGAAGCGGCACCACGCGGGAGCGTGGGGCCGAACGGATGCGGTCAGTTGTGGGCGGGCAACGACGGCTGCTGGTGCGATGTTCCCGACCCGAACAACGGGGCGAAGACGGCGCCACGGCCGTCCCGGCTAGCGCATCTTCTTGCCGGGCTGGGGCATGTAGCCCTTGGGCATCGGGAGGTCACGGTCCAGCGCCTCCAGTTCCCGTGCGAGTTGCGGCACCTCGCGCTTGGACAGTTCCCGTGGGAGCTTGTTCAGCGTGAGTTGGAGCCGGTCGAGGCTGACCTGCCCGTCGCCGTTGCCAACCAGGAAGGTGTGCAACGGGGTGTCGCCGACCAGGCGCTTCATGCGGGTGCGTTCCTTGGCCAGCAGCGGCCCGATCCGGGTCGACTTGCCCTCCGCCACCAGCACGACCCCGCAGCGCCCGACTGCGCGGTGCACGAAGTCCTGCTTCTTGGTGAAGGCGACCGCCGGGCGCACGAACCACTGGCCCCGGGCCGCGTCCAGCACCGCCGCCGCAGCACCCGGTCGACCCTCGATCTGGGCGTACTGGGCGTTCTGGGCCAACCGTCCGAAGACCACGACGCCCACCAGCAGGGCCAGCATCGTCGCGATCGGCAGCCACAGGTAGGAACCGGTCAGCAGCGTGGCCACCACCCCGGCAACGATGATCGCGACCATCGGCCCGAACACCAGCCACGGAAGGCGCGGGTTGCCCGCCCGGGTGATCTCCCAGGCGCGCGTGATCTGTTCGAGGCGTTCTCTCATGGCAGGGCGTCCAGGGCGTTGAAGCGGTTCTGGGTCGGCTCGAGTCCCTCGGTGGCCAGGGACTCGACGGCGTCGGCGGCGTGCTCCAGCACGATGTCGATGGTCGCGCGGTCGCGCGGCGAGAAGCGGCGGAGCACGTGGTCGCGGGCAGGCTGGCGACCCGGCGGGCGACCGACGCCGATCCGCACCCGACCATAGTCGCGGGTCGACAGGGCCCGGTCGACGTCCTTGAGTCCGTTGTGCCCACCGGCGCCGCCCCCGACCTTCACCCGCAACCGCCCGAGCGGGAGGTCGATCTCGTCGTGGACCACGACGATGTCGGCGGCCTCGACGGAGTACCACCGTGCAGCGGCCTGGACCGGCCCACCGGACTCGTTCATGAAGCACGACGGCACGACCAGCGCCAACGAAGCCCCGTCGCCCACCCGGACCTCGGTCGCCTGGGCCTGGATCCGCTTGTTGCGATCGAGGTCACGGTGGTGTCGTCGCGCCAGCAGGCGGACGACGTCGGCACCGACGTTGTGCC
This sequence comes from Nitriliruptorales bacterium, assembly GCA_038233055.1. GTDB lineage: Bacteria > Actinomycetota > Nitriliruptoria > Nitriliruptorales > Nitriliruptoraceae > Salsipaludibacter. The sequence continues at coordinate 38,488 of JBBSMS010000011.1, forward strand.
GGGTGCCGCCGTACTCGTCCTCGGGGTTGCCCAGCCCGACGACCAGCAGCCGCCGGTCGCCGGGCGTGGCATCCGCCGGGGTCACTCGTCGGCGTCGCCGGCGGCAGCACCGGCCGCGGGGGCGTTCGCACCACCCTCGGCGTCCGCATCGGCGTCGGCCTCGCCCTCGACGGGCTCGCCATCTTCGCCCACGAGGGTCGGCATCGCCTCGTCCTCCTCGATGCCTGCACCCTCGGCCATCTCGTCCAGTTCCTCTTCGGTGATGGGCGCGTTGATCGTGACGATCGTGCGGTCCTCCTCGATCTCGAAGACGGCATCCTCGGGCAACTGCGCGGCCAGGTCGGCCACGCGCAGCACGTCACCGATCTCCATGCCGGTGAGGTCGAGCGTGAACTCCTGCGGGACCTCCAGCGGCTTGACGCTGAGCGGCACCGTGTAGAGGACGTGGTTGATGATCCCGCCGTTGCTGCGCGGGTCGTCCTCGTTGCGGAGGTGGACCGGGATCTCGGCGATGATCTTTTGGTCGCGGCTGACGGCCTGGAAGTCGACGTGCATGATGTCGCCACGCACGGCGTGGCGCTGCAGGTCCTTGACGATGCTGAGGTGGGTCTCGCCGTCCACGTCCAGGCGGATCAGGACGTTGCGGGCGGCATCGGTGTGCATCGCGTGGTAGAGCTCCAGCGAGTCCACGTCCAGCGCGGTCGGCTCGACGCCGTGGCCGTAGACGATGCCGGGGACGCGCCCGGTCCTGCGCAGGCGCCCGGAGGCCCCCTTGCCGTGCTTTGTGCGGAGGCTTGCGGTCAGATCGAACTGCTTGGAGGCCATGGGTGGCGTCGCTTTCGTGAAGAGGTCCCCGGCGCGGGTCGGTCACGGCATGCCGTCGTCACCGTCAGGGTGGCGGCGGGGCTGCGGCGAGATGTCACGCGGGGCGCGCACCCGATGGCCGTCCCGATCGAGGGGCGGTGGGGCACGCATCCGGCCCGCGTCGCAGCGGGCCGTGTCGAGGAGGGTAGCGGTGGCCCCACGACCCCGCCAACGCGTCAGCCGGGCCCGCGTACGAGGTCGAGCAGTGCGTCGACCCGGTCGAGCGGAACGGCGAGCCGGTCATCAGGCCGGCGTGCCATGCGTACCGACGTGATCGAGGGCCGGGCGGGCGCCAGGTGGGACCGTGTTCGTTGGACACGACTGGGCTGAAGACCACGACGACATCCACATTGAGGACCGGGACGGCAAGCGTCTCCATCGCTGCCGGCTCGACAACGGCCTCGATGGCGTCGCTGCCTTCCCGCCTGGGGCCACCGGGTCGCGGCCGCGGCTTGAGAGATACGCGGGCGGGATGTCTCCGCCCCGAAGAAACTTGCTGCCGACTTCAGGATGTCGTTGGCCCGGCGGAGTTCGGCGTTCTCACGCTTCAGCCGCTTCAGCTCCGCCCGCGGGCCGAGGATCGGCCCACTGCCGAGCACGGACCGGCCAGGACGTCACGGCGATGCCGGACCCCGTGGGGTCACAGCAGGACGACGGCCACGAACACGGGGTAGCCGGCCAGCAGCAACGCACCGTCGCGACGACTGAGCATGCCGCCCCGGCCGGCCAGGCCCATCGCCACGAACACCAGCGCGACCATCGCAACCAAGGGCGCACGGATCAGTCCGGGATCGCTGATCTGGATCGGTGCGACCACCGCTCCAGCGCCCAGGCTCATGGTCATGTTGTAGGCAAACGACCCGACCACGCCGGCCACGACCACCTCGCTCATGCCACGACGGCTGGCCGACCACGCCAGCACCACCAGTTCGAACGCGGTGGCGAATCCGACCAGGACCAGTCCCAACTGGGTCTGGGTCGACTCCACTCCCGAGAGGCGAAGTACTCCTTCCACCACCGCACACGACCCGGCCGCCAACATCACGATCCCGACCACGACCAGGCCGAGTTCACGCCCGACTCGGCCCGACCCGTCTGTCTGGCCGGCCTCGGCAAGTTCGCTGGTCTCGCCCAGTGGCGGTGGCTGGCGTTCCAACAACCAGACTGCCCCCACCAGCACCACGTAGCCACCGACCAACACCAGGCCTTCCAGCCTCGTCACGGCGCCATCCCACACGACCACCCCCCCGACACCCGACGCCATCACGCCGCCCAGCGCATAGCGACGGACCCGCGGCCCGAACGGCATGGACGCCACGACCGCGCCGACTCCCAGCGCGACCGTCATGATCGCGGCGTTGGCACCGATCACGTCACCCAGGGCAACCCCGTCCACACCCCGTGCCGATGCCGCGATCACCGTCGCCAACTCCTCGGGCTCGGCACCCGCCAACAGCAACGCCAACGCAAACGAGGTCACCCCCAACCGCGCTGACGCGGCGGCGAGATGTTCGGCGAACAACTCCGCGCCCGCCACGATCGCGACCGTGCCCCCGACCAACACCACCAGCCACCACAACACGGTTACGACATCCTTCCCGGCCGTCAAAGGCCATAGGGGCTTCCACACCAGACGGTGCCACCCCGTTCGACCTGTGGCGAGTGTGCGTGGCCGGCCGCGGGGAATCGTGATGTGTGGCGAAGGTCAGGGTCGGGGTGCATACATGATGATGACCATCCCGGCCAGGCACACCCCGCTTCCGATCAGGTCGAAACGGTCGGGTTGGAACCCTTCGAAGACCGTGCCCCACAGCATCGATCCCACGATGAAGATCCCGCCGTAGGCCGCAAAGATCCGTCCGAACTCGGTCCCGGGCTGCAGCGTCGCCACCAGGCCGTAGCCGGCCAAGGCGAACCCGCCGAGGACGACCCAGACCCAGCCGCGGTCGCCGCGCAGTCCTTGCCAGACCAGCCATGCGCCTCCGATCTCGGCGATCGCGGCGACGGTGAACAGGGCCAAAGATCGGGCGACCATGGTGGCGTCCTCGACGTGGGC